>CAJTTS010000098.1 GCA_910579155.1 uncultured Oscillospiraceae bacterium | reverse complement strand
TTCAGATGGTCTAAAACCTCTCCCTCGCAGATGGTTCGGCCATCCTCATCTTTGACTTCTTTTTCCTCGGACAGGCCCGCGAGCCATTCCGGGGTGGTTTGCAGGGCGTCCGCCAAACCGTTGATAATCATGCTACGGTTGGGATTGACCCCATCCGTTTCGTACCGCTGGATGGTGGACTTGTTGACCCCCACCCGCCGTCCAAGCTCCGGCATGGAGATACCAATCTCGTTTCTGCGCTCTTTGATGCGTTTGCCGACCTCTTTTGGAGTAAGCATTTCTGCGTTATCCAAGAAATTCACCTCCGATCAAGTGTTAGTATAGCACAAGCGATTTTAATTTGCAACCCTATTTTCAAATTATTTTATAAATTTCTCTTAAAATGAGTTGACAAGTGGCGGTGGCTTGATTATAATAAAGTGTCAGTAGTTGCAAAATAAGTACATCGAAGGAGGTTGACATCAATGACGACGATTAAAATGGGTATGACAATCGAGGAAGCCGCCGAGTGCAGCGGCATCGGACGCAACACCATGCGGAAGCTGGTGGAGTGGAGAAAGCTGCCTGTTCTCAAGGTCGGGCGCAAGACAATCATCCGCAGCGACACACTGGAGCGGTTCATGTCGGCCAACCAGGGGCGGAATCTACTGGTCAGGGACGATGTGCGGGGCGTGGAGTGATGGGGGCAAATCAAAAGGGCGTGAGCGGAGCGAACGCCACCACAAAGGCCTCGCCGTTTGAGAGCGAAATACACCCATCGCACAAACCTTCGGTTTGTACTCTGTGTATTTCGCCCTGCCGGGGGCTGCCGCCGCTGGTGCGGCGGTGCGGTTTGGGGCAGTCCGCACAGCGGCGGACTGCCCCAAATCGCCCTTGCGTTCCGCTGCTGCTCCACGCACCGGCTGACACAGCCGGAGAAGGGACGGAGGCATGACGAGACACAGCTTCATCCAAATGTCGAAGCTGTCCAATGTCAAAGGCCGCATTTCCTATATCACCAGCCCCGCCAGACAAGAAAATCTATACGCCACCTATAACACCGCCGATGCCGCCTTTTGGACTTCCCTCGCAAGGGAAAACCAGCAGGAGTTCAAGCGGAGTGGCACCAAGGGGACGTGTATTGAGGCGCGGGAGTTCATCATCGCCCTGCCGGAGAAGTTCACACGCTATGACCCGCAGCGGGTTCTGGCAAAGTTCACGGAGGAATTTCAAAAGCGGTACAATGTAGAGTGTGTGTCCGGCCTGCACCACAACAAGGCCAAGACCAACTACCACATCCACCTGATTTTCAGTGAGCGGCGCTTGCTCCTGGAGCCGGTGGTCAAGATTGCCACCCGAAGTATGTTTTATGACGAGGCGGGGAGGCACGTCCGCACCAAGAAGGAGATCACCGGGAAGGACGGGCGAATACGCCCCGGCTGTACCGCCATTAAAAAGGGCGAGGTCTACGAGAGCCATATGTTCAGCGTTAAAGACACCCGCTTTAAGCAGGAGGGCTTTGTGGCCGAGGTCAAGGAGTTCTATACCGGCCTTATCAACCGCTATATCTCAGACCCGGAACAGCAGCTAAAGGTGTTTGACCCGCAGAGCGTATATCTACCCACCAAAAAGATAGGCAAGAACAATCCCAAAGCGGAGGAAATCAGGGCGGACAACGCCGCCCGTCAGGAGTGGAACCGAACGGCGGACATGGCGCTCCTGACGGGCATTTCCGAAGCGGAGATATTGGAGGTCAAGCAGGCTGAGATACACGAGAAGGTGCGGCAGTCTATCCACCAGGCCGGGTGGCTCCCCAGCCTGTTCCGGGCAATCGTAGGCAAAGCAAAGGACTTCCTGCAAGGGTTGATCCGCCAGCGGGCAATGCCACCGAAGCCCACGCTGGACATTGATATGGCGGAGTTCCGAGCCATGCGGGGCCTGATGATACGAGTGCGGGACGAGGCCAAAGGCATCCGATACTTGCAGGAGGATGTGTTGCCAGACTTGAAACAGCAGCTTGCCGCCGCCACGGGTATCTTTAAGACCAAGGAACGCAAAGACATCGCTGGGCAGATACAGCGGACGGAGCAGGAGATCGGCCACAGGCTGGACGCACTTCCGTCCATCGTCCAGGCGGAGGGCTATCCCGATGTGCAGGCGTTTACGACCACCTACCGCAAGGCCGAGGCCGTTGTCAGCCAGTATAACCGAGAGATGGCCGAGTGGGAGCGGAAGGTGCAGGAGCGCCAGCGGCCCGCCGTAAAAGAGCGTTCCCCGGAACCGAGAAGCGTCCGGGAACGGCTGCGGCGGTTGCAGGACGAGGGTAGACAGCGACAGCCACAGCCACGCAGGAGGGTCGTTGACAGGGACAGCAGATAAAAAAGCACCGCACGGCTTAGTTCGCTGTGCGGTGCTTACATTGACTATAATGCTATAAATTATACGGGTAAATGTTTGAATGGAAAGAACTCAAAGGGTTCCAAACCATCATCGAACTCCACTGTTACCGGATCATCGTAGCCTTGGGTGTAGTAATCGGTTGCAGTAAAAACACCCTGTTCCGGGTCGTATCGCTCAACAGGGAGACTGAATGTACCGCCTTCCAAAACATGAGTCCAGCCAAACTTTTCCTCATAGTAGGACTTCCTGACGTTGCCGACCTCAATAATGCCGTTGTTGTTGCGATAGACAATAACACTTTCAACTCCGTCTCCATAGGTGCTATTGCAAATCAATTCAGGCACACCATCGCCATCCAAATCCCGGCTCCATGCTTCAGGCCCGTCATAGCCAAACTGTTCCGCCACACATACGTCCTCGCCATCCACCTTAACGTAGTAGTGCCACCTGTACTGGTAAGGGGCAATTTCCTCCATCTCAATGCGGCATACGCCAAAGCCCAGTACATCGGTCAGCGTAGCTCCAGACTGATTCCCGCCGATTTCAGCTTCACCCAGAACCAGGTCCAGATAGGTGTAAATATCCTCCGGTTTATCAGAATGGATGGATAGATTGTAGGCCACGTTGTCCAAAGTAAACTCGGCCCGATAGAGGAACGGCTTACGATTGCTCCAGCCGCTTTCCTCCTGGTAAATTGTTACCTCTACATCGCCATATTGGGTTACCGCATAGGCTTCGGCGGAGCTTGTTTGCTTCCCCTGACCGTTAAAATTGCAATCCATGATAAAGTCCTGGCCGTTGTAATCTCCTGTGACCGACAGAGTGTCCCAAGCGGCAGGGTCGGAGGCATCCCCGCCCTTCGTATAGCTCAGGCGGATACCAGTGGTTCGAACGCCGGGGGCTGACAGCCGTTCGGCCAGCAGATGATCGCCGTAAGACGCCGCCGCTTCCTCCAGGCTTCCAATTTCCTTTACCGCTACCTGTGGGCCTTTAGGCCAAAGAAGTGCCCCCACTGTCAGGCAAAGGCACGCCGCCAAAGCCCCCCACTTTAACCAGCCGATTTTCTTTTTGGCAACTTCGCTTTGCTCTAAAACGTCATCATCCACTTTGCCAATCGCATTATATAGGTCTTTACTGTTCATAAATACCCCTCCTTTGTGAGTTCAACTTTAAGTTTCTTCCGTGTCCGGCTAAGAATTACTGTGATATTGTTTACAGTTAAACCATACCGTTCTGCAATTGCGGGTATTGGCTCGGTAAAGAAATAGCGGCGCACAAATACATTTCTGTCCCGTTCCGGGAGTGTCCGAACAAAGCGGCAAATACACTGTTCCAATTCCGCAGCCTCATACGCAGTCTCAACATCCGACCCGCCAGCAACACATTCTCCCAGTTCGTCCAGAACAAGAATAATTTCACCGCCACCCCGCTTGTCAACACATCTTGCATTAAAGCGATTGAACGAAAGGTTGCGGGTAATCTTTGCCAAAAACATCCGAAACACATTGGGCTTTTGCGGCGGTATGGCGTTCCATGTGTGGAGCCAGGTATCATTGACGCACTCCTCGGAATCCTCAGCACAGTGCAGGATGTTGTCGGCTATCGTGAAACAGTATGGGCCGTACTTGTTGGCGGTTTCAGATATGGCGTCCGCATTCTTTTGCCAATATAGCTCTACAATTTGACTGTCCTCCAATACAATCTCCCCCTTTCCCATGCTTTGAAGGTTCCTTCAACCTATAAGACAGGAAATATCTGAAAACCTTACAAGATTTTTCGGAAAAATTTAGTTTTCAATTTGAACTCCATTGTATCAGGCGCAGCCAATAAGGGCAAGCCCACGGATTGACAGGTAACAATGGCGGCGAGGATATATCCCCGCCGCCATTTAGCCTTATGCATATATGATTTCCTTGTTCACGATTTCGGTTGCCGATGCCCGGATATTATTTACCCTGCCAACCCATGCCATTTGGTCGGTAACTTTCAGTGTCTCGGTAATGCCTTGAGCTTGGGCCATCTGCCGGATGATGATGTCCAACCGCTCCTGCGCCTGCTGGTCAATATCGGCAAGATAGCTGTTCAGGCTGCCGCCGAGCAACAAGCTGGTATAGCGGGCCTTGCGGTATTCCCTAATGTACCGCAGGTGCCGTTGGCCCCATATGCCGACAGGTTGTTTTTCTTCAGCGGGTACAGTCAGACAGGGAAAGTAGTAGTCGCCAATCAGCTCATACCACAGGCCGTTGCTTTCGTCAAAAATGTACTTGTCCATTTTGAAATCCTCCGCTATAATATATTCGCACATACGTCACAGTTCCCCGATTGCCACGCTGTTTTATAGTTTGTTACCAGCTTTTCCTTCCCTTGATTTTTCCCTTATGCGGGGTCAAGTTAAGGACAACAATGCGTGAAATCAGATAAAGGGATACGGCGAGGACAATGCGAAAAATCCTTTATTTGCAAGGCTTTCGGAGGACTTTATTAAAAAACCACAGTGGCTAATGAATAGCTATGAAATCATGTGGTTCAAATCAGGATTTGGGAGGACAATAAATTGCAACTTATCATATCAAGCATAACAACAACAATTATAAATTTGATAGTGTTTTCAATATTGCCGATTATTTGGTGGTTTTTCAGACACCGAAAAGAGGAAGGTTTTTTTAGATGGATAGGCTTTTTTAAACCCCAATTGAATAGCAAGTTATGGGTATTGTTTCTTTTTGCAATTATTTATTACTTTTTTTATAATTTTGACTTTACACAATTTGTTGATTCCAAAACGTTAGCATATATAGAAAATAGTTCTTCTGTATCCGCTAATGCTTTCGCAGGAATTGGAGCAGTGGCTATTTTACCAGCTTTAATTGAAAATTTTATTGCGAATGGAGTAGCGGAAGAAATTTTGTACCGGGGATTTCTCTGCAAACGGCTTTGCAAGAAAGCGGGGGTAGTTAAGGGAATTATTTTACAGGCAGTTTTATTTGGACTAATGCACAATATTCTTTATGTTTTAGCGGGACTTGATGTGGGATTATGGTATCATACATTGACCTTTATATTTACTGGAATAGGGGCGTTATTACTGGGATGGCTAAACGAAAAAATTTTTAATGGCTCAATTATCCCAAGCATATTGTTACATGGTGCGGGTAATTTTATTGCTTCAATGTTAGTTGCTTTTGCATAAATTCCGGTTTATCGGACAGTCATCCATCAACAGGGATTGCTCACTTTGGATATTTTGATGCGCGGTTTGATGAAGCGGCTTTTTGCAACACCAATCTGAAAAGGGAGTCGCAGATCCTTTTCAGCAGGATTGCCAATGTGTCGAAGCAGGCCCTGCCTATCTCGCGCCGGTGGAGCCGAAGCCGCCGCTCCCCCGTTGGGTGTCCTCCAGCTCCTCCGCCGGGGCGAACCGGGCGCTCAGATAGGGGACCACCACCAGCTGGGCCACCCGCTGGCCGTCCTCCACCACCCGCTCCTCCCCGCTGTGGTTGTGGAGGGCTACCATCAGCTCCCCCCGGTAGTCCGCGTCGATCACCCCCACCTTGTTGGCCGGGGCCAGCCCCTCCTTGGAGGCTAGGCCGGACCGGGCACACACCAGCCCTACATAGCCCCGGGGGATGGCCAGGGCCAGCCCGGTGTGGATCAGGGCGGTCCGACCGGGGGGGATGGCCACGGGACCGGCCGTGAGGGCGTAGAGGTCCGCCCCGGCGGCGTCCGGCGAGCCGTAGACGGGCAGCTTGGCCCGGGGGTCCAGGCGCTTGACCAAAACAGAGCCGGTCATCTCGATCCCCCCCTCTCCGCCGTGATGGGCTGGATCCTGGTCTCCCCGTCCCAGAGGACGGGGGCATGGGCTTCCATGCTGGCGGGGACGTCCAGGATCCGCTGGTTGGCCGACCCCCGGAAGCGCAGGCCCAGATCCTTTTCCGCCTCCACGTAGGGGCCGTCCACCAGGATGTCGATCAGGGACAGCACCTCGCCGGTGGCCTCGCACCTTGCCCTGCTCTCCCCCCACAGCTCCTCCAGGGTATAGCCGGAGTAGCACCAGATCTCCTTTTGCGGGCACTTCTCTTTCACCCGCCGCAGGAAGGGGAGCAGAGCGCGCTGGTTGTCCGGCTCGAAGGGCTCCCCCCCCAGCAGGGACAGGCCCCGGATGGGGCCAAAAGCCAGGGCCTCCAATATCTGTTCTTCCTCCACATCGGTGAAGGGCTTTCCATAGCTGAAGTCCTGGGCCTCCTCATTGAAGCAGCCGGGGCAGCGGTGGGTGCACCCGGACACGAACAGGGACACCCGCACGCCGGGGCCGTTGGCCACATCGGCCCATTTGATGGTGGCATAATTCATGGCAGAATTCCTCATTTCACGAAAAAGGGACGGCCGGCACGGCCGTCCCTTTCCTCTTTTTTACAGGTGGAGCACTCGGGAAGCGATCTCGCGGGTCTTGCCCTCGTTCCAGAAGTTCTCCCCCAGGTAGCCGCAGGTCCGCCGCGTCACGTTCATCTTGGCGTGGTCCTTGTTGTGGCAGCAGGGGCACTCCCACTCGTTGTCCTCGTTGACGACGATCTCGCCGTCGTAGCCGCACACCTGGCAGTAATCGCTCTTGGTGTTGAACTCGGCGTACTGGATGTTGTCGTAGATGAAGCGCACCACGTCCTTCAGCGCCTCCAGGTTGTGGCGCATGTTGGGGATCTCCACATAGGAGATGCACCCTCCGGAGGAGATCTTCTGGAACTGGCTCTCGAAGGTGAACTTGGAGAAGGCGTCGATGTCCTCCCGCACGTCCACATGATAACTATTCGTGTAATATCCCTTGTCGGTCACATCAGGTATAGTCCCAAACCGCTCCTTGTCGATGCGGGCGAAGCGGTAGCACAGGCTCTCCGCCGGGGTGCCGTACAGGGCGAAGCCGATGTTGGTCTCCTTGCGCCACCGGTCGGTGGTGGCGCGCAGGTGGTTCATCAGCCGCAGGGCAAAGTCCTCCCCCTCCGGCTCGGTCTGGGAGCAGCCCTTCACCAGCTTGGTGACCTCATACAGCCCGATATACCCCAGGGAGATGGAGGAATACCCGCCGTACAGCAGCTCGTCGATGGTCTCGCCCTTGTCCAGCCGGGCCACGGCCCCGTACTGCCAGTGGATGGGGGACACGTCGGAGCGCACGCCCTTCAAGGCGTTGTGGCGGCACATCAGGGCCTCGAAGCACAGTTCCAGCCGCTCCTCCAGCAGCGCCCAGAACTTGTCCTCATCCTGGCCGGAGAGGATGCCGATCTGGGGCAGGTTGAGGGACACCACCCCCTGGTTGAACCGCCCCTCGAACTTGTAGTTCCCGTCCTCGTCCTTCCAGGGGGACAGGAAGGACCGGCAGCCCATGGGGGAGAACACGTTGCCCTCGTAGTGCTCCCGCATCTTCTTGGCGGAGATGTAGTCGGGGTACATCCGCTTGGCGGAGCACTTGACGGCAAGTTCTGTTAAGTAATCATACTTGCCGCCGGTGAGGTTGTTGCACTCGTCCAGCACGTACACCAGCTTGGGGAAGGCGGGGGTGATGTACACCCCCTTCTCGTTCTTGATCCCCTCCAGCCGCTGGGAGAGGATCTCCTGGATGATGGCGGCGTTCTCCTCCATGTAGGGGTCGTCCTCCCGCAGCACCAGGAACAGGGTGACGAAGGGGGACTGGCCGTTGGTGGTCATCAGGGTGTTGATCTGGTACTGGATGGTCTGCACGCCGCTCTTCAGCTCGTCCCGGGTGCGGGCGGCGGCCAGCTTCTCGATGGTGGCCTCGGGCAGCTCCGGGGCGGTCTCCCTCGTCTTGTGGAGGTATTTCTCATAGGTCAGGCGCAGGTACTTGCCCAGGTGGCTCACCTCCACGCTCTGCCCGCCGTACTGGTTGGAGGCCACGCAGGAGATGATCTGGGTGACCACGGTGCAGGCCACCTGAAAGCTCTTGGGGGGCTCGATGAGCTTGCCGTTGATCATGGTGCCGTTGTCCAGCATGTCGCCGATGTTCACCAGGCAGCAGTTGAAGATGTGCTGGACGAAGTAGTCCGCGTCGTGGAAGTGGATCACGCCCTCGTCGTGGGCCTTGGAGATGTGCTCGGGCAGGAGGATGCGGCGGGTCAGATCCCGGCTCACCTCGCCGGCGATATAGTCCCGCTGGGTAGAGGCGATGGCGGTGTTTTTATTGGCGTTCTCCTCGGCCAGCTCCTTGTTGTCGTTGCGGATCAGCGACAGGATGGACTCGTCGGTGGTGTTGGCCTTGCGCACCAGGGCCCGGGTGTAGCGGTAGATGATATAGGCTTTGGCCAGCTCATATTTCCCCGCCGCCATCAGCTTGGTCTCCACCAGGTCCTGTATGTCCTCCACCAGCAGGCGCTGGCGGCCGCGGGTGGCGGCCACGGCGTCCGCGATGGCGTCGATGGACCCCTCGTCGATGCGGTAGGGCTCGTCCACCGCGGCGTTGGCCTTCTGGATGGCCTTCACGATCTTCGAGCGGTCGAATTCGACGATAGAATCGTCTCTCTTGATGACTTTCATTGCCGGCACCCCTATATTGTGTCATTTTCCGCGCCTTATCCGTCCGTATACAATATGTTGTATGTCCCGTCCTGGGATGAGCGCCTTTCCATAGTACTATATCTTGTGGTGAAAGTCAACAGCGATCTCCATATCCAGCAGGATCTTTTTTCACCGGTCCCGTTTTTAGGACTTGTCCCCCGGGCCGTGTGGCCGCGGGGCGGCCCGGGGCATAGACTGGGGCAGACCCAGGCGGGCGCTCTGCCCGCTCCCCCGCGCCGGACCCGGCCCCCGGCGCGGGCGGCGGGCCTGCCGGGTATGGGACCTGCATCCGCGCGCCCAGGCGGCCGTCCGGCCAAGGCGTTCCCGGCCGCGGGCGCAGGTCCCCAGGGCCGGTGAAAGGAGCGTACTCATGAGCCAATTCTATCTCAACGCGCCCGCCAAGGGCTATGCCATGACGGCGGAGGAGTTCGCCGCCGGCACCGCCTGCCGCCGCCCCGGCCCTCCGCCCCAGGAGCCCGGCTGCGGCTGCAGCGGGACCCCCGCGCCCCCCTCCGACTGCGGCTGCGGCGGGGCCATGCCCCCCTCCGACTGTCCGGACAGCGGCTGCGGCCAGGGCCCGGACTACTGCCAGCCGATGATCTGCTGCTGCCGTCCCGCCCCCGCGCCCGCCCCCCAGCCCCCCCAGGTGGAGGAGGGCTGCTGCTGCAAGCAGAGCTTCCGGGCGGCGCTGGGCCTTTTGTGCGACGAACGGATCTCCTGCCTGCTGGACTTCGACACCGCCGCATTCCTGACCGGCACCTACACCGCCGGGACCACTCTGACCGGCGGGAAGCCCGCCGCCGGGGGCGCCGGGGGCCAGGCGGACGTCGGCGCCGGGGATAAGCCCGCCCCGCCCTGCGATCCCAGCGACGCGTCCGACAACCTGAGGGCCCTGTCGGGCAGCTTCCGGCGGTTCTCGCCGTGCAGCTGCGACCTGCTGGACATCGACGCCGAGCTGTACACCGCCGCCGGCCGCCCCGTGGGCTTCACCGCCGCCCAGATCAACCTGTGCGAGCTGGACGCGGTGGCGATCCAGGCCGCAGCGGCCTGTCCCGAGGGGGACCTCACCGCCCAAGAGGTGACCGCCCGGAACTTCCGGTGCGTCCGCTCCCTGCTGGCCCAGCGGCTGAACCCCGTGGGCTCCCCCTGCGGCGCAGCCTACTGCTCCTGTGCCTGCGACGGCCGGGACTGCTGCTGCGCCGCCGGGCTGCTGTCCACCCTGGCCCAGAACAATCTGAGCCGCCGGGTGACCCTGGCGGCGGGGCTGCTGGTGGTGCGCGGCGTGCAGCTGCTGGGCACTGTGGGCAATGTGCTGGTGCTGGCCAACGAGGCCGATGGCCGGCTGTACTTCGTGTGCGTGAACAGCGTACAATTCATCGGTTAGACCTCGGCGCCACCCCCGCTCCCGCGGGGGTGGCGGATCTTTCCGTCCACGGCCCGACGCCGAGAACAAACGTTTGACAAATCAAAACGCATGGTGTATACTATCCCCAAAAAGGGGGGGAGGCCATGGACCGGATCGTCTATCACTGCGACTGCAACAGCTTCTACTGTTCGGTGGAGCTGCTCTCCCACCCGGAGCTGAGGCACGTCCCCACGGCGGTGTGCGGCGACCCGAACAGCCGCCACGGCATCATCCTGGCCAAGAACGAGCCCGCCAAAAAACTGGGGGTGCGCACGGCGGAGACCATCTGGCAGGCCCGGCAGAAGTGCCCGGACCTGGTGCTCCTCCCCGCCCACCACGGCCTCTACCGGGAGTACTCCAAGAAGGTCAACGCCATCTACGACCGGTTCACCGACCTAATCGAGCCCTTCGGCATCGACGAGAGCTGGCTGGACGTGACGGGCACCCTCCACCTGTTCGGCGGCGACCCCAAGGCACTGGCCGACCGCCTCCGGGACACCGTCCGGGAGGAGCTGGGTCTGACCATCTCGGTGGGGGTGTCCTTCAACAAGGTGTTCGCCAAGCTGGGCAGCGACTA
>CAJTTS010000097.1 GCA_910579155.1 uncultured Oscillospiraceae bacterium | reverse complement strand
CCCCCCATTCATTGACAGAACAGCGTTTTCACGGTATGATATGCCATATAAAGCATAGGAAGGGGAGGTCCCCGGAATGGCAAAGTCAGAAAACCAAAAGCTGAAAACGCTTTATGTGGCTAAATACTTTCTGGAAAATTCAGATGAAAACCACCCCGTCACAGCCGGGGACATTACCGACTATCTCCAAAATGAATGTGGTATTAAATCGGAACGCCGCGCCATTTACCGTGATATTGCCGCCCTCCGTGATGTGTTCGGCATGGACATAGACGGGGGCCAGGGCGGAAGATACCGCCTATTATCCCGGCAATTTGAATTTGAGGATTTGCGCCTACTGGCGGAATGTGTTCACGCGACGAAGTTTATCTCCGCTGAAAAGGCAAAAGAACTTGTTTACACGATAAGCCAATTTTGCAGCAGCTACCAAGCCGAGGAATTAGAGAGGGAAATTTTTCTATGCGACAGAGTAAAGACTACCCGCAGGGATATTCTGTTGATTATCGGTATTATTCAAGCTGCTATGGCTGATAAAGAGAATGGAAAACCTAAACCCCCGCAGAAAATCAGTTTCAAATATTTGAAGTACACAATTCAAAATAAAAATACCCAAGTAGAACGCCACAGGGGAGCCACCTACAAAGTTAGCCCCTATAAGCTGCTGATAAACGAGGGCAATTATTATCTGCTGGCCTATGACGATAAATCCCAGGACATGCGGACATATCGTATTGACCGTATGAAAGAAGTAACAGCCTTGGACGAGCCGCGAGAGGGCGCAGAAGCCTTTGACGCTATCGACATAGAAACATACACCCGCCGCGTGTTTTCCATGTTTGGAGGAGAGCAAAAGCGCGTCAGTATTCACTTTGACAGTCCGCTACTGGACACAGCAATAGAACGCTTTGGAATGGCCCCCGATGTATTTTACAGGCCAGACGGGGAGCAACATTTTGTAGTGACCGCCGATGTGGAGATAAGCGACCAATTTTTTTCGTGGGTATGCGGCTTTCGGGAAAGGGCAACGATTATCAATCCCCCCGATGTGGTGGCGGATATGAAAAAGTTCTTGAAAGATATTGCCGGGAGATACGAAACTTGATAAAAGATGCTGAAAGCAGATAGAAACTTGCCGTTTCTATCTGCTTTCTTGTAGGAAGTCATTAGAGCATGTTCAGATTGCTTTGCAGAATATTGACCCCCGACTTCGACACGGCGATATAATACCGCTGTGTCACTTGAATATTTCCATGCCCCATCTGATTGCACAGCAAATGGGTGGGGGTATTCATTTCCGCCATGAGCGTGCCATAGGTGTGCCGCAAGTGGTGATATTTGAAGTCAATATGAAACCGGGCTTTGATTTCCCGTGTGGGGTATTTCATGGAGTTCACCGTCTGGATTTTCCCGGTAGGCAGACAGTTGACAAGCTCCGTGGAAAAAATCTGTTTGCCGCCCAAATCCTCAATGAGCCGTTGATTTTGGGAGCGCAGCGCGGCAAATTGAATTTCATCCTCTGACCGCCGCCGCGCCAATTCTTGAAAGTACGCTTTCAATTTATCGCACATGTAAATCGTCCGTCTGGCGTTGTGGGTTTTCAGCGGCACTAACTTGATAAGTCCATCCTGATATTGCATTTGACGGTCAATCAAAATCGTGCCACGCTCAACGTCTACATTTTCCCATTTCAGCCCGAAACATTCATTGATACGCAGCCCGCAGAACCGCCCCAGCATGTACGCCGTTTCCGCATTCGTCCCCCGGAAATAATCATCCAAAATCACAAGTTCCTCCCGGCTAAACGCTACAATGTCAATATCATCATCCGTTTTCAGCTTTGGCATGTGGATTTTCGTGTCCTCGTTGGTACACAACTTATTGTAGCTATCCACAGCCAGATAGTTGCGGGAATACGCCTGACCGAAAATCAGGTAGAACATTTTCAAGAAACTTTCGACATAGCGATAGGACAGCCCCCGGTTATAATACAGTTCGGTCAAGTAGTCCACGACCTCCGCCGCGCTGATTTCATCAATGTAGCGTTTGCCAAAAGCGGCGCACAGGTGATTGACCCACAGGCTTTCTTGTTTGCGAATGGTGTTGTAGGCTTTGCCGCTCCGCCCCTTTTCGCAATATTCTTGATAGACCTCCGCCACCGTCTTTCTGACCGTGGGCTTTGGCTTGCGGGCGTTCTGTTCGTTATCCACCGCCATTTGCCGCGCTTTGATTGCCGCCCGTTTGGTTTTCAGCGGACAGCCGTTTTCATCCTTGCTGCCCTGTTTCGATATGCGTTTCCCGTCACGGGTGAACGTATATCGAAAAGCCCACAGCCCGCTTTCCAACTGGAACACTCCTGCGTCATTTTGCTTTCCCATGTTGCTGCCTCCCGAAATGTGTAATTTCGAGTGCAACTTTTTTCGATTGAGCCATGTGAAAACTTGCACAAGTGCAACCGCCGCGCCGCCTTCGAAGAGGCCGAGCACGCCGCCAAGTTCGCCGAGCTGCTGGGCGAGGAGCTGGAGCCCAGCATGACCGCCGACACCAAGAAGAACCTGGCCTGGCGTGTGGACTGCGAGTTCGGCGCACCCAGGGCAAGTTCGACCTGGCCGCCTGCGCCAAGAAGAACAACCTGGACGCCATCCACGACACCGTGCATGAGATGGCCCGCGACGAGGCCCGGCATGGCAAGGCGCTGAAGGGCCTGCTGGAGCGGTACTTCAAGTAATTCAGGAGGACCGTCTGATGGATCTGAACGAAACCGTATGCTTCTGCGGCAGTGTCACCGTGGGCGACATCAAGGCTGCTGTTGAGGCTGGCAATACCACGCTGGAGGCTGTTCAGGAGGCCACCGGCGCGGGCACCCACTGCGGCGGCTGCGTGGACAAGGTGGCCGAGCTGGTGGAGCAGTTCACCAAGTAAACAGCACGATATATCAAGAGGACGCAGAGGCTTGTCAAGCTTCTGCGTCCTTTTAATCCTCTCTGAAATCAAATAACTGCTTTGTCTCGATGCCCAATGCATCAGAGAGTTTAAATAACACATCAAAAGAAGGGCCTACTTTTCCTAACTCGATTGAGCTCACATATGTGCGGTCTATATCAGCAGCTTCTGCAAGCTGTGTCTGAGACCATCTGTTTTTCTTTCGATAATACACTACATTCAGCCCAAATTTCATATAACGTTCCCAATATTCTTCTTTCACTTCGACGCCTCCCTACAGTATGTATTGTACTAAGGAAGCGCCTGGAAGAAAACCGACTCACGATCTGCATAAGTGATTGACAATCATCATTTTATGTCTTATAATATACTGTATAGAGGGGAGGTCTCATCATGAAACCTGATAAAAGCAGAACTCCGGACCCCATGCGTCAAATTTGCACCGAGGAAGAACCTATCAATCACTCCCAGCCCGGAACGGTACTTTTGTTGACAGACCCCATTCTCCCCTGGCCGCGCTCCGAACCAATTAAAAGGCCCGAAACAAAGTATTCCTGGAAAGCGTCTAAATATTTTCGTGAATAAAGCAATACCGCGTGAACCAGTCGTTTGACAGGCTCACGCGGTATTGTTTATCCCTTCGCAATATCCGTGACAACCAGCGCCCCGTCCCTCACGGTGAAGCGCACCTCCAGCCCCGCAAACCTGAAGCCGTACACCCGCTGGGGATCGTTCTGGTAGGAGGGCCGGGGGTCCTGGGCCAACACGCCGGCGAGGGCTTCCCGGCGGTTTTCCGGTACCTGGGCCAGCAGCTCCGGTGGGATGTTTACCTCCAATACCCTCTCGGGCGCGGTCCCGGCAAAGCCGCCCACCGCCTCCGGGCGGCAGTCGGCGTAGGGAACATAGGGCTTGACATCAAAGATGGGGGTGCCATCCACCATGTCCGCCCCGGAGATATGGAGGACAGGGCCATCGGGGGTATCCGGCTCCACCCCCTCCAGGCGCACGCAGGACAGCCCGATGGGGTTGGGCCGGAAGGGGGACCGGGTGGCGAATACGCCAAGCCGCCGGTTGCCCCCCAACCGGGGCGGGCGGACGGTGGGCGACCAGCCATCCCGCCTGTTTTGGGAAAACTCCCAAATGAGCCACAGATGGGAAAAACCCTCGATGCCCCGCAGGGCCTCCGCCACCCGGTAGGGCGGCTGGAACACCACCGTGGCCCGCAGTTCCTCCACCAACCCCGCCTGCCGGGGCACGCCGAACTTGGTGGGGAAGTCCGAGCGGATGTGGGCGATGGGCTCCATCAGTCCACGTTGGGGCTGGCGCGCATGGCCAGGATGGTCTTGCCGATCAGCTCGTCCAGCTCCCAGCCCAGCATGGCCGCACCCTGCTCGATTACCTCCCGGGAACACCCGGCGGCAAATTTCTTGTCCTTGTACTTCTTCTTCACCGACTTGACTTCCAGGTCGCCGACGCTCTTGGAGGGCCGCATAATGGCCGCCGCGCCGATGAGGCCCGTCAGCTCGTCTACGGCGAAGAGCACCTTTTCCATCTGATGCTCCGGCTGGATGTCTACACACTGCCCATAGCCGTGACTGGCGGTGGCGTGGATCACGGACTCGTCGATGTCCCGCGCCCGCATCAGCTCCTGGCTCTTGACGCAGTGCTCCTCGGGCCACCGCTCAAAGTCCAGGTCGTGGAGGATACCCACAGCCTCCCAGAAATCGGCGTCCCCGCCGTAGCCCAACTCCTGGGCGAACCAGCGCAGCACGTCGCCCACGGTGCGGGCGTGCTTGCGGTGGAACTCGCCCTCGTTGAATTCACACAACAGCTCCCATGCCTGTTCGGGGGTGGGGATCATGGCAAACAACTCCTTTGTATTGGTTTGCTGGAATCATATACCTGTTCTCACCGGCTGTCAACTCTCTTTTCCCCGCAGCGGACACAGGAACGGCAATCTCACACGTTCAGGTTCAGGCCTCCGCGCACCCCGGCGGCGGTGAGCTCCAGCTCCTGGAGCTCCCACCCGGAGAAGCTGTCCCGCACGGCCTGCTTCTGTGCCTCATAGGCCGCAGCCATCAGGTCCACCCCGCCGCTGAGCTGTCCCTCCTCATAGCCGGACGGGTCAAAGGTCACGCTGACGCTGAACGCTGCGGAACCGCGGTAGTGGAAGCCGTTGACCCCGATGATGTTCACGCTGCCGGACGCGGTCCGGGTGACTGTTCCGTCCTCCGCTGTGGTCTCAGCGGTCTCCACCCCCCACAGCCGCTGCCAGCCGTCCTCATAGGGCATCCGTTCCGCCTCGATTCTGCACCGCGTTGGAAAAATCCAGCTTCCGCTTTTCGGGCTCGAATTTGGTCATGTAAGCGCCATGGGCCGCTATGACCCGGGTGGCTGCGGAATTGACGGATAGATCGGACATGGGAAAGCCCTCCTTTATGATACCGCGTGTATGAAACGACAACAATTCGTACTTATCTATCTTTGAATATCGGAAAATTCCGTGAAAACTTAACGGAACGCGGGATTTTATACCAGCATAAACCTTTCCGGAAAAGCCGCCGGTCCCCCCGTTGACTTTCTGCGCGGGAAACGGTACAATACAAGGAATGCTGTAGACACGATGGGAGGAGAACCGCCATGGACCAGCTCATTTATTTTGACTACGCAGCCACCACCCCCGTGCGGCCCGAAGCCGTCCAGGCCATGGCGGAGGCTTTAGGGCAGTTTGGCAACCCCTCCTCCCGCTATGAATATGCCCGTCAGGCCGCCCTGCGGGTGAAGGAGGACCGGGAGGACGTCGCCAGGGCCTTCGGCTGCTCTCCCACCGAGCTGTTTTTCACCTCCTGCGGCACCGAGGGGGACAACTGGGCCATCCGCCGCGGAGTGGAGGTCAACCGCCGGAGGGGAAGGCATATCGTCACCACCGCCATCGAGCACGCCGCCGTGCTGGAGACGTGCAGGGATTTGGAGCGGCAGGGATACGAGGTCACGTATCTGAAACCGGACCGGGCGGGCCGGATCACGGCAGAGCAGTTCACCGCCGCCCTGCGGCCCGACACGGCGCTGGTGTCCATGATGCTGGTGAACAATGAGACCGGCGTGATTCTGCCCGTGGCGGAGTGTGTAAAAGCCGTCAAAGCCTTTGACCCCTCTATCCTGCTCCACTGTGACGCGGTGCAGGGCTTTCTGAAAACCCCCGAGCCGCTGGTCCGCCTGGGCGCGGACCTGGTAACCGTCAGCGGCCACAAGGTTGGGGCGCCCAAAGGCGTCGGGGCGTTGTACATCAAAAAAGGCGTGCGCCTGCGCCCCCTGCTCACCGGGGGCGGCCAGGAGGAGGGGTTGCGCTCCGGCACCGAGGCCACGGCGCAGATCGCGGCCTTCGCCGCCGCCGTCCGGGCCAACCTGGCCGACCCGGGCCGGTTGGAGCGGGCCGCCGCCATCAAGGAATACACTCTTTCTAAATTGAAGGAGGCCGTCCCCAAGCTGGAGGTCATCTCCGTCGGGGACGCGCCCCACATCTGCGCCGTCACCCTCCCCGGCTACAAGAGCGAGGTGATCGTCCGGGTGCTGGGGGACAGGGGCGTGTGCGTCTCTTCCGGCTCCGCCTGCCACAAGGGCAAGCCCAGCCACGTGTTCGCCGCCATGAACCTGCCCAAACCCTGGCTGGACGGGGCCTTGCGGCTGTCCTTCTCGCCGGACTCCACCCAGGAGGAAGCGGATGCCTTGGCATCCGCCCTCAAGGACGCGGCGGACAGCCTGTTCACCACACTATCTTAAAAATACCGCCGGCACTGATTGGCCGGTGCGGCAAAGGAGCTTCCGACCAATATGTTCAAGCTATTCCAGCGGGAGAAGGGCTTTTACCGCCGATTGCTGGCGCTGGCCCTCCCCATCCTGTTCCAGAATCTCATCACCAACTCTCTGGGCCTGGTGGACACCTTCATGGTGGGCACCATGGGCCAGGGCCCGCTGGCCGGGGTCACCCTGGCCAATATCCCGGTGTTCGTAGTCCAACTGATGATGTTCGGCATTCAGAGCGGGTCCTCCGTCCTCATCAGCCAGTACCGGGGCAAGGGGGATATGAAGGCCATCAACCGGGTGATGGGCATCGGCATGTATGCTGCTGGATTTATCGGGCTGGTGTTCGCCCTCATCATGGGCTTCCTGCCCAAGCAGTTTATGAGCCTGTTCGGCAGCGACGCCCAGGTCATCGCCACTGCCGCCCGTTACGCGCGGATTGTGGGCTGGTCCTACTTTTTCGACAGCTTCGTTCAGGTCTACAACGGCGTACACCGGGCCATGGGCAACCCCAAGCGGGGGTTGTACATCCTGGGCGTGTCCATGGCCTGCAACACCTTCCTCAACTGGGTGCTTATTTTCGGCAACTTGGGCGCGCCCCGGCTGGGGGTGGAGGGCGCGGCCCTGGCCACCTTGCTGGCCCGGGTGCTGTCCTGCTCCATTGCCGTGGGCTGGGCGGCGCTGGACAGAAGCTTCCGCCTGGACCCCGCCCTGCTCTTCCGGCCCGGCGGGGAGATGATCCGCCGGTTCGTCCGCTTCGCCACCCCCGTGATGTGCAACGAGACCTTCTGGGGCCTGGGCACCTCCCTGTTCCCCACCATCATGGGCCATATGGACGGCTCAGAGGAAATCCTGGCCGCCTACGCCATCGCGGGCAACGTCACCAACCTGTGCACCGTGGGCATGTTCGCCATCGCGGGCACCGCCGCCATCCTGGTGGGCCAGGAGATCGGCTCGGGCAATGCGGACAAGGTGTACTCCCTGGGGGCTTTGCTCAACGCTCTGGCCTTCCTGTTCGGCCTGGCGTCGGGCGCGGTGTTCCTGGGCCTGCTCCATCTGTTTGTCGTCCCGGTGCTCTATCCCCTGTTCAAGCTCACTCCCTCGGCGGCGGACATCTGCACCATGATGCTCACCATGATGTTCCTGGTCATGCCCCTGCGCTCCATGGAGTGTACCAACATCGTGGGGGTGCTCCGGGGTGGCGGCGACGTACGGGTGGCCACCCTCATCGACCTGTCCCCCCTGTGGGTGGTGGCTATCCCCATCGCCGCCCTGTCCGGGCTGGTGTTCAAGCTGGGAATCTTCTGGGTATACCTGGGCATTGTCAGCGAGAACCTGGTCAAGGCGGTGCTGGGATTGTGGCGGTTCCGGACCGGAAAGTGGATCAGGGACGTGACCGTGCCCGACCTGCGGGAGGCCGCGCGGCAGCCCTGAAAAATACTTGGAAAGGGTATTGCTTTCCATCTCCCGATGTGCTACTATAACGACGGCAATAGTCAAACACCAATTTTTATCAGTGCGATTTTGGAGGTCGAACCATCATGTTTGTCAAGCGTATCCTGCTCACCGCCTTGACGGCTGTGTGCGCCGTCTCCCTGCTGATTCCCACCGCCCTTGCCCATGGCGGCTGCCACGGCGGGCGCGGCGGACGCCGCGCCGCCCCGCCCTGCACCGTAGAGGAGTGCACCCTCACCGGCTGGCACTACCACGACAGGGCCCTGTACTGCGGCCACACCCACGGCGGCGACGGCCTGTGCGACGGCTCCTGCTACGCCCTTTGCGACCTGGAGGGCTGTGACGTCACCGGCCGCCACATCCACGACGGCGTGACCTACTGCGGCGCCGGCCACGACGACGGCTACTGTGACGGGAGCTGCCCGCTCTACCAAGGGCCCGCCTACTCCGGCTCCCAATACCGCGGACATCACGGCTGCCACCACTAAGGCAAAGCAAGTTCAAACGCAAAGGGCGGGCCTTTAACAGGCCCGCCCTTTCCACGCTTTCCCTATTCCCCTTTGTATTTTTTCCTTGTGGCGATTCCACCTCGTATATGGCGTTCCGCCTTGTTTTCATTGAGGATCGCCTTCACCTGCTCATACAACCGACCGTTGATGGCGGGCAGGCGTTCGCTCAGGTCCTTGTGGACGGTGGACTTGCTGATGCCGAAGCGGGTGGCGGCGGCCCGGACGGTGGTCTTGTTCTCGATGATGTACAGCGCCAGCTCCTGGGCGCGCTCTTCCATGTTCCCCTTCACAAGACAACACTCCCAACTGTGGTTCTCGTCACGGTGATTTATATGCGGGAGGAAACGGAGATATGAGGGGACTACGCTCCGGCCTTAGCCCTCTGCTCCCGGGCGCTCCGCGCTTCCTAATAAAAAATTAAGCTTCCAGCTTCTTTACAGCGCTGGTGAAAAAGTATATAATGTTTTTTGTTTACCAGACCTTATGGGGAGGGGGATCACTATGGCGGACGGCTTTGGCCCCGATGGACAGGACCCGCGGGACGGCTCTCAGCAAAACAACACCTATCACTACACCTATAACTATAGCTATGGTTCCGGCCGGGGGACCACCCCGCCCGGCGGAAACAGACCGCCCAAAAACTCCAACGACTGGGGCGAATGGGTGGGCATCGGTTTCCTGCTGTTCATCCTGCCTTTCTGGTTTTGCAAGGTCATCGGTGTGATCTGGCTGCTGAACAAGCTGGGCAAGATAACCGCCAGCGATAAACGGCGCTATAAGCAGGAGGCAAAAAACGCCGCCAACCGGGCCAGGAACACCGCTCAGGACTTTTTCCGCCAGGCCAACACATTTGCCCAGGCCGCAAGCGGAAACGCCGGGGCGGGCGGCTCCCAGCCTCAGCAGGGCCGGGCGCAGGACGCCGGAGCGAAAACCTACCGCTACAGCCAGACCCAGACGCCCCCGAGCCAGCAGAAGAAGTCCCAGCCCAAGGCGGAGCCCTGGGAGCAGAAATCCCAGCCCGACGCCTGGAACCAGTCGGAGAGCGGCCGGAAGAAGGCCCGGAAAAAGGCCGGGGGCGGCACGGGACTTATCATCGGGGGCAGCATTATGTCCGGAATTTTCGCTCTGGGCAGCGTGGCGGTCGGCGTAGAGATGCTTGAAACCGGGCTGTATAATGGGATTGAGGTTGGCCTTTTGGCCTGCCTGATGTTTATGGCGGGGGGCTTGGCCATGCTGTTCTCCGGCATCGGCCAAAACCGCCGCCGTGAGCGCTACCTCAACTACCTGGCCTATATCGGGGCCAACCGGGAGGTGGATCTGGCCCCCATGGCCTCCAGCTTCGGCGTCTCTGTGGGCAAGCTGTGCAAGGACCTGCGGCGGATGCTGGCCAAGGGCATCCTGCCCACGGGCTACCTGGACCTGGCCGAGGGCAAACTGTACCTCACCGAGATGGGCTACCACGCCCCCGAGCCCAAGCGTGAGGCCCCGCCCGTCCAGGAGGAGACCCCCCAGCAGGCCGCCGCCCGGGAGGACGACATCCTCCGGGAAATCCGGCAGGTCAACGACCAGATCCCCGACGCGGTGATGAGCGCAAAGATCGACCGGATTGAGGAGATCACGGGAAAAATCCTGAAGTACCAGAAAGAGCACCCCAACAAGGAAGGCCAATTGCGCACCTTCCTGAATTACTATCTCCCCACCACCTTGAAAATCCTGCGGGCCTACGCCCAGTTGGACGCCCAGGGCATTGAGGGGGAGAACATCTCCGCCGCCAAGAAGCGCATCGAGGACATGATGGACCAGGTGGTGTCCGGGTTCGAGAAGCAGCTCGACAAGCTGTTCCAGGACGACGCTATGGATATCACGTCGGATGTGGAGGTGCTGGAGAACATGCTCAAGAAGGACGGCCTGTCCGACGAGGGCGGGATCACCATGACGCTGTAAAGGGACCCGCATGAGCACATACAGCTTGTACCGGCGGAGGAATCGCATGCTGAACAGCTTGCCGATTACGACAGGCGAAACCGGGCGTTTTTGAAAGCGTTTGAGCCGGCGCGAGGCACTGCAAAAAACAGGAGCGGCAAGGTTTTTGACCTTGCCGCCCTTTATTTCTTCACACAAATCATGCAGGCGCTCCTTCCGCAGCTCCGCCACATGAACCGTTTCCCCCAATAGGAGAAGGCATGGGCAGATTACACTGCCCATGCCTCCTCACCATGTCTTGCAAGATTTGAAGTTTTAGTGACAGCCG
>CAJTTS010000096.1 GCA_910579155.1 uncultured Oscillospiraceae bacterium | reverse complement strand
CGGGCGAAGCTGGTCGATATGCGTTTGGAAGAAGTGCTGGACAAGGAAACTTATGAAAGCAAATATCTTGATCTGACAGGCCAAATCGAACAGCTTCAAGCCCAGCGCCGTGATTTGCAGGAGGCGGCGGAAACCGAGAACACCATGAAAAAACGCATTGCGGAGTTCAGAAAAACGCTGGAACAAAACAATGTGCTTGAAGAATTTGACCGCTATATTTTTGAAAGCATAGTTGAAAAAGTGATCGTTGGGGGGTATGATGAAGAAGGCCGCAAAGACCCGGCCAAGCTGATATTCATTTACAAGACAGGTTTTCAAAGTCACATGGACGGAGCAAACTTTAAGCCGCCCCGCAAGAACAGCAAATCCGCAAAGCAGGCTGCCGGTTTGTGTTCCCATCCTACTGACAAGGCAGATACAACATGTTCCCATCATAGCGACGACACATGTGGAAACCGTGTGCCTGCTCACCCGGCAGGCATGAAAACGCCCCGGACCCTTTCAGGTCCGGGGCGGCTTTGCGTTTAATCCAGGGACAGCGACGCCTCCAGCAGTTTTTTAGTGTACGGGTGCCTGGGGTGGTCATAGATCTCGTCCACGTCCCCCTCCTCCACGATCTCGCCCCCCGTCATCACCGCCACCCGGTCGCAGAGCTGGTATACCACCGCCAGATCGTGGGAGATAAACAGGTAGGACAGGCCCAGCTCCTTCTTAAGGTCGGCCAGCAGCCGCAGAATCTGCGCCTGCAAGGTCACGTCCAGCGCCGACACCGGCTCGTCCAGCACAATGAGCTTGCTGCCCTGGATGAGGGCGGCGGCGATGGCCACCCGCTGGCGTTGTCCGCCGGACAGTTGGGCGGGCTTCCGGGACAGGTGCTCTTCCTCCAACCCCACCAGGGGCAGAAACCGCACGACCTTTTCCCGGCGCTCCGCCCGGTTCCTCATCCCGGCGGCCCGGAGGGGCTCCTCCAGAATCCACCCCACCGTCTTGGCCGGGTTCAGCGAGCCGTAGGGGTCCTGGAACACCATCTGCGGGCGCTCACTGTTGACGCACAGGGTTCCGGTGACATCGGCGACCATCCCCAGCACGCATTTGGCCAGAGTGGACTTGCCCGACCCGGATTCGCCCACAATCCCCAGCACCTCGCCGGGGGACAGGTCCAGGGACACGTGGCGCAGCACCTGCTTGCGGTCCCTCCCCCGGCCATACCAACTGCTCAGGTCACGGATATGCACGATGGGTTCAGCCATCCGTCCCGCCCCCTCTCAGCTTTTTCCGGGCGGGGCGGGAGGCGATGAGCAGCTTGGTGTAGTCCTCCTTGGGGTGGTAGAACACGTCGTCCACCGCCCCGGACTCCACAATGTTCCCCTGCTTCATCACCACCACCCGGCCGCACAGGGCCTTCACCACCCCCAGGTCGTGGGAGATGAACAGGATGGCGGTGCCCTCCTTGCGGTTGACGTCCTTCAACGTCTCCAAAATCTGCGCCTGGATGGTCACATCCAGCGCCGTGGTGGGCTCGTCGGCAATCAGCAGCCGGGGCCGCAGCACCAGCGCCGAGGCGATCATCACCCGCTGCCGCATCCCGCCGGACAACTGGTGGGGGTACTGGGGATACACGCTTTCCGGATCAGGAAGCCCCGCCAGGGCCATGGCGTCCAGGGCGCGGGCTTTTCGCTCCGTCCGGGACAGCTTTTCGTGGATGCGCAGCGACTCCTCCACCTGCTTCCCGATGCGCATGGTGGGGTTCAGGCTGGTCATGGGTTCCTGGAAAATGATGGACAGGTCCCGGCCCTGGTACTGCCGCAGCTCCTCCCGGGACAGGGACAGCAGATCGGTTCCCTCGAATACGGCGCTGCCGCTCACCGTTACCTGGGAGCGGCGGATCAGCCCCATCAGCGCGTGGGCGGTCATGGATTTGCCCGAGCCGGACTCGCCCACGATGCCCACCACCTCGCCCCGGTCCATGTCCAGACAGAAGCGGTCCACGGCGGTGAAGGGCGCGCCCCGGTCGGTGAACACCACGCTCAAATCCCGGACGCTCAGCATCATGACGCCACCCCGATCCGCTCCCGGACGCCCTCGCCCACCAGGCCCACGCCCAGGATGAGCAGAATGACCACCGCCGCCGGGAAGATGGCGCACCAGGGCAGGGTGAACAGATAGCCCTGGGCGTCCTTGAGCATGTAGCCCAGGCTGGGCTCCGTGGGAGTGACGCCAACGCCCAGATAGCTCATAGACGCCTCCGCCAGCACCGCGTTGTTAAAGCCGATGGTCAGCCCGGACAGCAAGACCGGCCAGGTGTTGGGCAGGATGTGGACAAAGATGATCCGAAGGCCGGACACCCCCATGAGCCGGGCGGACCGGACGAAATCCCGGTCCCGGTACTTGAGGAACTCCCCCCGGACCAGCCGGGCAAAGCTGGGGACGAACAGCACGCCCAGCGCCCCGATCACATTGTACTTTCCCGGCCCGGTGACCGCCAGCACCACCAGGGCCAGCAGCACGCTGGGGAAGGCCGCGATGGCGTCGCACAGGCGCATGACGAGGGCGTCCACCGGGCCGCCGTAGTAGCCGCACAGCGCCCCGACGGCCAGCCCGCACACCGCCCCCGCCGCCAGCACCGCCAGGGCGATGGACAGGGTGGAACCCGCCCCCTCCAGGGTGCGGGAGAAGACGTCCCGCCCCATGGAGTCGCAACCGAACAGGTGCCGGAGGGAGGGCTTAGCCTCCCGGTCGGCGGCGCTCATAGCGGAGGGCACGTAGGGCGTCCAAAAAAAGCCCACGGCGATATAGAGCAGCATGAGCGCCGTCAAAACCGTTCCTATGGTCAGATACCAGCTTCCCGGCTTCTTTGGCATGGAGCTGTTTTGTTGTCGTGCGAAAACCATAAAGTTTCGTCCCCTTTGGTAGCGAACTAAAGTTCTTTTTGATTACTTTTCTTGAAAGAAAGAGTAAGTCATTTGCCGTCGATCCGGGGATCCATCACCCGGTAAAGCAGGTCTGCCAGGAAGTTGCAGCCCACCACCACCGCCGCCAGCAGCACTACGATGGCCTGGACCACCGGGTAGTCCCGGTTGCCGATTTCGGTGATCAGCAAACGCCCCAGTCCGGGGATGGTGAACACCTGCTCCACCACGATGGAGCCGGCCATGATGTCGCCGACGGCCATGGCCAGGAAGGTGACTACCGGAATCATGGCGTTGCGCAGCACATGCCGCCGCAGGGCGGAGCTCTGGCTGTTGCCTTTACTGTAAGCGGTGCGGATGTAGTCCTGGCCCAGCTCCCCCAGGATGGAGCCCCGCAGCAGCTTCACCGTCATGGCGCTCTTGGGCAGGGCCACCGCCAGGGCGGGGAACACCATGAACCGCAGGTGGGCCCCCAGACCGTCCTCTAGGGGGACATACTCCGGCCGGAACCATTTCAGCACCAGGGCAAAGAGGAACATCAGGCCGATGCCCATGATAAAGTTGGGCACGGACATGGTCACCTGGGTGAGCACCGTTACGAGCCTGTCCACGACGCCCCCCCGGCGCCGGGCGGAGATCAGCCCCAGGGGCAGGGAGATGGCCACAATGAGCGCAAACGAGAGGGCGGCCATCACCAGCGTGACCTGCGCCCGGGTGGCCACCAGCTCGGACACCGACATGTCAAACTTGAAGGACCGGCCGAAGTCCCCGGTGACAAAGGCGGCCAGCCAGCTCCAATACCGCTGCCATACCGGCAGGTCCAGCCCGTGCTGGGCCCGAAAGGCGGCGATCTCTTCCCGTGTGGCCTCGGCCCCCAGGACGGAGGTGGTGGGATCGCCGGGGATGACGGAGAAAGCGGCGAAAGCCAGTACGCTCACCAGCAGCAGGGTGCCAACAAGCAGCCCCGCCCGTTTCAGTAAGGCTTTTCCCACGGGGAAAGCCCCCTTTCTTTCCAAGAAGGGCGGGGCCGTCCCACGGACGACCCCGCCCCATGCTGTTTCTTGGTGGAAAATAAATTATTTGTAGTGGATGGACGACATGTCAATGACGTATGTGCGGTAGAAGGTGAACCCGTCCAGCGCGGGATTCAGCACCGCCAGGTCGCACAGGTCCTGAATCCACAGGCTGGCCGCCTTCTCGTTCAGAATCTCCTCCGCCCGCTTGTACAGCCCGACCTGCTCTTCGCTGTCGGTGGCCGTCATGGCGCGGCTCATCACGTCGTCAAACTCCTCGTCCTCGAAGTTGATGAAGTTCTTCTGGTTGTCGCTCATGTAGCGCACCAGCATCTCCCGGGCGGTCATGTCGTCGGCGGAGATGCCGCACACCGTGGACTGGTAGTCCCGGCCCCGGTACACGTCCGACACCCAGGCTTCCCACTCCACCGGGGCCAGCTCGGCGGTGATGCCCGCCTGCTTGAGCTGCTCAATGATAACCTGGGCGGTGTCCATGTGCTGGGCGTAGTTGGAGGGGGCGGTGATGGTCATGCTAAAGCCGTCGGGATAGCCCGCCTGGGCCAACAGCTCCTTGGCCTTCTCCACGTCCGGCTGGTAGCGTTCCGCCAGCTCGGGCACAAAGTACGTATTCTGGGCGGGGTACATGCTGGTGCCGGTGGCCACGCCCGCGCCGTTGCACACAAACTCAATGATCTCGTTCACGTCGATGGCGTAGTACATGGCCTGACGGACCAGCTCGTTGTCAAAGGGTTCCACGGCGTTGTTGAGGTAAAGCGCCTGGACCAGCTTCATGGTGTCCTGGTGGACGGTGAACTGGTCCTTCACCTCGCGCTCCAGGGTGTTGGGCAGGTGGACCACCATGTCCAGCGTGCCGCCCTTCAGGCCGATGACCATGGCGTTCACGTCGGGGACGATTTTGAAGGTCACCTCGTCCAGGCTGGCGGCCTTCTCCTGGTTCCAGTAGCCGTCGTACTTCTCCATCACCAGGCTGTCCTGGGGGGTGTAGGAGACGAACCGGAAGGGGCCGGTGCCAGTCATGGTGTCGGTGATGGTTGGGCCGGAGTCCTTGGGGATGATGGGGGCGGTGAGGGCGTTGAGGAATTCCAGACTGGGCTCGGACAGGGTGACGACCACATGGCTGTCGTCGGCGGCCTCAATGCGCTCCACAACAGAAAACGCCGAGACCAGAGGCTTTCCTTCGTTCTCCGATCCGGCGCAGCGTTCCAGGGAATAGACCACATCCTCGATGGTGACGGCCTCTCCGTTGTGGAACGTGACGCCCTCCCGCAGGGTGAAGGTGTACGTGGTCCCATCCTCAGAAATCTCATAGTCACTGGCGACGGCCGGGGTCAGCGAACCGTCGGGGCTGGCCTTCACCAGTCCCTCGAAGATGTTGAACAAGACCTCGCGGATGCCGGCGGTCGCCGCCAGCTGGGGATCGAGGTTGCTCAAATCCTGTGCGATACCTACCGTGACTGAGTTCCCGTTGGGTAACTCGCCCGATTGTGCAGCGGACGCCTCGCTCCCGCTGTCGGTCACGTCCGAAGAGGGCGTGGCCTGCGTGTCTCCTGCGCTGCATGCGCACAGTGAGACCGCCAGCATGGCAAAGGCGGCCAGCAGCAAAAGGGCCCGTTTGAAAAACTTGGGCATTTTGCTTCTTCCTTTCTACTGCATTTCTCGCAACTGTATTCAGTTGTCGGGGTATATTGTAGCACACCGGGCCGAAATTGCAAGAGGCAATTTCGGCCCGGCATGATCTTTTTATCCAGCGGCCTTCTGCTCCGCGCAGCGCCGGGCGCAGTCCGAGCAGCTATGGCCGCAGCTCCACAGCCGTTCCGCCGTCTCGTCCCAGGCCTGGGCGTAGCCGTCGCACTTGCCGCACAGGTGCTCCACCGTCTCGGGGGATTGCAGGTCGGTGGATTTCGCCCCCGTTTTCGCCACCATCTCCCGCAGCTTCTCCGGGTTCTCCAGCATGGGACAGGGCTTCAGATGATTTTCGTTGAAGGGCTGGCCGTCGTGGTAGGCCATGAACATGGGGGAGCGCAGGCAGTCCAGCAGGGGCATCGAACGGATATTGCAGTCTGAGTAGTGGACAAATACGCAGGGGTCCACGTCGCCGTTGGCGTTGATGTGCAGGTAGCGCCGCCCTCCGGCGATACAGCCGCCCACATACTCCCCGTCGTTCTGGAAGTCGATGAGAAACAGGGGCTTGCTCTTGCGGTAGGCCCGGATGCGGTCATACATCGCCTCCCGCTGCTCAGGGGAGGGCATCAGCTCGGGGGCGGCGTCGTTGCCCACGGGCATATAGTGGAAGTACCAGGAGAACTTGGCCCCCCACTCCACCAGCTTGTCCACGAACTCCTCCGAGCTGATGGAGTCCAGGTTGGCGCTGGTGTAGCAGCAGGAGGTGCCGAAGGGCAGCTTGCGCTCCTTCAAAATCTCCATGGCCCGGCGAACCTTCTGGAACACGCCGTCGCCCCGCCTGCCGTCGGTGGCCTCCTCGAAGCCCTCCACGCTGATGGCGGGCACAAAATTCTTCACCCGCAGCATCTGGTCGGCGAAGTCCTCGTCGATGAGGGTGGCGTTGGTGAAGCACAGGAACTCGCAGTCATTGTGTTTGTTGCAAAGGGCGATCAGGTCATCCTTGCGCACCATGGGTTCGCCGCCGGTGTAGATGTAGATGTACACCCCCAGCTTTTTGCCCTGGGTGATGATGCTGTCGATCTCATCAAAGCTCAGGTTCAGCTTATTGCCGTATTCCGCCGCCCAGCAGCCGGTGCAGTGCAGGTTGCAGGCGGAGGTGGGGTCCAGCAGGATGGCCCAGGGGATGTTGCAGCCGTACCGCTCCCGGGCCTCCTCCTGGACGGCCCAGCCGATCAGGTTTCCGTTGAGCATGAAGTTCTCGAAAAAGGTTTTGCGTACCTCGCCGTCGATGTCCGTCCACATGGAGCGGATCAGACGATACCAGTTGTTGTCCGGGCTCTCGATCACCTTTCGGAAGGCGGCCCTCTGGTCGGGGAAGCTGTTGGGGCCGTTCCCGGCAAAACGGTCCACCCAGTCCATCAACTTGGGGATATTGGCGTCCGGGTCCTTGTCCAGATAGCCGTACATGGCCCGGAATCCCGCCCGCTTCACGCTGTTCATCATACTCATATCTCGCACGTTCCTTTCTTTTTTCCGGGGGCCGCCCTTCAACACATGATAGCGGCTCAATGCATTGGTTTTATGTGTATTCTGTTTGGGTATCATTGAAGTGCGGCTGTTTTCCTGCTCAGTGGTCATGATACCCCTAAGTCCCGCAATGTTCCATAGACAAAAAACGGGGCCTTGTCAAAACTCTGACAAGGCCCCGTTTTTTGTAAAATTTTGTCGAAATAAGCCGCTTATATCCCTGCGGACGGCGGTTCCTTCCGATTCTTCTGTGCCAGCCGCTCCATGGTGTATTCCAGGCATCCCTCCACCAGAATGTCAAAGTCGTCCAGCCGCTCCACCACGCTGGAGGGCATCCCCCGCTCCACCCAACTGAGCACGATGCTGGCCAGCGCCTGGGCGAGCAGCTCGATCATAAAGCTGGTCTGGTCCTCCGTTACGCCGCACTTCTGCGCGGCCATCCGGACACGCGCCTCCACCAGCGGCGTCACCCACTGGCGCAGGTCATGCTCCACATAACTGCGTTCATAGGCCCGGTAGACGTTGAGCGCCAGCGTCCGGTTCTCCCGCAGCAGGGTCAGCGTCCGCTCCAGCGCCTCATGCCACTGCTCCGGGGTACACGCTTGCAGCTCCTCCAAATACCGCTGTATGCCGTAGTCCACCACGCCGTACAGGTCGGAGAAGTGGTAGTAAAACGCCTGCCGGGAGATATTGCATCGCTCCACCAGCTCAGTGACGGTGATGTCGTCCAGCCGTTTCGTCCGGAGCAGCTTGCCCAGCGCCGCCATGATCTCGTTCTTGGTAGATTTTGGCACTTCCATCCCTCTTTCTCCAGATATGTGAAACATTATACCGGGTTTTTTGCAGGGGTGCAAGGAACCTTTCTTTTACACTTTTCTTTTTTTGTAAAGGAATAATTTTTCCACCCGGCGGCACACTGACACGGGGTGATATTTGGTGCCGGAGAAAAAAACAAAGTCCCTGTGGTATGCCCTGTCGGGGGCCGCCGCCGGGGTGGTAAACGGCTTTTTCGGGGGTGGCGGGGGTCAGGTGCTGGTCCCCATGCTGGCGGGCAAGTGCGGCCTGGACCAGCGGCGGGCCTTTGCCACCTCTGTGGCGGTGATCGCGCCGCTGTGCGCCCTGTCCGCCGCCGTGTACTGGCTCCGGGGGCAGCTTGATTTTATGTTGGCCCTGCCCTACCTGGCGGGCGGCCTTATCGGCGGCTGGGTGGGCGGCAAGGTGTTCAAAAAGCTGTCCATGGTGTGGCTGCGCCGGGGCTTTGCCCTGCTCATCCTGTACGGCGGAGTGAGGGCGTTCTTATGACGGACTGGCTTATCGCCGCCCTGGCCGGAGCGGTTACGGGGGTGCTGTCCGGCTTCGGGGTGGGGGGCGGTTCGCTGCTGCTGATCTACATGACCAGCTTCGCCGGGGTGCCCCAGACCCTGGCCCAGGGGGTCAACCTGCTCTACTTCCTGCCCACCGCCGCCACCGCCCTCCCCGCCCATTTCAAAAACGGGTACGTGGAGAAAAAAGCCCTCCTTTCCGCCATCGCTGCGGGCCTTGCGTGCTCCGCCCTCACCGCCTGGGCGGCCACCGCGCTGGATGTGGAGATCCTGCGCAAATGCTTCGGCGGCTTTCTCATCCTCATCGGTTTGCGGGAATTGCTGCGAAAAGGATGATTTTGCTTGCCTTTCCACCGTGATCGTGCTAAGATAAGGTTCACCGGACAGGCCTGCGGTCTGTCCGGTGAAATCTGTTTAGGAGCGCATACATCATGAAGCCCATTTTATTTGTGATTCTTCTGACCGCCGCCACCGGCGTGGGCGGTCTGGCCCTGGGCGGGGGTTTGGCCGCTCTCGTCAAGCGGGAGTCCCCACGGGGGACCAGCCTGCTGCTCAGCTTTACCGCCGGGCTGATGCTGTCCATCGTGGCGTTGGACATGGTGCCCGAGGCCATGGAGGCCGCCCCCTGGCTGCCCATGACGCCGCTGGCGCTGGTGCTGGGCTTCGTGGTCACCTACCTGCTCAACTGCTGGATTGACAAGAGCGCCCACCACGAGGACAAGAGCAACCCCCACCACTGCGCCTGCGGCCACCACGACCTGCACACGGCGGGCATTGTGCTGGCGGCGGCGGTGGCCCTGCATAACGTGCCGGTGGGCATGGCGGTGGGAGCCACGGTAGCGGTCCAGGGCATCTGTCTGGCCAGCGCGCTGGCGGCGGTGACCATCGGCCTGCACAACCTGCCCGAGGGCATGAGCATCGCCATTCCCCTGCTTCACGACGGCTCCAAGCCCTGGAAGGCCATCGCCGTGGCGGCGCTGAGCGGCGTGCCCACGGTGTTGGGGGCGTTGCTGGGCTACCTGGTGGGTAACCAGGCCGAAGCGGCCCTGGCGGCGGCGCTGGCCCTGGCGGGAGGCGCCATGCTGTACGTGGTGTTTTTCGAGCTGCTGCCCGAGGCGTCCCTCCAGTGGAAATCCCGCTGGCCTATCCTGGCCACGGTGCTGGGCTTCGCTCTGGGGGTGCTGCTCATTTTCAGCCACAGCCACCACTGATCTATGGGAAAGAGACAGCCCCGCCGACGGCGGGGCTGTCTCTTTATTTGCTCCCGGTGGAGCCGAACCCGCCCGTGCCCCGGGCGGTGTCGTCCAGCTCGTCGGCGGGGGTGAACGCGGCGGTGAGGTACGGGGTGATGACCAGTTGGGCGATACGGTCGCCACAGTTTACGGTGCGCGGTTCCCCGCTGTGGTTGTGGAGGGACACCATCAGTTCCCCCCGGTAATCCGGGTCGATGACGCCCACCTTGTTGGCGGGGGCAAGGCCCTGCTTGGTGGCCAGTCCCGAGCGGGCGTACACCAGCCCCGCGTACCCCCGGGGGATGGCCAGTGCAATGCCGGTGTGGATGAGCACCGTCTGTCCGGGGACGATTTCCACCGGCCCGTCGGTGAGGGCGTACAGGTCGGCACCGGCGGCATCCAAGGAGCTGTAAACGGGCAATTTGGCACGGGGGTCCAGCAGCTTGACGGAAACGGGAGCTGTCATGGCAGGGTCTCCTTATCAATTGGTAATGGGTTGAATGATCATATCTCCGTCCCAGAGGACGGGGACATGGGCCGCAATACTGGCGGGGAGATTCAAAATCCGCTGGTTGGAGGAGCCTCGGAAGCGTAAATTCAAATCCTTCTGCTCCAGGACGAAAGGCCCGTCCACCAGCACGTCGATGCGGGACAGCATTTCGTCCGTACATTCGCATCGGGCGCGGCTGGGCTGCCACAGCTCCCGGTCCAGGGTGTAGCCGGAGTAGCACCAGAGTTCCTTCTGCGGGTATTGTTCCTTCACCCGCCGCAGAAATGGGACCAGCGCCCGCTGGTTGTCCGGCTCAAAGGGCTCGCCGCCCAGCAGGGACAGGCCCTTGATATGGGCGGGGGCCAGGGCCTGGAGGATTTGTTCCTCCTCCGCCTGGGTGAAGGGCTTTCCATAGCCAAAGTCCTGGGCCTCCTCGTTGAAGCACCCCGGACAGCGGTGGGTGCATCCGGACACGAACAGGGACACCCGCACACCGGGCCCGTTGGCCACGTCGGCCCATTTGATTGCCGCGTAATTCATGTTATTTGACCACCTTTTTCAAAACAGGGACCTCCCGGCGGAGGCCCCTGTCTCTTTGCTTGTTACAAGTGCAGCACGCGGGACGCGATCTCCTTGGTCTTTCCCTCGTTCCAGAAGTTCTCGCCCAGATAGCCGCAGGTCCGCCGCGTCACGTTCATCTTGGCGTGGTCCTTGTTGTGGCACATGGGGCACTCCCACTCGTTGTCCTCGTTGACGATGATCTCCCCGTCGTAGCCGCACACCTGGCAGTAGTCGCTCTTGGTGTTGAACTCGGCGTACTGGA
>CAJTTS010000095.1 GCA_910579155.1 uncultured Oscillospiraceae bacterium | reverse complement strand
CATGCTCACGGGTGCAGTAGGTGCTGCCGCTGACGTGTACCAGCTCTTGGGGATCTTTTCCCATGGTAAGCACCACAACCTAATATCTCAAAAAGCGCGATGTAAACCATCGCGCTTTTTCCCGTTTGCAAGGCGGGCAGATCGGTTTAGATTCTTCGAAATCCTATCGGAATTCGCAAGATCATTTTCCCTGTTGTGCAGTTTTTCACTGAAATTTCCTCCTGGATTTTGGTACAATATCCAACTCCAAGGTTTAACTGATGTGGCAGATACTCAGGTGAAAAATTCGGACACGGACGTTGCTCATATCTAAGTTCCATCTGATGAAGTGCCCAGGTAGAGAGACCTGACATGGATGACGTCCGGTCACAGAATCCTACGGATGCCCGCATATGGTCAGCTAACCTCTTATCGGATGAATTCTGCGTAGGCTGTAACTGTTTGGATGATGCCCATTGTTAAGCCGTACAGCAGGTCACTCAGTATGCCGCGAAATATCTCATTTCCGCTCCATTCTGCGTTGTAGCCCTCGGTCATCCGGCTTGCACATTTGATTTTTGTAGCTTTGTGTCGATTTGTGTTGACATCAGTATAAAATAGGAGGAAAATTCAGGAGGAGATATAATGTATAGTGTAATGAGAAGGGTTGGGATTAGCCTTATGAATAACGAAAATGACGAAAAAAAGGCCAGAATAAATCGAATAATAGAAGGCATTTTTATTGCAGTAGTTGCGGGTATTATTACTCCCGAACAATCATATAGGAAATCTGATTATGTTGAAAGAAAGCGGAGACCTTATCAGGAGAAGGTTGCAAAGTTCGCATGAAGGAAGCTGTTTTATGGCGGATATCGTATTTGCTCCGAGGCAAGTCGCCAGAATGGATCGAGAGTTTCAGCACATGATTGAGATATTCGTCCGGATTGCTCTCGGGAGCATGGGGCGGTAGAAAAAACAGCTCAATTTTATCCCGATGCCTGTCCAGCCAGGCTGCGGCTTTCTTCCCATGGTGCACCTTTAGGTTGTACAAAATCAGGAAAACTTTTCGGTTGGAGGTTCGAACCAGCCGGTCCATAAATTGGATCAGGCGCTGCTGGTTCATGGAATCCTCATACAGCATAAAGCGAACGCCCCCCTGCCTGCTCAAGGCGGAAAGCATATTCAGCCGCTCTCTTTTCGTCTCCACTGGCAGAACTGGGGGCTGCCCCTTGGGTGCAAACCCGCGCTCACAGTTTGAGCAATTGTCGATTCCAGTCTCGTCTCTCCAGTAAATTATGGCATTTTCTGTCTTGTCCCGCTGGACGATGGCCAGATATTCCTCATTTCGCCACCTTTAGATACGGGAAGAATCCTGTTTCCGGGCACGCTTGATCGGACGCTGGCCGTTAAGGGCAATACCACCTGCAAAAAAATCCGCAAGAAATATGAGAGGGACGGGGTAATATCCATCCCCTATATGACCAAAAGCGGCCCAAAGTGTTGCGAGTTCTATCATGATGGCTTTACCAAAAAATCGACCCTGCCACCACTAACCGCTGACATACTCCCGCAGTATGTGAAATACGCCAAGCCGAACAGTCTCGCAAGACGGCTGAAAGCTGGCGTTTGCGAGCTGCGCGGAGCGGAAACCAAGGAAATCCATATGCACCATGTGCGGCGGCTGAAGGATTTGACGGGCAAGGACGATTTGGAGCTGAAAATGATGCAGATGCGGCGCAAGTCCATCGCGCTGTGTCCAGAGTGCTGCGCGAAAACCAAATATGTTGAATAATTCCAGACTTATAGGCAAATGGAGAGCCGGATACATCGAGAGGTGTACGTCCGGTTCGGGAGGGTGTATCGCCGAGACCGCCCGCGAAAGCGGGTATGGCGCGGCGGTGCCTACCTTATGAACTGGCCAGCGACAGCGGCCATATCGTGGACGCCACGCCCCAGACCGCCTACATCTCCGGCAAGCAGCAGGACGTGGTGCAGCTCTACTTCGGCAACAGCCCCAAGTCCTCCCTCCTGATCTCCAAGGTGGACACCAAGGGCGGCCAGTTGTCCTCCAAGGGGCTGTATCAGACGGAAGCCAACGGGGAGATCCGGATCTCCGGCGTGGTGGGCACCATCGTGGCCAAGGAGGTCAAGAGCATCCCCGGCTGCACCATCGATCCAGCCACCCAGACCCAGTCCGTACAGGTGAATCCCGGCGACACGCAGTATCTTATTTTTTACAACGCCCCTGCCGGGAATTTCGAGCTCATCAAGGTGGTGGAGGGGAACGAGGAAAAGCGCATCCCCAATGTGACCTTCGAGATCCGCCGCGCCGACGACGGCGGGCTGGTGGACACCATCACCACCGGCAGCGATGGCCGGGTCAGCCTCCAACTGAACGCGGCGAATTACTACGCGGTGGAAACCGAGTGCCCCAAGGAATTCAAGCTGGACGCCACACCCCACTATTTCACCATGAAGGATGGAAAAAACACCACTTTGACGGTGAAAAACAAGGCTTTTTCGGGTATCTTGATCCATAAGATCGATTCCGTCACCAAGCAGGGCATCAGCGGCGTGAGCTTCCTCCTCTATGACAGCGCCAGCAAGCCCATTGGACAGTACACTTCGGACGACCGGGGATACGTCTATATCGAGGGCCTGACGGACGGTGGCCGCTACTACCTGCGGGAGCTGGACAATCCGGGGTATGTCCCGGACACCCAGATGAAAACGGTATACGTCAAGGCGGGCGAGGTGACCCTGGTGGAGTGGCAGAACACGCCCATCACAGGACAGATTCAGATCACCAAGACCAGCGCGGACTACAACCCCATGAATGGCTGGCCCGCTGGCGCCCCCATCACCGGCACCGAGTTCGAGATTTACCACTACCGCATCGGCAGCCTGGTGGACACCGTCCGCACGGACAAAAACGGCATGGCCGTGTCCAAGCCCTTGCCCCTGGGCCGGTACAAGGTGGACTGCAAGGTGCTGCCCACAGTGAAGGGCGGGTGCCAGTTCCTTACGTTACCTCTCCCTCGGACAGGGTGATATTTTTGTTGCGCTCCGCCGTCCAGTTGATGGACCACTGGGAGGCGAACAGCAACAACTGGTTCTGCCGGTAGTCCTCCACCAGCATGGCATCGCCAGGGAGGGTGAGCTCGTCCGCCTGCAGCGGCTCGTCCCCATCGTGGTGGAGCCGGCGCAGGTACTCGTAGGGCAGCCCTTCTGCGTACAGGTCCACGCCGTACTCGTTCTTGAGGCGGTATTCCAGCACGTCAAATTGCAGCGTGCCCACCACGCCCACGATGACCTCCTCCATGCCGGAATAGGGGGTCTTAAAAATTTGAATCGCGCCCTCCTGGGCGATCTGCTCCATGCCTTTGAGGAACTGCTTGCGTTTCATGGTGTCCAAGGGGCGCACCCGGCGGAAGTGCTCCGGGGCGAAGGTGGGGATGGGGTCAAACTGGAACTTGTGCCCCGGCATGCACAGGGTGTCGCCGATGGCGAAGATGCCGGGGTCGAACACGCCGATGATGTCCCCGGCGTAGGCCTCCTCGATGATCTCCCGCTCGGCGGCCATGAGCTGCTGGGGCCGGGACAGCTTCAGCTTCTTGCCGCCCTGGACGTGGTAAACCTCCTTGTCCGCATCGAACCGTCCGGACACCACCCGCATGAATGCGATGCGGTCCCGGTGGGCCTTGTTCATATTGGCCTGGATTTTAAACACGAAGGCGGAGAAGCCGTCGTCGAAGGAGTCGATCAGCTCCTCCCCGGCGGTGCGGGGCAAGGGAGCGGTGGTCATGCGCAGGAAGTCCTCCAGGAAGGGCTCTACGCCGAAATTGGTCAGCGCCGAGCCGAAAAACACCGGGGAAAGCTGTCCATGGCGAACCCGGTCCATGTCGAACTCGCAGGAGGCGCCGTCCAGCAGTTCAATCTCGTCGGAGAGCTGGTCCCGGTAGCTCTGCCCGATGAGGGCTGCCAGCGCCGGATCGTCCAAAGAGACCTCGGTGGCGGTGGCCGCCTTGGAGCCGCCGTTGGAGGTGAAGTGGATGATGCGCTTGCGCTCCCGGTCGTACACGCCCTGGAACGCCTTGCCGCAGCCGATGGGCCAGTTGACGGCGTAGGTGTCGATGCCCAGCTCGTGCTCCAGCTCCTGGCACAGCTCAAAGGGGTCCCGGGCCTCCCGGTCCATCTTGTTGATGAAGGTGAAGATGGGGATATCCCGCAGCCGGCACACCTTGAACAGCTTCCGGGTCTGGGCCTCCACGCCCTTGGCGGCGTCGATGACCATGACGGCGGAGTCCGCCGCCATTAGAGTGCGGTAGGTGTCCTCGGAGAAGTCCTGGTGGCCGGGCGTGTCCAAGATGTTGATGCAGAAGCCCCCGTACTGGAACTGCATCACGGAGGAGGTGACGGAGATGCCGCGCTGCTTTTCGATTTCCATCCAGTCGGAGGTGACGGCGCGGGCGTTCTTCTTGCCCTTGACCACCCCCGCCTGGGCGATGGCCCCGCCGTAGAGCAGGAATTTCTCCGTCAGGGTGGTTTTACCCGCGTCGGGGTGGGAGATGATGGCGAAGGTTCTTCGCCGCTTGATTTCGGATTCATATTGAGACATGAGAGTTCCTCCTGTTTCATTTGGTTTTTAGAAGAAAACGGTCCTTTACATGGGAAGAACCCCCTAAATAAAATCATAACCTAATTAGTATACCACAATCATCCGGAGAAGAAAAGATACGCGATTCGATAAAATCAAGTTTAGTGCATAGCATAATTTATTTTAACCATATGAATGTGATCTTCCCAAACTCCATTGATATTTAGATAATATTTTGAAATTCCTTCGTTTACAAAATGATTTTTTTCCAAAACTCTTAAAGAGGCTTTGTTTTTCGGCATTACATTCGCTTCAATTCGGTGCAGGCCTAATTCTTCAAACGCATATTTTATCAACATTGCGACCGACATAGACATATAGCCTCTGTTGAGATACTCTTTGTCTAATTTATATCCCAGAAAAGCGGAACAAAAGGCCCCCCATACCACATTGTTTAACCCAATGATACCTATAATTTTCGTCGGCCGCTCTACTGGAGTAATATAAAAGCGAAAGGCTGTTTTTTCTTCATACTCAAGCATCTCCCTTTTTAAGACTTCCTGCTGATATTGAAGTGAAAAAAATTCCTCGTCCCGTACAGGTTCAAATGCTTCTAAAAAGCTCCTGTTTCTAGTGTAGTAGTCGGTTGCTTGTTTCGCGAGAGACAGGTCTGCCGGTATAAGCTGTATATCTTGATTTTTCATAGTGTCACATGTGCGTGCCGTGTCACATGGCACCCCAGATTGACGGCGCAGGGCAGTCCCGCGATGTGGGTGCCCTGGGTGAGAATGGCGGCGGATAGGGCGGTGGTGGCCCCGCCCAGTCCCTGGGGGCCGATGCCCAGGCGGTTGACCCGCTCCAGGATGCGCCCCTCCATGGCCGCATAGAAGGGATCGGGGTGGCGCTCCCCGGCGGGACGCAGGAGGGCGCGCTTGGCCAGCTCTGCTGCCACCTCGGACGTGCCGCCCAGGCCGATGCCGATTACCACCGGCGGGCAGGGGTTGGACCCGGCCTGAGATACGCAGTCCACAATGAAGTCCTCCACCTGTTCCACGGTGACGGAGGGGTTGAACATTTTGAGCCTGGTCATGTTCTCACTGCCGAAGCCCTTGGGAGCAATGGTGATCTCCACCTGGTCCCCGGCTACCATCCGCAGGTGGAGGATGGCGGGGGTGTTGTCGTTGGTGTTCACCCGTCTGAGGGGGTCGCCCACCACCGACAGCCGCAGATGGCCGTCCAGATAGCCCCGGCGCACGCCGTCGTTGACAGCTTCCTCTAAAGAGCCGCCGGTGAGATGGCAGTCCTGGCCCCAGTCCATGAAAACCACGGCCATGCCGGTGTCCTGGCAGATGGGCAGGCCCTTGGATTCTGCGAATTGGTAATTTTCCACCAGGTCCCCTAAAATGGCCTGCCCCACCGGAGAGGGCTCGTCCTTCCGGGCGGCGCAGATGGCGTCTCTCAGATCCTGGGGCAGAATGGTGTTGGCCTCAATGCAAAGCGCCCGGATGGCGTCGGACAGGGTCTTCGCCTCAATTTCCCGTACCATTTAAACGACCTCCTGTCCGTCGATGAATACGTGGGTGGCGCGGGTGCGCCAGTGGAAGGGGTGGCCGTCCATGACCACGATGTCCGCGTCCTTGCCGGGGGAGAGGGAACCCAGTCGATCGCCTACGCCGCAGACGCAAGCGGCGTTGATGGTGATGGCGGCCAGCGCCTCCTCCTCGTCCATCCCGGCCCGGGCGGCCATGGCGGCGCAGAAGGGGAGCAGGTGGACGGGGGTCTCCGGGTGGTCGGTACAGATGGCCACCTGCACCCCGGCCCGGACCAGGAGGGCGGTGTTGTCCATGGCGAGATGTCCCAGCTCCGGCTTGCAGCGGTCCATCAGGAAGGGGCCGGTGATGACGGGCACCCCCTCCTTGGCCAGGAACTCGGCGATGAGATGGCCTTCGGTGCCGTGGACAATAACGCAGTCCAGCCCGAATTCCCGGCTGAGCCGTACGGCGGTGACGATGTCGTCTGCCCGGTGTGCATGGAAGTGAGCGGGCAGACGGCCCGTTACCACCGGGCGCAGGGCGTCCAGTTGGGCGTCTGGCTCGGGGGCGTCCATCTGGTCGTCCACCTGGGCGCGGGTCCATTTCAGGTCGTAGCTCAGCGCCTGGCCCAACTTTTCCCGGATGAGGGCGGCGGTGGCCATGCGGGTGGCGGGGCCGTGGCCCTTGTGTACGCCCTTGGGGTTCTCTCCCAGAGCGAATTTCATGGCTGCGGGGGTGCGCACCGCCATCTGGTCCACCACCGTGCCCACGGTTTTGAGCAGGATAGACTGCCCGGCGATGGGGTTGGCGGAGCCGGGGCCGGTGTGGACGCAGGTCACGCCCGCCCGGCGGGCCTCGGCGAAATACTGGTTGAAGGGATTCACGCCGTCCAGGGCCCGAAGTTGGGGGGTACAGGGGGCGGGGGACTCGTTCAGGTCGTCCTCCTGAGCGGCGGAACCGTACAGGCCCACGTGGCAGTGGGCGTCAATAAAGCCTGGGAGGACGTGGCCGCCCTGGGCGTCCACCAGGTTGTCCAGGTCCGCGTCGTCCGGAAGGGCGGACATGGGACCCACCTGAGCGATGCGGCTTCCTTGCATCCAGACAAAGCCGTTGGGGATGGTGCCGGTTTCCATGGTGTGGATCACGCCGTTGACAATGAGCATTGTTATCCCTCCTGCCGGCGTTCGACAATTTTTTAGCCGGCGCTGTGATATGCTGTATCTGCGGCACGTGCCGCAAGCATGGGGCTGCCCCATGCGGTCATTCCATTCTCCCGCGCAAATAACCTTTGGGCTCTTTTCCCTTTCCGTGGGAAAAGAGCCGTTTTTTCATAAAAAGGGGGGACGCGGTTGCGTCCCCCCTTCGATTGGGATCTATTTTCTCCCGCCCCGGCGGTTGCTGCGCTTTTCGTTCATATGGAGCTCGGACAGCTTGCTGTCGGAGCTGGCCATAAACTGCTTAAGCTGATCCTCGAAGCTGGCCGGGCCCCTGGGCTGGGTGGGCTCCGGCGCGAAGCCGCGGGCAGGGGCCGAACGGCGGCCGTCCGGCCGACGGTCGCCCTCAGGGTGGGGACGGTTGTTGGGCCCGCCGGGGCGGGGTCCGGCCCGACGCTCCGGCCGGGGCGGAGGGGGAAGGGCCTGTTTGATGGACAGGTTGATCCGGTTATTGGCGTCGATCCCAATGACCTTCACCTTGACGTCCTGCCCCTCGGCCAGCAGGTCGTGCACATCGTTGACATAGGAGTACGCGATCTCCGAGATATGTACCAGCCCGGACCGGTTGCCGGGCAGGGACACAAACGCGCCGAACTTGGTGATCCCCGTCACCTTGCCATCCAAGATAGATCCTACTTCAATCCCCATAAATCTCTCTGTTTCCTCTCCCTGTGATAAGATAATTTGCTATACTATTTAGAGGGATCGACAAACTCAATCTCCCCCGGTTCCACCAGACCCAGGCGGCTTCTGGCGATGTCTGCCAGATACTCCGGGTCATCGCTGTGGTCGATGCCGTCTTGCAGGGCGGCGTTTGCTTCCTGCTGCTCCTGCACCTGGCGGGCCAGCGCGTCCCGGTCGGTCTGAGCCGCGCTGAGCTTGGCCTGAGTGGACAGCAGGGCGATGGATATGACGGCCAATAGCACCAGCACCAGCAATTTTGTGGCCATGCCGGCCCTCTTCAACTTCATGACTCGCCACCCCCTGCTCCCCGTCTCCTGTGAAACGGTATAGTACACTCATTTTATACCAGACAAGCCAATTTTGGAAGTGTTTTTTTTGAAATTTCAAAAATTTTTTTCCGGCCCGCCCGGCCCGCCGCGCAGGGGCGGTAAAAAGCCGGAAAAGGGCCCGAATGATACCGGCCAGCCACAAAAAAAGGGGCAAAACCAGCTTGCTGAGGGTGAGGAAATAGCCCCCGCCCCCCAGCACCGCCGCGGCCATGTGGAAAATGCGCACCTGTCCGTCGTCCCGCAGCAGGGTGAAGGCGAACAAGGACGCCGCCGCGCCGATCCAGAACAGCAGGTCCAGCAGGAAGGCCAGCGCGGCCAGCTTCAGGCTCCGGCGCAGGGTGCGCATCCCGTCGTAAACCAGGCCCAGGGCCGCCCCCAGCAGGAATCCCTGCCCGAAAACCAGCGCCTGGTCCAGGACATCTACATACATAGTCAGCGCAGCAGCCGGGCCAGGAAGCCGCCCCGGTTTGAACCCCCGTCGTCCTCGTAGGTGACGGAGTCCACCTCACCCTCCACCTTCAAGTCGCCGCCGTCCAGGGACAGCTTTTCGATGTGCAGATCCTCCCCGGTCACCACCATGGTGCCTTTGGAGGTGGACAGCACAATGGTATTTTCATCAAACCGCTCCACGTCCTCCACGCCGGACACGGTGAGGCTCTTGCGCTCCTCAATCACCACGTGGTGGGGGGCGGACAGGCCGCCGTCGTATGCCATAGGACCATCTCCTTACCCTTGATGATCCATTCTATGGGGTTTGTCCCAGGAATATGACTGGGGAAGAAAGCGGCTCAGCCGTTCAGGGACTGCCTGTACCTCGCCCAATCCGGGATCCGTCGCCGCAGCCCCCCGGACAGGCCGGGAGGGAACTCGTCCGGATGGAAAAACCGCAGCTCCTCCACCTCGTCCTCCTGGCATTTCAGCGTCCCGGACCAGTCCCGGCACACGAAGAAAAATTCCACGTTGTAAACCTCGTCGCCGTTGGGATAGACGGCGTGCTCCTCTGGCCCGGTGTACACGCCCACAAGCTCCAGGCTGTTCGCCGTGAGCCCGGTCTCCTCCAGAAGCTCCCGGCGGGCGGTCTCCTCCGCCGACTCCCCCGGTTCCATGGAACCCGCTGCGGAAAAACTCCATCGGTGGTCGTCGGTGCGCAATTGCAGAAGGATGCGCCCTTGTTCGTCATCCAGAATAACGGCGGAACCCACTTGAATGAGCGGCCGGTGGCCCACGTAGGCCCGCAGATCCATGATGTAACCCATAACAGCCTCCCCACGGCCGAATATTTTGGGCTGCGGGCCGTGTTCAACGCCAGTGTACCACCAGGGAAGGTTCTTGTCAAATTAGATTTCCGATCAGAACCCAGGCCGCACGTCGTCGCCCCGGGCCCGCTCCAGGTTGATCTGCTTCTTCCGGCCGGAGGCGTGGGACAGCATGGCGCTCAGGGTCTCCCGGTCGTTGTTCTCAATGGCCACCCGGTACTGGTGAATCCGCTCCTCCAGCCCGGCCACCATTTTGGAGAGGGCCGGGGCGTTCAGGGTGAAGAGCTGGGTCCACATGGCTGGGTCCAGCGCCGCCACCCGGGTGCAGTCCCGGAAGGAGCCGCCCTCGAAACCCTCGCAGGAGAACAGCTCCTCGTTGTCGCACACCGACACGGCGATGACGTGCATGAGCTGGCTGGTGTAGGCGATCATCTCGTCGTGGCGCTCCGGGGTGGTCTCGATGACGTCGCCAAACCGGCACCAATCCGCCATGCGGTGAAGCAGGCCCAAATGTTCCCTGGTGGCCCGGGGGCCGGGGGTGACGATGAAGTGGGTGTTGCGGAACAGGGTGCCCTCGGCGTTGTCGATGCCGGACACCTCCTTGCCCGCCATGGGGTGGCAGCCGATGAAGTCCACCCCGTCCGGCAGGCACCGGGCCGCGTCCATCACGGCGGTTTTCACGCCGCACACGTCCCAGATGAGGCAGCCGGGTTTGAAGCAGTCCCGGTGCTCTTGCAGAAAGGCGATGATGCCCGCCGGGTCCTGGCACAGCACCACCACGTCCGCGCCGGGCAGCTCGGCGGCGGGATCGAAGGTGAGCCGGTCCGCTGCGCCCATGGCCGCCGCCTTGTCATAGGTGGACTGGGAGCGCACCGCCCCCACCACCTCGAAGTCCTCAAAGCCCTGGAGGGCCAGGGCCAGGGAGCCGCCGATCAGTCCTAAGCCAACCACTAAAATACGTCTTTTTTCCATGGGAAGCGCTCCTTCCTCAACCGCGTTTTTCTGGATCACAGCTCCCTGTCCACGCACCTGGCCACCGCCCGGAGCTTGTCCATGATGGAACCGAACTGATCCGGCGTGACGGACTGGGCCCCGTCGCACAGGGCGTGGGGGGGATCGTTATGCACCTCGATGATGAGTCCGTCCGCCCCGGCGGCCACCGCCGCCATGGCCATGCGCTCCACCATCCACGCCTTGCCGCAGGCGTGGGAGGGGTCTACCACCACCGGCAGGTGGCTTTGCTTCTTCACCGCCAGCACCGCCGACAGGTCCAGGGTGTTGCGGGTGAAGGTCTCAAAGGTGCGGATGCCCCGCTCACACAGGATCACGTTGGGGTTGCCCCCGGCCATGATATACTCCGCGCTCATCAGCCACTCCTCAATGGTGGAGGACAGACCCCGCTTGAGCAGGAT
>CAJTTS010000094.1 GCA_910579155.1 uncultured Oscillospiraceae bacterium | reverse complement strand
ACGTCAGCTATGAGGGCTGCCGGGGCATGAACCAGTCGGTCTTGGACCGCATGAACCTGACGCAGGACATTGAACTGCCGGCCCCGGAGATTATGGCCCAGCGTGCTATGAGCGTAACCGGATGTGAGGATGATGTCCTGGTCAGCCGCATGGTACAGGTGGTCAATGATATGGCCGATTTCTGCCGCAAAAATGGAATCTCTGATGGAAGCTGCGGTATGCGCAGCCTGATTGACTGGATCATGAGCGCTGAAATCACCGGCGATCCCTATACCTCGGCCCTCTGTACTATCATCAGCAAAGCAACTGCGGACGAGGAGGACAGAAACGCCATCATTACTTCCGTTTTGGAGCCTATTTTTGCGCCAAAACGAAAAAAAGCGGTCTAACCGTGCTCCGAATTAAAATAGAAGGGAGGTCTATTACTCTTGGCAAGAGTGAATCATAAAAAAATCAAGCAGCTAATCGCGCAAAAACAGAAGACCATCACCGACCGCCAGTTTTTTATATCCCGCGCCCTGGCCGCCCATTTTGAGGATATCGCCGCCGCCCAGACCAGGCGTTACGGCTACCGGCGGCGAGTCAGGGTGAGTATCGTGTGGAAACCAAAGGAAGCCGGCGCTGCCCGTACGAACAATGGCCTGATTTGGATCAACGCCGGCCATTCTAGCGTGACCATGCACAAGACGCGGCAGGCCCGGTATGAGCAAGTCTGTGGATTGTTCGCGCACGAGATGGGACATGTTCTTTATACCGACTTTCTTACTTCCCAGACCTACCACAGGTTTCAGGAAACGGGAACGTGGTATCCTGAGCTGCCGCCGCTGCGCAATACCAGCGACCGGTGTGCAGAGCAGGAATATCTTGAGCTGCTTCAGTCTGACCCGCAGTGCAAGAACGTGCTGGGCCGTGTCAGTCATGAGATACTCAATGTTCTGGAGGACGGTTATATCGAGCAGCGGATGATTACAGACTACCCTGGTATCTTGGGAGCAAACCTGGAGATCATGCGAAAAAGCGACTTTGACCAGATGCCCACCGTAACCCAGATGGTGGAGCAGGAGGAGGATGGCGGCCATATCTGGATGACCATTCTTCACTGTATCCTCTTCTATATGCTATGGGGACAGATTAAGTATGGGGAAACACCTCTCACGGACGAACGGATCCAGACGGTCTTTTCCCTGCTGGGCGACCTGGATACTGCCCTGATTAGCCAAGATTTTCGTGACAGATGCCGTACCGCCAATATAATCCTGATCCGATGCTGGCCTTATATCAAGGACTTTGTGGATTATTGTAAGGATATAGCAGAAAAGGCGTCGGAAGACGGCGGCGAGGGTGATGCCGGCGGTGCGGCCCGACAACTGCTTTCGTCCCTGACCAGCGGCAGTACGGAAGGCTCTGGCGAAACGGGGCCTGTCACTGGCGCTATGTCCTCTGGTGCTGAAGGATCACCGACGGCAGGGGCGCGTGCGGCCACCGCACAGCTGGCAGCCGATACAGCTCAGGAGGAAGAATCCGAATCTGGAGCTGCGGCCGACGACGGCGAAGGGAAAGACGAACCAGCGGAGGTACAGGAAACTGCTGCCACTGCTGCTGATTCTGAAGGAGAAGGAACGCCGATTGAGGGGCAGTCCCCGCCAGGATCATGCCAACCCGTATCCGAACAGGAGACTGGGCGTATCCCGTTGACCGACACCAGTACGCTCTCTACACCAGAAGGAGGCGCGGTGGAACAGGATGATGACTACAGGGGGACCGGATATACCGGGGCAGCCTCTGATATTCAGCGTATCCTGGAGAAAATTGCTGAGGGCAGTGTCTGCCAGGAGCTGGAACGGCAGCGCACCAAGGAATTGACTGAACTGGCCCAGAGCATTTCTTATGGCGATATCCATGATGGCGTCAATATGACAGTCCATCGGATGACCCAGGTGGAAGATGACTTGAAGGAGCAGTATCAGGAGATTGCCGGCGACCTGCTTCATATTTCAAAACAGCTCCAAAAATCCGTTCTGCAGCAGATGCGTGACAGCCGCCGGGGCGGGAAACAGACCGGCCTTCTCATGGGCCGCCGCCTGGATATCCATGCCTTGAGCCGCAACGATGGCCGCGTCTTCTACAAAAATGCGCTGCCCAATGAGATCCCAGCCCTCTGTGTAGGGCTGCTCCTGGACGAGTCAGGCAGTATGTGCAGCTGCGACCGGGCCACCTACGCCCGCGCCACTGCTATCATCCTTTATGATTTCTGCCATGCCTTGGGTATCCCCGTCATGGTATATGGACATTCCACCGGCGCTGGCGTCGATCTCTATTCCTACGCCGAGTTTGACGCCATCGACCAGGATGACCGCTACCGCCTTATGGACATTTCAGCCCGCGACAGTAACCGTGACGGAGCAGCCCTGCGCTATGTGGCGGAGCGGCTGACCAGGCGGACAGAGGATGTGAAGCTGCTGATGCTGGTATCTGACGGCCAGCCAGCGGATACTGGGTACTATGGCACAGCCGCTGAGGAGGACCTGCGCGGCGTCAAGCAGGAATATCAGCGTAAAGGCGTCCTCTTTGTGGCTGCCGCGATTGGGAACGATAAGGAGAATATCGAACGGATCTACGGTGACAGCTTTCTGGACATCAGTGATCTGAACAAACTGCCGGTCAAGCTGGCCGGCATCATCAAGCGGTTCATCCGCTTATAAGCAGAACAGGGCAAGGCCATAAAATTGGCCTTGCCCTGCCGTTTTTTAGATAAAGGAGGAGCAAAATGGACTCTATCAGTCGAAATGAGATTTTTTTGGAAAATGAGGGCATGATCTGGCGCGTAATGCGGCGTAACTGGCCGCTGATCTGCGCCCTGCGGCTGGACCGGGATGATGTGTATCAGGAGCTGGCTATGGCCGCCCTGAGCGCCATTGACAATTTCGATCCCGCACGATCTGAGTGCATCCAGGCCCATATCTGGATGAAGCTGCAGTATGCCGTATTGGACATCAAGCGCCAGTACCGGCCCTGCGGACTCACTTGCTTTAGCAAGCAGCAGCGGCCCGTCGTGGTGTCCCTGGACCAGAATGAAGGACTGGAGCGGTTCCTGGCCGTTGAGCCTCAGAAGGAGGAGCTTTCCCCGCAGATGCAGCAGGCCCTGTCCCGCTTGAACGCGGAGGAGCGTAAGGCTGTCATCCGCTATCTGGATGACCAGGGGACAAAGCGGGATTCTGCGGTTAGATCCGCCCTGGACAAAATCAGGTATTACTATCTGGCCGCCGTTTCAGAGCCACGATACACTGTGAGCGTCTGGTAAGAAAACATAAATATCACAAAACTGGAGGTTTCATGTCATGTCAGAAACGAACAACAGCACTGCCGCTGTTTCCTTGAAGGACTATATCATTGATCTGGACGGCGCCAAGCAGAAACCGTCCGTGGCCTATGAAGTTGTTCTGGAGAACAATACGGACTTCATCCTGCGGCGTCAGACCCAGAAAGTGCAAAAGGAACTGGTGATTTTGGTCAGCCAGGGCCTCTACTACATCCGCGACTGCAAGAACGGCGCCATCGACCCTGTGACTATCGGAAATCTGCGCTCGTTCCTGCGGGATTTGAAAGATAGTTATATTGATCTTCAGCAGGTGAACTGGCTTGGCGCGCTCTTCAAAGAGTCTGCCGAATTCATTATCACCGTGACAGGAGACGCAGTCCTCACGGATATGTGCCGGCATAATGTGCCCATCAGCCATGATGAACCGCGGAAACATATACAGTACTGGGAGCAAAACAAGCGGCTTTTCACACGGGTGGCACAGTTGTTCCCCGCAAATGCCACCGCCAGCGGGAAGTATCAGAACTGTATCCCGGTCATCTTTTGGATTGAGGCGCATTACGGCGCCAACGAGGCGATGTATTTTGCCGAGCAGTTGGTTCGTTCCGGGGTGCGGAATATGAGATTTGATCCGACATACCGATATAATCCGAACTGCGAACCTGATTCTTTTGTCAAGATTATGGAATCAGAGTACAACATCAATCTAAGGCGCTTCATCGACTATATCTGTTTTGACCTCTACCGGCAGGGCTATGGCGAGGTAACTGAGAACTTCTTTCGGGAGTACATGGACTATCTCTCCATGCAGAAAAATTTCTACGGAAAGGTCAAGGAGAAATATCCGGAGCATTTCAAAACCGCTCACGATGTTATGTCTTTGAAGATCAACTTGGCCAGGGCCGCTGAACAGTGCCAAAACTTCGCTGAGCAGGCGGAACTGGTTAAGGAACTGGAATACAGCGCCCAGGGCTACTGCATCGTGGTGCCAACTGAGCCCAAGGAGTTGGCGGACGAGGGAATCAACCTCAGCCACTGTGTGGGCGACTACATCGACCGTGTCGCGTCCGGTGAATGCTACATTCTGTTCCTGCGGCGCAGAAACGCGCCGGAACAGTCCCTGGTGACCCTGCAGCTGATCGGCAGAAGGATCTGCCAGGCGCAGGGCATGAACCGGCGCGGCCTCACTCAGGCGGAGCGGAAGTTCCTGCTCCGCTGGGGACACGAGCAGCAAATTGAAATTGCTGTTTGACGGCGCGAGGAAGTTATTGCTGCGGAGTGAGTTTCAGTATATTTGACTCAGCATTCACTATCTGACGGTCTAAATGCCGGTGTTTGAGGGGAGGAGGCCAGATGCCTTCTCCCCTCATATTTCAAACAATCCAAAAAACGGAGGTTTTTATGACGTTCAAAGAATTGATTCAAACTGGACAGTGTTCCATCAGTGCCATTGACGCATGGGTCGAGATATGGCGCAAAGAAAAGGGCATGGGACAGTCCCTTCAAGCATTCCTGGGGCTAAACGACACAGAATATCAAATTTGGCTGATGCAGGGGAACGCTGGTTTGGCGCGGCAGCTCAGCGATGGGCGTTCGCCGGAGTATGAGACGGTCTACTTGGGCTGGGATGAATTGACGGCTCAGCTTCAGGAGATCGTGGATGCGGAACTGGGAGTTGGCTGCACTGTCACTCTGCGCAGACAGGACTATTACTATTGGGATATGCGGCTTGAAACAGTACAGGAAATGGATGAGGCGCTTAGCGAGAAGATTTGTGAGCGTCTTGAACTGCGAGATGTGGAAGTGCTGATGTTCCTTGAGGAGGACTGGGTGGACAGCGGTTATCTTTGCGGACTGCTCTCCAAACTGACCCATCGGGAGGTTACCTCCAGCCATGCTGATGACCATGGTGTTTGGATCATTTGTAAGAGCTTGATCTGGAGCAGCCCGGAGTTCACCACCCATCTTCTTACGAAATGTGAGAAACGGCTTCGCCGTGAAATCAGGGACCAGCGTTGCTCTTTGGTTAACCCAGATACGGCCTGCCATCAGCTGTTTGGATTTATGGAGGCACTGACACTGCTTGGCCTTTTAGACCGGGATAAGTGGATTGTGATGCCCAACCATTTTGCGGATGCAGTTTCTGCCTCAAAGGAGGTGCGCCGGGATGACATGTGAGCAGCCAATGTGCTGGTGCTGTGTCTGGCGGCACATTGTTGGCCCAGGAAAGGATCCGACACTCGATTGCGGACATCCTTCCGACCATATAAGAAAACAGTTTCACGGCAGCGCTACCGCAGAGATGTGCAAGGAATATATTGAAGATGACCCGAAAATTAAGGTAAAAGTTACCCGGGATACAAGAGAAACTTTTATGAGGGCTGTTCACCAAATGGCGGTAGATGGCGGGCACTTTGCCGAAGCTGAAGCAATCCTGGACTATTTCCTGCCGGATACACGACATCTCCCCGCAGAGATCACATGCGATGAATTTGACTTCATAGCCAAAGTCAATTTTGGGGGAAACGAAGGTATTTATCTCGACTGCTATGCTGAGGGACGCATTTTGCAAGATGGGGAAAAAGGCCTGTGGCATCTGGGGACCTATAAAACGCTGGGGACATCCCTGTCCGATATGCAGATTTTTGGAAAGCTGGGCGGTACTCTGACCTATTTTGCCAATAAATATCTCTGGGAACAAGGTGACCGTTTCCTTTCTGACCGGGAACTGAGGGTTAGAGCGATCCGAAAGAAACGTAAGGAACACAAAGGAGATGCAGACAAATGAGCTATTCTATATGGCACAATTATGGCTATGGTATTTGTGTGGATGATATCAAGAGCCAAGATGTGGAACGCCTGCAGGCGCTTTTAGACCTGGCGCCCAAATTTAAGGCTAAAATTGAGGGCTGGCTTTCCGAACGGGAAATCCAAGAGCCTTCTTGGGATGACTACATGGAGTTTGATCAAGACTTCTGCCTGGGCCTCGCTACAATTCTCAATGAGATCATCGTAGAGGCGGAAGGGATTGAGCTGACTGCCTGTGACGATTATGACGGCATAACCTATCTGTTGTATAAACCCCTATACCCCTGGCACATGGGCGATATAGATCGTAGTCAAACCGAAGAAAGCTTGGCAGGAATTTTCCGCCACTATATCGGCATCCTGACCGACGACCCCATTGAAATTGACTATCAGGAGGTAGAAAACGGCGGCTGACCGGATGATTTTATTGCGGAATGCCGCTTTGGTGTGTATAATAACACCGTCTACCTGGAAGGAGGTGGCTGCGTGTCATTTTCAAACAGAGGTACCCGATATGTATTGATGAACCAGGATGTGCCCATGCTGGAGTTCCATTGTCAGCGCAACGAGTTTGACGAGCCGGAATTTTTTGAAGACGCTTGGCATACGCCCCTCAGACCGATTGGGTATGGTCGCCTGACAGCATTCCTGGAGCAGCGGAAAGCACCCAAGCACCGCAAGCACATCCAGCAGCTATTGGAGCAGTATGGATGCGACGACCCGGAGGGGTTCCTGCGTGTCACCCACGCGCTGTCCCTGAATGATACCTTCTGGGTGCGCGAGGCCGATGCAGCGCTATGCTGGGAGGATGTCTCCCTGTATACCAACCCGTTCAGTGAAATTATCAGCGAGGCTGCCTTCGATGGGATCATCAGCGAGACAGACCTATCCTCCACATCCCCGGAGTTTGGGACGGACGGATATTACGCCAAGTGCTGGAAACGGGAAGAAAGAGGCATTTATCTCTATAAAAGCGGAAGCGCACACTATGAGATCGAACCGCTCTCCGAGTACCTGGCAGCGCAGTTGTCTGAGCGGCTGTGCCCTGGGGCAGTGTCCTACGACATGGGCTTCTACCGGGACAAGCTGGTCAGCAAATGTCCGCTCTTTACCAGTGAGGCTGTGGGGCTTGCAAAGGCAGGCGCAGTCTTCTGTGGGGAGGAGCGCACCATACCGGAACTGCTGGCCTTCTTCGATGGCATCGGCAGTGGGGACGCCTTCCGGCGTATGTGCGTATTGGACGCGGTGATCCTGAATCCCGACCGCCATTATGGCAACTTCGGTGTGCTGTTTGACACGGATACCTTGGAGATTCAGGGGATGGCGCCGGTATTCGACCATAACCGAAGCCTGCTGCCGGAGTTGGACAATGACCAACTTGCAGACCCGTCCTGGTATCTGCGGCGATGCAAGCCCAGACTGGGCCAGGACTTCATCCGAAACGCTAAAGGTCTGTTGATGGACGATATTCGCCGGGACCTGATGGAGCTGAAGGACTTTACGTTTCAGCAGCACCCCCGCATCCATGCGGAGCAAGAAAGATTGGATGCCCTGAGCAGAATTGTTCAAGGGCGGATACACCTGATTTTATCGGACTGAAATCACAACACGCACAAGGAGACTGTGGACATTCCCCACAGTCTCCTTGTGCTATCTGAAACAGAAGGGAGGCTGTCATCTGTTATGATGACGAACCAAAGAAGCGCATTGACCACTGTCGTATCCTACCCGGAGCGCGGTGAGGGCGGCAATAACAAATACCGCGGCAACTGTTCCCCAAAACTGATTGAGGATCTGATCGCCCACTTCGGTGTTCAAGAGATCTGCGACTATATGTGTGGCAGCAACACCACCGGCGATGCCGCCCGCACCATGGGCATCTACAGTCACACCTACGATCTGCACAGCGGGTTTGATCTGCTCCACAGCGACATCCCCGAGCGGCCTCAGTTTATCTTCTGGCATCCGCCATACTGGGATATTATCAAGTATTCGGATGTCATGTACCGAGCCTTCGACGTACAACAGCGGTACGGCTTTGATCCCCGCTGCTTTGATCTCTCCCGGATCCCAACTTGGGAGGGCTTTGTCCAGGCCATGAATTACTGCATGATGAAGCAGTTCTGCGCATTGGAGAAAGGCGGCCGCATGGCGGTGCTGGTTGGCGACATCAAGAAGAAGGGCCGCCTTTTAAGTATGCTCTTTGAACTGACCAAACCCGGTACACTGGAAAATGTCGTTATCAAGACCCAGCATAACTGCGTCTCCGACCGCCGCAGCTACAGCGGCAAGTTTATCCCCATTGTCCATGAGTATGTACTGCTTTTGCGGAAGGATATGCCGCTCACCTACCCGCTGCTGATGACCTACCGGCTGCAGGGCGATATCCGGGATATGCCCGGCGCCACATGGCGGGATATCCTGGCCGATGCTATGGAGTCGTTTCGCACTCCGGTTTCTCTGGAGCAAATCTATACTGTGGTGGGGAGCTACAAACGCGCCCAGCAACAGCAATACTGGAAAGACAAGGTGAGACAGACGTTGCAGTACCACCCCAACACGTTTTATAGCCCCAGCAGAGGCATCTGGACACTGAAAAGGCAGGCCGGTTAGCATGGGCCCGGAATCTTAGGAGTAACCACATGACAGACCGGGACAAAATCCAGCAGCGGTTTTGGCACGGTTCTCTATACACTTCTTGAAAAGCAGAGACATTTGTGGTAGTATGAACACAGAAAATTTCTGCTCGACCGATTGGAGAAAGCAGGTGATTGTTTTGGATACAGCAGAGCAAAAACGCCAAAAGGATCTGGAGAGACTGCGCAGTTTTAGGCCGATGGACGATGATTTTATGCGTTGCCTTTTTAAGGACAACATCCCCTTGGCTGAGCTTGTATTGCGCATTATTACAGGAAAGCCGGACCTGATTATCATCAATTGCCAGACGCAAAAGGATATGAAGCGGCTGGCCGGGGCGCGTTCGATTTGTCTGGACGCATACGGGACAGATTCTACCGGGAAAAAGTACGATCTGGAAATCCAGCGGGAGGACAAGGGGGCAGACCCACACAGGGCAAGGTTCCATTCCAGCGTGATGGATATTGAAAATCTTGATGCTGGGCAGGAGTTTGACCAACTGCCGGATACCTACACCATCTTTATCATTGAAAAGGATTTTTATGGTAAAGGCGAACCCATCTATCCGATTGAGCGAATGAATCTTGCAACGGGTAAACCTTTTGAAGATGGGGAACATATCCTTTATGTAAATGGTGCGTATCAGGGTGATTCCGACATTGGGAAACTGATGCACGACTTTCGTTGCACCGATGCAGCAGACATGAATTTTGAAATTCTGGCAGACCGCACCAGATATTTGAAGGAAAATCCGAAGGGGGTAAGCGAAATGTGCAAAGTGATTGAGGAGATGCGGAAGGAAGAACGCGAGGAGGGCATGAAAGAAGGCATGATAGCAGTGGCGCTCCGAATGCTGGAGACTGGGAAGTATGCTCTTGAGGAAATTGTCACTATTTCTGGTCTGCCTCTTGATGAAGTGAAAAATTTGCAGACAGGGCAAGGAGCATAAGAACCGATGCGGCAGACCGTACCAGATATTTGAAGGAAAATCCGAAGGGGCAAGCGAAATGTGCAAAGTAATTGAGAAGATGCGGAAGGAAGAACGCGAGGAGGGTATGAAAGAGGGTATTAAAAAGGGCATGATAGCAGTGGCGCTCCGAATGCTGGAGACTGGGAAGTATGCTCTTGAGGAAATTGTCACTATTTCTGGTCTGCCTCTTGATGAAGTGAAAAATTTGCAGACAGGGCAAGGCGCATAAGTATTGATCCATTTTTTAGATTCAGCTATAAACTGCTGTTTCAGCATTGACGGAACGCTTCGAGGATGGTATAATTCAAACATACAGTATCAGTGCCGCAGGAAAAGTGCGCATAGTATTCCGTGTACCAAAGTGCCATTTGCATGTTTGCAGATGGCACTTTTTTTGTTTTCCGGGCCAATTTTATACTGGCAAATGCAGCGTTCCGAAAGGGGCGCTGTTTTTGTATATTCAGGGCATTCCGCCACAACAAAAATGAGAAAAGGAGCGATCAAAAATGCTGAAACAATGCCAAGACAGCTATTCCACCCAGTTTACCCAGTTCCCCGCCATGCTGGCCTATCACGAGGAGACCCGCAAGGCCAGCCTCTGGGAACGCACCGAGGTCAACCGCCTGCGTGTGGCCGCGCTGGATAAGGCGTCCCCGCTCTATGAGGACCCCTCCAGCTTTGATTCCGCTGTCAGCCAGGAGGCTATCGCTGATACGGCGGAGAACCTGGGCCTGGCCATCCAGGTGGGCGAACGGTATTTCCCGCTGCGGGACACCGCCTACAAGAGTCTGCTGGATCGGGCAAAAATCAACGGCACCGCTCTGCCCAAGCTCGCAAGGGCGAAGCTGGCCGAAGTGCTCAATTCCTGCCTGGAGCTGCACAAGGACAGCGCCCTGCTGCTGATTCGGGACGAGAAGGTGTCCGCAGCCCATTCCGGGGACGGTCGGGATTACTCTATCCTGGAGATCGACCAACTGCTGGACGGCCTGCAGAAGAAAATGGACGAACGGTTCCCGGGCAACAGCTTTGAGAGCGGTTATTCCGACCACTCTATTACCAGCGCCTCCTGGATCCTGCCCGGCCAGAAAGAAGACCTGCTCAGCACCTATGAAAAGCTGCTGGAAGCGGAGGGCAAAAAGACACTGGCGGCCAAGCTGATGCCGGGCATCCGCTTTTCCACCTCGGACACCGGGGTGGCCTCAGCGAAGGTGTCAGCGCTCCTGATGGGCCTGCAGTATCCCATCCACATCGGCGGCATGGTGGCCATTGAGCACCG
>CAJTTS010000093.1 GCA_910579155.1 uncultured Oscillospiraceae bacterium | reverse complement strand
GTACCCAACCAAAATGGGGTAGCCTAGAATTGTTTGCGCCCCGTTCCAGCATACCGCTCAAGTAAGACTGGCAGCCATGTTCCGAAATATGCGCATCAAATGAAGGCGTGCCAGTCGTCTTATGGAATCTAGCGCTTTTCTATTCGATGGTTGCTTGGATTGCCTCTTGACGCCCTTGTTCGGTTCATTAGACCTCCTACAATATAGATTACGGTGAAAGGCACGGTGGCCAGCCGTGTCCTTCACCGTAATCTATATTGTAGGAGGTCTATTGTATTTTCTCACTCAACTCTGCCTGACACAAGACGTCGGGAGGAGTTACGCTTACGTTTTTGCCAGAAAATATTTTCCTTAGTCAATCTTCAGAATCAGCTCCAGCATATGTCGGGCACAGATTTCCAAGTCTGAGCGGCTGAGCAACCCCCGGTCCATAGCCGCCCGGACACGCTCCGGATAGCCGTTGGCCATCTTCAAATCGCTCCCAGCCAGGATCTCCTTGTACTGCTCTCCTCGGTTCCACCAGTCCGTCATGACCATTCCATCATAGCCCCACTCATCCCGTAGGATGTCGGTGAGCAGTTCCCGGCTCTCGGAGGCCCTTTGGCCATTGACCACGTTATAGGAGCTCATGATGGCCCAGGGGGCATCCTCCCGTATCACAATTTCAAAGGCTTTCAGGTAAAGCTCCCGCAGGGCTCGCTGGGACAGCCGGGAGTCACTGTGCTTTCGGTTGGTCTCCTTGTTGTTGCAGGCGAAGTGCTTCACCGTGGCGGCCACGTTCTGGGACTGGATGCCCCGCACCATGGCCCCGGCCAGCTTTCCGGTGAGCAGGGGGTCCTCGGAGTAGTACTCAAAATTCCGGCCGCACAGGGGGCTGCGGTGGAGGTTGACAGCGGGGGTGAGCCATACAGAGATGTTGTTCTCCTTCACCTCTCCGGCCCCGGCAGCCCCCACCTGTTCCACCAGCTCCGGGTCCCAGGTGGCCGCCAGCAGGGTGGCGCAGGGCCAGGCGGTGGTGCATACTCCCACCTCGGGCTGGAGGCGCAGTCCGGCGGGACCGTCGGCGGTGGTGAGGTTGGGCACGCCATACTCCGGCAGGTTGCCCAGGCCGAAGGTGTTGGATACGCCCACGTTGGGCTGGCCGCCCAGCAGGTGGATCAGGTCATCGTCGCTGAGCTGAGCCATGAATTCATTCAGGCTCAACTCCCCCTCCGCCACGGCGGACAGGGGCTTCACCCCCGGCGCGAAGGGCTGGGTGAGCATCCAGCGGTCCCGGGCCGGCGCGGCAGGGGCCACCGCCTCCGCCTGGGCGGCGGTGAGGGGCTCGAAAATATTCCCGCCAGAGTTTGCCGGGGCGGCGGGAAGCGCCTCATAAGTACCGTCCGCCAGCAGACGCCTGGAGATCTGGGACGGGGCCAGATAATCACCGCACTGTTGGACCACCTCCGCCTCTTTCTGCTCCCAGGCCCAGGCCATCTCCTTGGCATCCCGGACGGAGGTGCCGGTATAGAGAGCGTACCGGCCCTCTTCCAGCACCCAAGCGGACCGGGCGATTTTGCCCAGGTCATCAAAGCTGGCCATGTCCGAGACGGCAAAGGACAGCGTCACCGTCTGCCTCTCGCCGGGGGCCAGCAGCCGGGTCTTTTGGAAGGCCATCAGGTTTCGGGCGGGCTTTTGCAGCGCCCCCTGGGGCGGGCAGACATACAACTGCACCACTTCCCTGCCCGGGCGGGCCCCGGTGTTGGACACCTGGACCTCCACCTGGATCGTCCCGTTTTCCGCCTGGGCGTGGACGGTCTCCAGCGCAAAGGTGGTGTAGCTCAGCCCGTAGCCAAAGGGGTAAACCACCCGTTCAGCCATGCCGGGCAGGGTCTCGAAGTAGCGGTATCCCACATAAATGTCCTCGGTGTACTCTACATAGTGGGGAGATTTGTGGAACCGGTTGGTGGAGGGGTAGTCGGATAAATCCCTGGCGAAGGTATCGGGCAGCTTGCCGCAGGGGTTGGCCCTGCCCGTCAGCAGGGCGGCCATGGCGCTGCCCCCCTCCATGCCTCCCTGATAGGCCAGCAGAGCCGCGCCGATGCGGTCGTCGTCGCAGAACCAGGACACATCCACCACACCGCCCGCGTTGAGCACCACCACGACCTTGTCAAAGGCGGCGCACACCTGGTCTACCAGGGCCCGCTCCCCGCCGTTTAGGTAGAAATCCCCATTGGGGAAGATGCTCTTAGCCTTTTTCGGCATGGACAGCTCATCGGGCCAGGGGTAGTTTTCCTCAAGGTACAGTTCCGGTTCCCGGTCCCAACCCTCGCCGGAAAACCGGCTGAGGACAATAACCGCCACGTCTGCCGATGCTTGGGCGGCGGACAGCAGAGCCTGGGGCAGCTCCGGCTCGGCCATCAGCCCCGGCACGTCTCCGGCGGCATAGCGCCGGGTCACATAATCCCGGTAAAAATCGGACAACGGCTCACACAGGGGCGCCCCCTCCGACTTAAGACCGTCGTAGAGGTTGTGTACATAGGCCACAGTGACATCGCCGCTGCCGCCGCCGCCCTTCACATAGTCAAAGCTGCCCTTACCGAACAGGGCCACCCGGGTCCTTGGAGGCAAGGGCAGCAGACCGCCGTCATTTTTCAGCAGGACAGTCCCCTCCTGCGCCGTCTGCCGGGACAGCGCGATATGGGCGGGGCTGGCGGTGACATAGCCCTCTTTGCTCAGGGGCAAATTGGGCTGATACCGGGCACGGATCCATTTTTCCATGGAATTTCCTCCTCCTTAAAAGGGGAGCGCCACCGAAGCTGGCGGCGCTCCTCAAATCGTCCTATTCCTTCACACCGCCGAGGGTAACACCTTCCACGATAAATTTCGACAGAAGCAGGTAAATGATAATGATGGGCACAATGGCAATGGTGATCATCATATAAATTTTTCCCATGTCGAAGTTCATGTAGTCCGCGCCTCGGAGGGTGGCGATCATGATGGGCAGAGTCTGCTTGTTTTTGGAGGTGATGACCAGGGCGGGGATGAAGTAGTTGTTCCAGGACCCCACGAAGGTGAAGATAGCCTGCACCGCAATGGCGGGCTTCATAATGGGCAGCACAATGCGGTTAAAGGTGCCGAACTCATGGGAGCCGTCGATGCGGGCTGCCTCAATCAGCTCCTTGGGCAGGGAGGACTGCATATAGCTGTGCATGAAGTAGAACACGGAGGGAGAGGCCACAGAGGGCAGGATCAGGGGCAGCAAGGAGTCATCCATACCCATGTTGGTAATGAGCCGCAGGAAACCCAGCGCCGTCACCTGGGTGGGCATGACCAGGATGGCCATGATGAAGGTAAATGCCGCGTGCTTCATCTTAAAGTCGTAGGCGTAAATGCCGTAGGCCGTCAGGGCGGAGAAATAGGTGACGATGGCGGCGCAGCACCCGGAGACGATCAGGCTGTTGATGATGCCCTTGACGATGGGGATGGCCGGGTCATTGAGCACGTTGGTCAGGTTCGTGAGCAAGCTGGACCCGGGCAGAGCCGAGAAGCCGAGCTGGAGCTGGGCGTGGGAGCGGGTGGCGTTGATGATCAGGATGTAGAAGAAGAACAGGCACATGAAGGCCAGGATAATCAACACCGCATGGGCCAGGATGGACCGGCCGTCGATCTTTTTCTTGTTCTCCATCACGCGTTGCCCCCCTTCTTAGCCATACGCTTGGCCCGTTTGGCAGCGGACTTGGAGCCGTCGGGGTCCGGGTCGGTGTTCATTTTAAAGACGATCCAGCACAGCACACCGCTGATGAGGAAGAGGAACACAGACAGGGCGCCGGCCATGCCGTAGTTCTTGGCCTGGAGGTGGTTATTCAGGTACATAATCAGAGTCATGGTGGTGCGGTCAGGCGCGCCCTGGCCGCCGGTCAGGATCTGCGGCACGTCGAACATCTGGAGGCCGCCGATCAGAGAGGTGATGAGGGTGTAGGTCAGCAGGGGCCGGATCTGAGGCAGAGTGATCTTGAAGAATTTTTGCAGGTGCGTGCAGCCGTCCAGGTCCGCCGCCTCAAAGATAGAGGGGTTGATGCCCATGATGGCCGCCATCAGCATGATGGTGGTATTTCCGAACCACATCAGGAAGTTCATCAGAGCCACCAGGGTGCGGGCCCCCAGGGTGGACTCCATGAACCGGATGGCCTCCCCCACTACGCCCAGGCTGAGCAGGATGTTGTTCACCGGGCCGGAGTTGGAAAACAGGGCAAAGAACAGCATGGCGAAGGCGGATGCCATGATCAGATTGGGCAGGTAGATGACCACCTTGAAAAACTGCTTGCCGTGGATCTTCAGCCGGGCGTCGGTGAACCAGCACGCCAGGATCAGCGCCACAACGATCTGGGGAACAAAGCCCAGAATCCACATAACGAAGGTGTTCCAGGCGTATTTGGGCAGATCCGCAGCCAGCAGCTCCGCGTAATTCGCCAGCCCCACCCAGTTGGGGCCGATGGCCTTCAGCCCGGAGTAGTAGTATTCATAAAAGCTGTTGCGGATGGTGTCCACCAGCGGGATCACGGAAAAGATAGCGTAGGATAGGAAGAAGGGCAGGATGAAGATATAGCCCCACTTCGCATAGCTGACGCTTTTGATTTTATTCTCGTTTCGCACAAAAGATCCCCCTTTTCAGCATCGCTTTTTCAGGTTAGGTGCGCTTTCCGTTATCCGGGATAACGGAAGAGGGGGCGGGCGCGCCCGCCCCCTCTCATTGAGTTGATCGAACTGCTTCTCAGGGCCAACGCACGCCGCCGCTCTTGAGCTCGGGATAGCGCTCGCCGATGGCCTGTTCAAAGTTAGCTTTGGCCTTCTCCAGATCGATTTTGCCGTTAAAGTAGTCTCCGAAGGTGTTCTGGAGTTCCTCAGTGCAGCCCTGGTCATAGGGAGAGACGTTGGCCAGGCTGATGCTGGCGGCGGCATCGGACAGCACGCCGATGTAGTTCTGTCCGCCCAGCAGGTCAATGCCGAACTCGGGGGACTCGGCCAGCTCCTCCATCAGAGGCTGGTCATTGCTCATCTCGCCGTTGTTCACGGCCAGGCTGCGCAGAATATCCCGGTCGGAGGTCATCTTCAGCATGATGTCCTTGACCTGGGCGGCATTATCGGTGCCGTTGGCGGCAAGCAGCCAGGTGCCGCCCCAGTAGAAGCCCTGGGGGCTGGGGCAGACAGCCCAGTCCTGAGCGGCGCTTGTGCCCTCCACGTTGGGCTTGATGCACACATCCAGGCCCCAGGCGGGGAGGAAGAAGCAGAACACCTTGGAGTCGGGGCCCATGTCCTTGTTCCACTCATCGATCCACTGACCGGGCACGTTGTGGTTAATTCCCTCCTGGGTGTCCTTCATGGAGCGGTCCACCCAGTTCATCATGTTCTGGTCCACCACCACAGTGGTGCCGTCCACCCAGGGGGAGGACACGTTGTTGGAGTACACCCGGTAGGTGTCGGCCCGACCGGAGTACATATAGTAACCGGCGGCCTTCATCTTATCGGCGGTCTCATAGAACTTATCCCAGTCAGCCACAGCGGCGCCCACCTGCTCGGGGTCATCCGTGCCCAGCACGTCCTTGGCAATAGAGCGGCGGTAGACCAGCATACCGGGGGTAGCCTGGTAGCTCAGGCCGCGGATCTCGCCGTCGGCGGTGGTCACGGCCTCCTGGGTGTACTTATACTGGTTGGGAACGTCCGCCGCGGTGATGCCAATCTGGGAAATGGGCAGGGCCACATTCACCTCGGGGTCGATGTACTTCAGGGCGTAGTCGGCCTCCACCAGGAAGATGTCGATCTTCTCATCGGCGGGAGCGGTGGCCTGCTTGGCCAGGGCCTCGTCCAGCTTCTGCTGGTACACACCGTCCTGGTTGGGGTTGACGATCCAGTGGACCTCGGTGCCGTCCTTCAGATAGGTGATGGATTTGTCGCTGGACAGCTTCTCCACCTCGGGGTAGTTGTCGTTGAATTTGCCCTGGAACTCCTGGTTCCAGACGTAGATGTTCAGCACCTTGCCGCCGTCGCTGACCTGGTAGTCACCGTCGCCACCGCCGGGGTTGCCGCCGTCGCTGACCTGGTAGTCACCGTCGCCACCGCCGGGGTTGTCACCCTGGTTGCCGGGAGCCTTGTCCGCGCACCCGGCCAGAAGGCCGAAAACCATCAGCGCTGCAAGAACGAGGCTCCAAATCCTTTTTTTCATGATTGACTCCTCCTAGTTCTAATTTGATACAGCCTATAGCTGCATTGCTGCTCCTATTATAAATGTATCGATAAGCGCCGTATACAAAAATGGAAAAACTTATATCAAATCCATGTCGGTTTTCGTCAAGTATCACAGAGCTTCCAGAAACTGACGTTTCGCCAATTTTATTCCCACTCTTGATAAAATATCAGATCCATGCTATATTGTAAACGCATTATATGTGTATGGGAGGTGTACCCTATGGAACCGCCGCAAAACTGGGACCTCATGGAAGTGGACGGTGAGCGGGAACCCGCCAGCCATCGGGAGCCGGGGGAGGAATTTCTCTTCTACCGCTCGGTGGCGGCCGGAATGATCGAAGCGGTCCAGGAGAACTGCAGCCGGGGCGCCTTTGAAAACATGGAGGGCGCGGGACGGCTGTCGGATGACCCTGTCACCAACCTGAAATACCATTTTGTCGTGACGGCGGCCATGCTCACCCGGTTCTGCATGGAGGGCGGAATGGCCATGGAGGAGGCGTTCCGCCTCAGCGACGAGTACATCCGGAGGATGGACTGCTGCAACAACATGGCGGAGATCGTCTACATTCATGACCAGATGGCGCTGGACTTTGTGTGCCGCATGCGCACCCTGAAGAAGAACGCCGCCTCGTCCAAGCAGGTAGCAGACGCCATTGACTACATCTACGTCCACCTGATGGACCGCATCACCATCAACGACCTGGCCGCCGCCATCTGTGTGTCCCCGGCCCACCTGTCCCGCATTTTCAAACAGGAGACAGGCATTTCTGTGAGTGAATACATCCGCCAGCGGAAGATCGACATGGCGAAAAATCTGCTTCGGTTCAGCACCTACGACTTTGCCGACATCGCCGCCATGCTGTCCTACTCCTCCCAGAGCCATTTCATCCAGCATTTCCGCAGCCAGGTGGGTATGACCCCCAAGGTCTACCGGGACCAGAATTATCTGAACAACTGGAACGTAAACCGGGGGCCTTTCCCCGCTCCCGGCGGGGAATCGGTCACAGCGCCAGAGTGATCTCCGTCTCCGCAGCGAGCAGCTCCTCGGGCACATAGTTTCCGGGAACTGTTTTTCCATTGACGGTGAGCCTGGTGCAGCCACACTCCTTGCCGTCGGGGTTTTCCACCAGGATGTGCAGCTTTCTGCCCCGGAACTCCTTCCAAATCTCCAGCGCCTTCCAATCTTTCGGGATAGAGGGCGCTATTTTCAGCCCGTGAAGGTCGGGGCGTATCCCCAGGATGCCCTCCACACAGCCCACCATGACGGTGGAGGCGGTGCCGGTGAGCCAGTGGACGTGGGAGCGTCCGGCGTGGGGGCTGGCAGGGCCCTCTGTAAACTGGCCGTAGCAGTAGGGCTCGATCCTGCGCACCTCCGCCCGGTCGTTCTGCATGGAGGGGGCGTTCTCCTTGAAGTAGGTGAAGGCCCGCTCGCCCTGGCCCCGCAGCGCCTCCGCCAGGATCAGCCAGCCCTGGGACTGGGAGAACACCCCGGCGTTCTCTTTCACCCCGGCATTGTAGATTACCGCCAGCGCTCCGTCGAAGGCGTGGGCGTGGTAGGGCGGGTCCATCAAAATCGCGCCGTATCCGGTGTTCAGCCGTTGGTATACGTTGTCCATCGCCAGCGACGCCTGGGCTTCATCGGCCAGCCCGCTGATGACCGCCCAACTCTGGGGATTGAGCCACAGGTTGGCCTCGGGGGCGCTGTGCCGACCGATGACCTCCCCCGCTTCGTTGAAGCCCCGGATGTACCGGTCCCCATCCCAGCACAGGTCATTGAGTGTTTTCCGCAAAGCGGCCTGTTCCCTCTCCAGCCAACAAAGATATTCCCCGTCTCCTTTCTGGACGGCGAACTGGCGCAGGATGGTAAACGCGTAGTAGAACTGAAAGGCCACGAAGGAGGACTCCCCATTGGCCCCCAGCCGGAGGCAGTCGTTCCAGTCGGCGTGGAGGCCGGCGGGCATACCGTGGGGGCCCAGGTGCTTCAGGGAGAAGTCCAGCGCCCGCTTCAGGTGCTCGTAGACCGTGCCCTGGTCCCGGTTGGCGAAGGGGATTACCTCGTCCAGAAAAGCGGCGTTCCCCGTCTCGGCGATGTACTTATAAACCGTGGGGAACAGCCACAAGGCGTCGTCCGCCCGGTAGGCGGGGTGGCCCGTCTCCTGGACGTAGGAGGGGTCCTCCGGTGTGTCCTCATGGCCGGGATTGTGGGTGAACTTCACCAGGGGCAGTCCGCCGCCGTGGTCCACCTGGGCGGAGAGCATGAAGCGCAGCTTGTCCGCCGCCGCCTCCGGCTCCAGGTGGATAATGCCCTGAATGTCCTGCACCGTGTCCCGGTAGCCGTAGCCGTTGCGCAGGCCGCAGTAGAAGAAGGAGGCCGCCCGGGACCAGGTGAAGGTGATGAAGCTGTTGTAGGCGTTCCAGATATTGATCATGGTGTCAAACTCCGGGCAGGGGGTCCGGACCTGGAACCGGGACAGCTTGCCCTGCCAAAACGCGGCTAGCGCGTCCAGCTCCCGGCTGCATACCGCCGCCGGATTGTGATACCGCTCCAGAAGCGCCGCGCCCTCCTCGTCCGGCTTTTCCCCCAGCAGGAAAGCGATGGTGACGCTCTTCCCCGGTTCCAGCGCAATGACGGCGGACAGCGCCCCGCAGCTGTTGCCGTTATAATTCAGCGCCCCGCCCAGGTCGCCTGACTCCACCCCGATGGGATTGCCGTATCCCCGGTAGGGGCCGAGAAACGCCTCCTTATCGCCGCACCAAGAGGACACCGGCAGGCCGGCCAGCCCCAAAAACCGCTCCACCACGATTTTTGCGTCCACGTCGCCGTCCTGAGCGTCCAGATTGCCGTGAATCTGCTGGCGGATACGGTTCCCATCGTACAGCGTCCGGGTGATGAACTGGGAGTATTGCAGGTTCACCTGGTCCTGCTCGTAGTTGCCGTTGTTGGTGAACTCGGCATAGCCCGTCAGGGTTAGCTCCCGGCGCTCCTCCGAGCGGTTGGCCACCGTCAGCGCCCACACCTCGTGGGCTGCGTCCAGGGGCACGTAGTATACCGCCTCGCTGTGGATGCCGTCAAAATCCGCCAGCAATTTTGTGTAGCCCAGCCCGTGGCGGCACTGGTACTGGCAGGTGTCCAGGTCCTGGCCCACCGGCTGCCAGGAGGCCGACCATATGTCCCCGGAGCCGTTGTCTCTCAGGTAGATGTACCGCCCGGGCTGGTCAAACTGATTGAACACATAGCGCAGTATCCTCCCGTTGGCTCCGGACTTCACGAAGCTGTAGCCCCCCGCGTTGTTGGAGATGAGGGCGCCGTATTCCGGCGAACCCAGGTAGTTGGCCCAGGGGGCCGGTGTGTCGGGCCGAGTGATGACATACTCCCGGGCCTGATCGTCAAAATATCCGTACTGCATAGCAAACAACCTCTCTTACTGTTTACATCAGCTCAATTGTGAGTGCATTCCCCTGCCGGGGCAGGCGGAGGATTTCCTCCCGGCGGAGGACCGCTTTGCCGTCCAGAACAGGCAGCTTCACCATCTGGGGGGAGTTCGGGTGCAGCAGATAGGCCTTGCCCACCCGGTACTGTCCGGCCTCCCTCCTGGACACGTTGGCTACGGTGACGCGGAACTCCCGTCCGGCGAAGGGCAGGTCGATGGCGGCAATGCCGGAGGTGTCAAACTGCTCCCGCACCAGTTTGGGATCGACCACCAGATCTCCCCGTTCTCCCCGGACACCAAACGCCTGGGTGATCACCGTCAGCATATACCAGCTGGCCGCCCCGGTGAGGTAGTGGTAAACCCCCCGGCCGTCGGCGTTGAAATACTCCGGGATGCCGGGGTAAATCCTGCCGGCGCCGAAATTCAGCGCCGCGTCTGCCAGGGCCTGGAGGGCCTTATACCCTTCCCGGACAAAGCCCCGGCGGTATAGGGCGTTGGCGTACATCACCGCCATATGGGAAAACACCGCGCCGTTCTCCTTCTCCCCGTAGGCAAAGCCAAACATCCGGCCCATGTCGAATTTCAGTTCATGGAAATCGGTGTTCAGCCGGTAGCCACCGATCTCCTTTTTGTAGAGATATCGATCAGCGCTTCGGGTAATTGCCCGGACCTGTTCCTCTGTGGCCACGCCGCTCATGACGGCGAACACCTGTCCGGTGAGCATCATCCGTGCGCCGTTTTCGGTAATTCCCTCCAAAGGCCGCCCGCTGTTGTCATAGTAGCTGTTGAACCAGCCATCTTGGCCGTCGCTGATCCACTCCTGGGCGCGGATGTGGGCCATGAGCCAGTCGGCCTTCCCGTCCAGGTCGTCCGCCAGCGGGAGAAGGGAAAGCTCCACGGTTTTGCCGCTGACGTTGTGGCGGCACCGCTGGGCATAGCGGTCCAGTATCGCCTGTTTTCCTTGAATATTGTCGTAGATCCCCGGTTCTGCCGCCAGTAGTTCTTGGATTTCCTCCAGTAGGGGGGCGCTTTCTTGCCCCCGCTCCACCAGATCTCGCAGCAGCGCCGCCAAATCCCGCAGATTGCCCGCGTAGGCGCAGGTGAAAGCCACGCTCTCCCCCCGGTCCGGGGCCATGTCCAATGCATCGTTCCAGTCGGCCCCCCGGAGGCGAAAAATGTTGTGTTCCCCCACCTCATAGAAGGCGGCCATGTGCTGTATGAGCAGGTGTTCCAGCACGGTGCCCATGTACACCATACCCGATCCCGACCGCTGGCGGTTCCCGTATTCCTGCGTCCACTCTCCGTCAATATCTGTCCCGCGGACTGCCTGTGGGTCTTTGAAATAGGGGGCCTGGGCGTTCAAAATATCGTAGTCCCCGGTCTGGTCGATGTACAGTTTCACGGTCATCAGCGGCCAGAGGGCGTGGTCCATCCACACCCGGGCGATGCCGTTGCGGTCGGCGATAA
>CAJTTS010000092.1 GCA_910579155.1 uncultured Oscillospiraceae bacterium | reverse complement strand
GCTTTTCCTTCGTCCGCTGGTTGAGGCTGTCATAGCCATACTCAACCGCAGCGCCTGTGGAGTCGCTGACCCGCACCAGCCGGTCGTCCCTGTCATAGGCAAAGAAGATGCTGAGGACGGGACCCGCGGCGCTCTCCGCCGTCTGGCAGTCCTGATACCGCCGCTCCTCCACCATGTTGCCGGCAGCGTCATAGCGGTACTCTGTCAGGCGATACTGCACAGTGCCGTCAATAGCCTTTTGGACAGGCTCCCGCTTCTCCATCAGCCAGCCCGCCTGGTTGTAAAGGTAGAGTGCGCCAATGCGTGTTTCATCACTGTCCCCGGCCAGATAACCGGCTGCATCCATCAGCTTAATAATGTTGCCCCGAAGGTCGTAGACATATCGCTTCTCCACCACGCCGTTGGGCGCGGTAATCTGGACAAGGCGGTTGACCTCGTCATATTCGTAGGTATAGCCTGGGCCGTCGTCAGAAGCCGGGTCGTAGTCCATGGGCTGAACCTTCTTGATGATGTTCCCGGCGGGATCATAGAAGATACGCTCCACGCCGCCGTCCGGATAGATGATCCGAATTTTACGGTCATCGGCGTCATACTCGTTCCGAATACCCTCGCCGTCGCCGGTTTCGGGGTCGTAGGCGTTGGGATTGATTTCCTTGACCACATTCTCCGCAGCATCACGCAGAGTGGCAAGCACATTGCCCAGCGGGTCGATACGCTGGATTTGTTCATCCATTTCATCGTACACGAAACGGGTGCCATCCCCATCGCCCAACTGCGGGTTGTACTGGTTGGGCCGCACAATTTTGGTCAGGTTGCAGAGCATATCGAAGGTGTACTTGGTGATGTTTCCAAGAGCATCTGTAATCTGTGTGCGGTAGTCCAGATTATTATATGAGAAATGGATCTCGCCCCGGTCATTGAGAATGGACATGCGGCGGCCTGCGCCGTCATAGGTATAACGGAACACAGCGCCCTCCGCAGTGTTGAAGGAAATTGGCTCAGACTGGCTATCCGCATAGGAATAAACCAGCTTCCCGCCATTCGGGGTGATGATAGCCGTCATGCGGCCCAGCGCGTCATACTCAAAGCGGAGGATGCGTCGGTGTGTAGCGTCAATGGCAACACTGACTTCTACCGGATCGCCGCCAGCGTTATAGATAAACGTCTGGTCGCGCCCGGCATTGTCCCTCTGATGAATCAGATTGTCGTTATCATCATAAGCGAACCAGGTAATCAGGCCATTGGGCAGGCGCTCCTCCACCAGCAGGCTTTTTTCATTATAAAGGCGGTGCAGCTCATGACCACGACGGTCCCGGATATAAATCTTATTCTCACGTTCGTCATAAGCGAACGCCTCATAGGAACCATCGTTATACTCAATCTTCGTGGTCAGCTTATTCTGATTGTAGTGGTAGATAGTACGATACCCGGTAAGAGGGTCAAGGAAGGTATTGCAGCGGTTGCTGTCATCATAGAGCAGAACATACTCCTGCCCGCTGGATAGCAGCTGGCGGGTGACACGGCCTTCATTGTCGTATTCGTCGTGCAGGTAGTGGTGCCCGTTCTGATCGGTAATGTCTGCGATATACCCCTCGGCGGTATAGTTGTAGTGGATGACTCCGCCGTTTGGATACTCCACCTCGGTCAGGAAGTCCCGGTCATAGCGGTAGCTGACGGTGCGCCCAATTACATCCTGTATGCTGGCAAGCTTCCCAGCCGCATAGGTGAAATTCAGGACTTGTCCACTGGTAAACTCCATGCGGGTCAATGTATTATTGACATAGCGAAGCCACGTGCAGTTGCCATTCCGATCCGTGATGGCGGTCAGCCTGCCCTGGGTATCATAGCTATAGGTTTTCCCTTCCTTGACCAGCTTGAGGGTAAACCCTGTCACACCCTGCTTCAGCTGCAGGGATTTGTCACCACCGCGGCTGCTGACCCAGCAGCCATCCTCACAGACAAACTTCTCAATGTGCATGTCGGGCATCATGATAGACGCTTCCTGATCCTGCACCTTGATCCAACTGCCAATATTCAGGAACCACCGGTTGCCCAAAAGGCCGTTTTCGTTGCTATGGATGGATTCATAAGTGCGTACGAGCGTAAATGTGCCCGCAATGTCCCGGATCAGGAGGTCGGTCTGCGTGATTTTCTGGCTGCCAGTCACAGCATCAATGGGGTCGCCGCAGCCGTTGACATTTTTCGGTTCTACGTTGCTCCCATTTTGTTCTTGCACGACAGGATTTTGTTCTGTGGACTCGCTGCCAGCTTCGCTGTTCGACTCGTTCGCAGACGGATTTGTCCCGGCATCAGGACTGTTCTGAGTACGCAAATCCTTATAGGTATCACATGCGTTTTTAGCGGAACTCCCGGCCGTGTAGAAGGACTGCACTGTTGAGGTAATCATGGAGAGGTGGTCAGGGTTGGTAATATCAAACTCCCCGGAGGCAATCAGCATACCCAGATCGTAGAGCTGCTGGCCACCTTGAATAGCCGCATTCAGGGCAATGGCGCCAGCCTTCAGAATCTGGAGAATGGTAACAGCCTTTTTAATCGTTTTGTTCGCATCGCTCAGCATCCCAATGCCACGGGTAATCAGGCCGCCACCAGGGCAGCACATCCCCATCACACCGGACAGGGCCCCGTAATAATCTCCACGCAGCAGAGAGATACCCGCATTGAGTGCGCCGCAGACCACGTTGCACGCTGGAATACAGCCCACGATGTCCAACGCAAGCTGAACCGCATCCATAATGGAGTCCATGAATGTCTGCTGGGACTCTGATACCTGCGGATAAGCATCTTTGGTGAAGCCAAACCAGCGGAACTTCGGGGCATCAATCTGAATGCCTTCCTCGGTAAAAAGTACAGAGGGGCCATTTTCCAAAGCCAGCTCACAGACTTGCAGACCCGTGAGAAAAATCTGGTATTCGTTAATGGGGTCGAACTGGAGCGGAGCCGGCCCTGGAGGAGCAGCAGGAGGACTGAACAAATTCCCAAGGGTTCCAATTAACTGGAAAGGCGCCGCAACATCGTTGACAAAGCCATCAATCAGGTTACTGGAGAGAGTTTTCACCAGATCCCAACCGGCATTGTAACTACTATTGCCGCCGTCCGCGACATATTGCTGCTCACCAGCCGCTTGCTCGCTGTCAAACTGTGTCATATTAGCTTCTCGTTCGGTTTCAAACCATTCCAGAAGCTGTTCCTGAACCTCTTCTAAATCATTTGCTTGGATAACAATATTCTTATCCGCCCGGATGGTAATTCCCTTTGCGGCAGAAATTTCAATCCCAGTCTTGTCGGAGAGGGTGATTTTGACCTGCTCACTTTCCAGCCCATCTGTGTTACGGCGGTTGGCAGAGATGTCAATACCCTCCCGCTTGAACTTGATCATGCGGTTATTGGCCGTCATGACCTTCTCTTCGTGATTCGCAAAATCTGTGCGTGTAGTATTGATGTGCTTGCTGCCCAGGCAGGCTACGCTGCCTTCATTTTCATAGTAGCAGAACACCGTATCGCCAATGTCCGGCATACAGTAAAAATCATTATTGAGAAAACTGCAATAGGGGATCCAACGCACACCTGCTCCAGGGCCATCCACATTGAAAAGAACCTGAATGTCATTCCCGGAAACATCCAGTACTTCGCCCACAACAATACTGGGGCCGGTGGGCCGGTTCGAGGGCTGCATAGGGGTTGCGGGCGGCTGAGATGTTACACTCTCACGTCCTGGGCCACCCGGGATATTGGAGAGCGTAGAAACCGGCGGATAGGCACCGTCTATGTATGTCAGCAGAATTCTGTTAACCAGGAGTCCCTGTATAGCGGTAATTTGGCTCTGGGTAATAACCAGAGCCCGGCCAGACGCTGTGACAACGTGGCCCGCACCAACAGTCAGCTCTGCGACATTAAAACCTTTTTTCAAAAATTCGTATGCAGATGCCTGGGAGGCAATATTCTGCTTAACCTTCCAGTAGTTCGCAATATCCTTTTCAACCCAGCTGAGGTCCGCATTGCTGGGCAGGCCTTTCTGTGAGAACGGTACAACACCGATGCTGATGCGAATATCCGGCGCCTTGCTGTCGGTAAAAATAAGCATCCCAAACTGGTTGGCAATTCTTCTGACAAAGCACCAGTCCGTTTCATCCTGTTGGGAGAGCATCTGAGGAATCTGCATATCCCGCTGAAGCTGCAAGTCAACCCCGTACGGAGACAAGACCTCCTGGAATACCTGGCTGAGCATTTTGCTGGGATCCTGAAATGTCCGGCTATGTTTCTCAATATCGGTTTTAATGGATGCGGATGCAGCGTCCAAGGTCACTTCGTTATATTGGTTCAGACGGTGAACCTGAACCGATGTGGTAACACCGGAAAATACAATGCCGCCTTCCTCCGTCAAAATACGGATAGGCGCATCAGACAGGCGGACTACATCCTCTTCCGAAACAGGCTGCCTGGACACAATACGCATGGAAACGCCTCCATGCTCGTTGGCGTTTTCCTCTACATGCAGCTCTTTGATCACCTGAATGTCCAGTGGGTAATCTAAAATAATTCGTCCAAGTTCCAGATATTCCTGCTCATTCATGGTGCTGTACTCCTTTTCGTTGCGGATTGGTTTGCTGTTTTACCAGGGAAGTCAATTCCATTAACTGGGCATGTCGGCAAAGCAGATTGGCTTCAGCGTGAAACCAGTCATCTTTCTCCGAATCATGCTTTCAGCTACAGAGAGAGAAATAACCACCTTGTTTTCCAGGATGCCATCTACCCGGAAAATGTCCTCGCCATGCAAGGCGCTTCTGTCCAATATAAAATGTTCCAGCAGCCCGGTAGGATATTTGGTGGCTTGATCGCTCAGGCACGCGACACGGGGAATAAAAGGCCACCAATATAAAGGTGCTTCATCATCGTCCAGATTATTTGCGTAAACTCGGATTCCTTTGAATTGCATCTCAGGGACATATAGGGCAAAAAGACGCTTCAAATTATCCGAAAGCAAGAGGGCTGGCTGGCTCAAAAGGTCATAGATTTCAATTTGTGGGGAATTGTCGAAATAACCTACAGTCATTTTAGGTGCGGCATCAAATTCTTCATATGTCGCCTCATTCTTATATACGGAATGATCCACATGCTGAATCTGGATAGGATTTGAAATGGACGGGTCAACCAATAATTCGAAATAGTCCACTCTTGAAATCCCCCTTATCTTTGTGTGAGGAGCAGTTCTAGGCTGCTGGACAGCTCACTGGCGTCAGCGGTAAGATGTTTAGCCTGACAGCCCTGGAATTGGCTGGCTGAATAGTCACTCTTGGAGATGGACACATTTTCCAAAAAGCAGTTCATAAAATCTGTTGTGGTAAATCCGCCCAGAATAGTATCGGGGTCTGGAATCATGCAGTTAGTCTTGATTTCGCACATCTCAACATTTAACAGCTTTGAACCGCTGAATCTGGCTCCGTCTAAACGCACTTGCTCAAACCGGCAGCCTTCAAAATCACAGCCCTCAAATTTTGCGTCTCGCAATTTTGAGTTTTTAAAAGTGCAGTTTCTAAAAACGCAAGCTTCAAACCGAGCATCGTCCAGCTGAAGATTATCAAAAGCTTTATTCTCATATACTGCCGAAGAGAACCGACGGAATGTAAGTGTTTCATGCTCTTCGCAGTTGAATATGTCGATAGGTGGAAGCTGAGCATAGATCAGCCGCTGCCAATCCATATATTCACCAAAGGTGACTCGGAACACCTCTGCTTTCCGCATTGCCTTGAATGATGAAAGCTGCTCTACATCTACCATTTTTGTTTTCACGAAGGTAGAAGCGAAATGCAGTATATATCGAGCAACATCCCACATGGTGCTTTTTATGTATGGGGGCCGAATAACCGTGCCCAATCCCAGCTTTTGGGTACGGGTGAGCAGATCCTCATAAAATTCAGTCCAATCCGGAAATACCCATGGGGCGGAAAAGATCTCTTGTACCAGTTTTGGGGCAAAGAAAGGAAAGTCAGGATAGACTTCAAACATCATGCAGGGGTTTCCGCACAGGAGAGAAGAATATGGGAATGAGATTGCTACAGCGTGGACAGGCTCCATCAGGTTACGCTCCTGCAAACGGACAATGCATCTGAAAAATGCATCGAACTGGCCAACGACTGTTTTGTGGATATCATCTGCATGGTCTGCGTATGAGGACATAAACCGGTTCATTGCTGTGCTGGCTGCGGGAAGATAGCACTCAGATTGAAATTGGGCAATACATTCCTCTCTTTGCATAACGGCAGCTCCTTCTTAGGTCACAATGATTTTTTTCGCGCTGGCAATGATCCCTTCGTTTCGGATATCCAAGTAGGAGGAAGCGGTGCCCACGATAATCTCATTTTTTGCGACGACCTTCACCTCTTCTCCTGCCTGGACTTTTACCTTTGTACCGGAGGTGATGTTGATGTCCATGTCAGAAATGATTTCAATGCCCTTTTCATCCGTCAGGTTGATGAAGATTTTCCCGTCTTTGCAGATAATAATTAGGCCCTCTTCCGTCATGAGGAGCTGTTTCCCGTTGACGCCACGCCAGCACTTGTCCGTTATCCTGGGCCGCACATGTTTGGCGACTGAGCTTGCGGCAAAAGCCTCGCCCTCATTGTCCGAAGGGAAGAATACCCGCACCTGATCGCCCACTGCCGGCATGGAATACCAGCCGCTCCCGTCCTGAGAGGAGTATGCGGTGGAGTAGGGGAACCACCAGTCCCCGCCGCTGTCGTAGGAGGCGTCAATGGTGTTCAAAAACACCTGTACGCGATCCGCTTCCACGTTTTGAACGATACCAGTCATCATACGGCCCGATGCCATTTTATTTGTGATTGCAGGCGCCGCAAAGCCAGACTTTAGTGCAAAATAGTAGGTGCATTCCAGGATGCCGTCCACAAGTTGCGCATTGATGGCCTTTACGCGCAGCGTTTTGCCATTGAAGGTGACGGTATCACCAAGGTAAACATAATCGTAGGAGCGGGCAACCTCCGTGGCGAAGTCCTCCCGCATAGAAGAGGCTGCGGACGGAGTGTTTGAGGTGAGGGACTGGAAAGCAGTCTCGCTCCTCCCATAATCATACTGCACAGTCTGGATAGTTTTGGCCTGGCTGGAGGGAGGAAGCCCGACATAGACCTGGGGTGTTTTTGCGATGATATTCTCAAAGGCCAATGCGCCAAGCTGTGCGGCCATACGGATGATAAACTCCCAGTCTGTCTCGGTGTACTGCATAATGAGGGCGCCAATAGGCTTGTCCGTTACCATAATCTGCACGGAACCGCTGGAACGCTGCACGGTATCGAGGCTGTTGAGTATCTGACCATATGTTTTCGTTGTGCTCTGAAAAGTCCGATTTTCCTTTTGCGCGTCCAGCTTACTGCTGACAGTCTCCAGATCAATAGTCAGCAAACTGTAATCGGTTAGGCGCTCCAGGTTGGTGCCGGCAACCGTGCCATAGAACAGGCGCTGAGGCTGCCCCTCAGCAGAGGTTGTGATACTGATACCGAAGGTTTCATCCACCCGCTGGACGAAATCGTCAGCCTGCTCATGGGGAATCTCCCCCACAATTTTTGCCCGGCCATGAACATTGGGGGCGTGGGAGATAAAAAGGTCAATAATTTTGCTGTAAGGGACACCCTCAACAGTAATATTGTTGTGATTGATTGTGCTCATTTATCTTGTCCCTCCTCTGTATTATTCAGATGGAACGATTTCGCCATTTCTACGGCCAGAGGGCGCAGGCGGTCTGCATCCTTCTGGTTGAACGTGATGGAGCCAATCAGTAGTCGCCCCTCCACAGATGCAAAAAACATCACATTCATATTGACAGAGTCCAATGTCTGTGCCAGGAACTGGAGGATAGCCAGATTGCAATCTGGTCGATTCAGCTTTTCCGTATTCAGTATCCTGCACTGGGGGCCTGTCCGTTCAATCGCTCTGCTGGCAAACTGGGTAAAGTCGTGGATATTGTCATTGGAGATCAAATTGGTAGTCCAGTTGAATGCGATCATAAAACCCAAGTAGCCATTGGAGTAGACATACTGAGGCTTTGTGCCGAGCGCATATACACTGGCTATCTCTTCATCGGTTCGGGCGATGAAGTCGCTCGGCATCCGAATTGTCGCCCGATCTTCGATTATATCCCAATCCTTGAAAACAACGGGAACTTCAAAAATCGTAACAACATCATCATAGATGGATTGCTGGAGTTCCTGCTGAACAACCTTTTCGGAATGGCTCTCCCTTTGGGCTTCCTCCATTTTTTGGCGGGCTTTGATGATTAGTTCATCACTGTACTCATATGTTGCCATCATTGTTCCCCTCTTATAAAAAACTGTGCGTAAAGTTGGGCCTCACTTAAAATTGTTTCCATCAAGCGGAATCTCATAGGCCTTTTTCTCCAAATACTCCCAGTTCCCGTTGCCGATGGACTCATAAGATGTCCAGGCTACCTTGACCTGTTCTTCGGATATATAAAATTTGAGACGGGTTTCAACTCCATTACTTGTGTCAATATCCGGTTCCGCCACATAGTCAAAGGAGTAAATGGTGTGTTTCTCTGCCCAGTCCGAGATGTTCCGGTAATAAATATTCGCATTTTCCGAAGGCGCTTTGATTAATCCAAACAGTTTTTCGCGCGCTTCTTTTCCTGGAGCATAGAAATAGCAACTATCGCCGATGGATGTTAGGTAGAATTGGTCAGCTTCCATTGTAGTTTGAAACAAAATCTCGCCATTTTGCATATCCAGTAACAGCAAAATACTCTTATCAAGGCAGCCATCAATATATCCATTATAATGCGGGGCGCTCCACGTTTCACTGCACACCCAAATAGTATTGTCCCTATCGCCAGCTTCACTGCGAACTATGTTCGAACCCATTTGAGGATATTCATATAATACTTCGTAACTCTCATTAAGAACCTGCAAATCGAATTGGTGTGTTTCCTCGTAATCTGCCGACTTTTGTCCTCTAATTTGATATGCAGTCCCTTCAACTGGATTCGTATCCGTTCTGACATATGGATCCCGGATATAACCAGAAGAATATATGATTTCGTAAACTGCTCCTCTATAAGAAGTGCAGCTTGTAAGCAGGAATAACACCAACCCAAAACAAACGGAAAGGATCCTCCATTTGCAGACTCTTTTCACTTGCTAGCCTCCTTTGGCCTGCCCTAATGGTCTTAACCAAAATAATTTGCAACAGGCAGTTGAGTCAATTGCCGCTCTCAGCTTCTGGCTTATGGACAATTATCCCTATCTGGGCCAACTCTGTTCGTGAACTGGAAGTTAGTCCGCTTGTAAACTCATCATATGTTCGTATATCATTTTCATCGCCGTAGTTCTCATTGTAAAATTTGAACTTCGGATCGTCTGTACTGGATTCATCAGAATCTGCCACTGGCTGAAAAGCCACATAATGCACATTGGATGTCGTCGCATATAAAACAATAGCTGCATCACTACTTGTAGCTGCTTCTCCTATTGCTTTAGAATCCAACATCACGTAGTCTGTTTCATACCCCATTTTGTCCAAACAATGAGATATTCCTGTCGGTATTGCGCCATATGTATTGCTCAATATGCCATATGGTTCCATTTGATAAATAGCGTCTGCAAATGTAAAACTAGTACTTGGATTTAACGTTTTAACCACATTATAAAGTGCAATAGCACCGCACCCGCCGTAATCAGCTCCTACGTTGTTGATATGGAAAGCCCCCAACTTACCCTGGTTTATAATTAAGCCATCTTCATTGAGTGATCCTTCTGGGAATTCCTGTGCTTTATTATGCGCATAGTTCTGTTCTCGTTGCCGCTCGTCTACCGGAAGCATATGCTCATATGACGGGGATTCACCTGCATGGAGAAAATCCGGCTCTCCATCACAACTGTGTGGTTGAGCCTGGGGCTGAGGTGGCATAGCAGATGCTGCGAGTAGGGCTGCCTTCACTGCCTGTACAGTCTCTGCACCCGCAGTTCCTGTCTCGCTAATTTTTGACATAGCATTATTGATTACTGCCTGTACCGCTTCACACGCTCCAGCATAAGCTGGAACTGTCGGCGGTGTCTCTTCTCCTGTTTCTGGAGCAATCTCAGTGGGCGGGTACTGATCTTCGGGCAGTAATTTGATACACCCACCATACCGGCACGTTAACACACTGCCGAACATAAGGGCAGGGGCTCCCTCAACGATACTTTTTTCATTGACAAATTCCCACGGGTTCGGAGTGTTGGGTTTGCATTTACAACCCATAATTCCAACATCTTCAAGGAAATCGGCTACAGCCCCACCAAGGAAACCTCCAACCAGTGCTTTGCGGAACATCCTTTCGGGGTTTTGATCGGATTCGCAGTTGCCAAAGTGAATTACGTGCCTACCCGCCACATGATCATTGGCGTTCATCAACGGCTGCAAATCTGCCCCGACAACAATTCCATGGTCAATATCAACATTGAGATAATTACTCATAGTACCTTTAGTACAGTAGGCCCGCATCAATCGCGTAACATATTTTTGATCGTCCATCGCTGCTGCCTCCATTTAAAACAGGGCTGAAGCTTTTTGCGCTTTAGTCCACCAGTATTTTGGATCTCCTGCGTTCTTTACTCTTGGGGGCTATATCCTGTCCGCGTTTAGCAGCAGCCAGGATTTGATTCAGGCCATCATAAAGCGCTTCATTTGTGGTGAAGCTTTCCATATTGTCGCCAAGCCGTGATGCCAGGTAGAGCGCAATTGTGTCGGCCGCTACCGGTCGGCTGCAGTCCATTGCCCGGAGACAGAACGTAATGTCCAGGTTGTCCTTCGGATTTGTCCCTGACAGTTCCTTTGCATAATCATATGTGATTTTAGGAGATAAAGTACTGCGCTGTTTGGAGGAATAGGGGACATGCAGGGTATTTAACGTATCGTATTCTGTACTCCGATCCTCAAAGTCAACATACTTATACCGGAGTTGGGCGCCGGGTTGGAGCTTGAAACGGCAGAGTTCTATCTGGCCATCGCGGACAGCGGCAGTTTTATCAAGCACGACCTCTGCGTCGTATGTAATAAATTGAACAGACCGATTTTCCCCCAGAAAGTTCATCTTTAGGATAGTGGTGGTGTTCGTGGGAGCATACGCCACATAGATGGGATCTTTAATCAGAAAATTCTTCCCAGCGTGACGTATAATGCCCGGGTTGACCACAATAGCATCTTTCGTGGTGGTCAGATGACAACCACTAAGGATACCGTCAGCGTACCCATCAAAGAGAATGTCCCCAAACAGATAGGCGTAGCTGGCGAGTTCCGCCATCATGTCAGAACGCAAGATAGCTCCTTTATCAAAAAGAGGGAATGCCCGCACAATCATTGTATAATCTCCTCCAACTATTTCGTCCCATCAAAGAAGTTGGTCACCCAGCCCTCCGTC
>CAJTTS010000091.1 GCA_910579155.1 uncultured Oscillospiraceae bacterium | reverse complement strand
TGGAAAAACCTCCTGTTTCTTAATGTGGGTGTTCTCGTACATAGGCGGCAAAGCGTTTTTCCTGCGCTTCAAAATAGTCGCCGTCTATCTCATAGCCGGTGAAGTCCAGTCCAGCGTCATAGGCGGCGATCCGGCTGCTCCCGCTGCCTAAATGGGTATCCAGAATTTTGTCGCCCGGTTTAGCGAAAAGGGCATATATCCAGGCATAGAGGCCGATGGGCTTCTGCGTGGGGTGGATGCGGCCCGGTTGAAATGATGACAGCGCGATCCGCTTGCAGGGCAGGTCGAAATTCGTCCAGGCCAGTTCAAAGGACGCAAAGGAGACTTCCGGGGAATACTTCTTGTCCCAGCACAGCCAGCAGTGGCTGTCTGCGGCGGGGAGCATACTGATGAAGTGGTTGGCCCCCCAAATTACCTGATGCCTGGACACGCGCCGCAGCTCCCGGAAATACTCCGGGGGAGGCGGTTTAGCGTCCCAAAATACCTGCTTGTATTTGCGGGGCCTGCCCTTGCGCCGCCCCATATCGCCCCGGATATTGAGGCCGTATGGTGGATCGACAACAGCCAGGTCAAAGGCATTTTCCGGCAGCTCCCACAAAACGCCGGTGCAGTCCATATTGTAGGCTACATTGATATTGCTTGGCTCCTCCTTTCTTGGTGATAAAAAATGCGTCTCACCGTGAAACGCATTTTTGCCGGTTCCGGGGCGCGAACGCGCCCGCCATCCCTGCCACCGTCAGCCGCTGTGCTTTTCAGGGGAACGCGCCCGTCTCCCCATAGTAGCAAAAACCGGCTTCAGCCGGTTTTTGGGGTATGCCCCCCTTGGCTACAAAAAGCACCGGCGGGCTTTGGCAGTCAAGGCCCGCGCCGACCGCCCCTGGCGGGCGGCGCGGCTTGTCTTGGCCTTGACGGACAAAGAACGACGGTGTAAAATCCGCAGGGCTGGGGGCATACCCCGGATCGTGCCGCCTGATTACCGCCTGCCGTATTGCCGGTTATTGCTGCCCCGGCTGGCGGTATGCTCCTGCTGGCGGGGCTGGATGCTCCGCTCCACGGTGTCGCCCATGTTCCGGGCGGTCTGCCGCATCATGTCCAGGGCTTTGCCACGCTCATCGGGCGTGTAGTAACCGTAAAACCTCTCCACGCCCGCCGTATCGGGCACAGGACAGTCCACCCCAAAACGGCGGCAAACCATAAATCCGATGCTCTCCGCCGTCAACTGAAACGACTCCCGGTCATAGTCCCGGTTCATGCCCCGGTCATGGATGCGGGCGTAGCTGATCTCGGTGGCGAGGGCGGCGAACACCTGCCCCGCGCTGTACTCCGTGTTGATCTCCAAAACGCAGTTGCGCTCATTGTAGCGGGCGGGCGCATCCAGCTTCGTGTTCTCAACAAAGCCCACGGGGGCGGCGTCCAACAGGGCGGCAAAGGCCGTGTTCATCCTCTCGCTGCCCTCGGCCAGCGGAACACTCTCTTTCAGCGGTCTGCCGGTGGTCTGGCTCACATCGTAGTAGCTGCCCATGAGGTAGCCCCGGAAGTTCCGGTCACGGGGCGGGACGAAAACCGAGGCCCCCTTGTTCATTTCCTCGTCCATCACATACCGGCCCTGTTTGTGCCAGAAGTCGGTGGTGCCGATCTTGGTGGGGTTCACCATCTGGGACAAGGCCAGGGCGATGTTCCCGGCGCTCAGGCCGATGTTGTCCCCCTGCAAAACCAAGTACTGCGTGTAGCACTCCGGGGTCGTGGTGATGGCCGTAAGGGAGGCGTCCCGCATTTGGGACAACTGCTCACGCTCGGCCCTGCGGCTCTCGGTGCGCTGCTGCTTGCTCTCAGCCTTGGAATTGAGGATTTCACTTAAACTCGGCATACTGTTACCTTACCTTTCCTTTCGTCTTTTCCGGCCCAGGGCGGGACTGTGCCGCCAGCCGCTGTAACTGATCCAGCTTCTTTTTCGTGGGGGAGTCCTGCTCAACAGCCGCCGCAGTCGTCTGAGACGGTTTCAAGCCATTCCCGCGCTCTGGCGAGGATTTCTTTTGTGGAGCGCGGGACTTCGCTTTTTTTGGCTCCTCCTGTTCCTTTTGGGGGATGGGGTAGCCCAACTGCTGCATGATGGCGTTAAGCAGGGCGGCGTAGTTCTCATTGGAAACAACATTGAGCATACCGTTGTCGTTCCCCTTTTTCTGTGCGAAAAAATAGAGGACTCCAAACTCCTTGGCCAGCTTCTGGAATTTGGCCTTGTCCTCGGCCTTGATGGGGATAACGACGGCGGGGGCGGGGTCGCGTGCCAGCCGCTTGGCCGTGGTCTGGCCCACAACTTTCATGTCCTGCTTGGCAATCGCCAGCAGCAGGGCGGCGACATTTTTCATGCCCTCCAGGGTCAGCTTCGCCGCCGCCTCGGTTGCCTGTAAGCTCTCTCGGACTACCACATCGGCAGCTTCAGCACTTACATCCATTTGCCTTTCTTCTCCTTTCTTACTTGCTCGTCCGTTCGATCCCGGACGGCCTTATGGCTGCTCCGTTCTTCCTGCCGCATGAGCTGCTCCCGATCCCTGATTTTCGGAATATCCTCCGTAATTTTTCGGCAGATCGTCAGCTCGCGGCGGGTGGAGCGCAGCTTGCCATTGACGGTTTCCAGCTCTGCCTCCACGTCCCGGCCCTCGCGCCGCGCCTCGTACAACTCCCTGCGATAGTCAACCAGCAGGTCGATCTGGCCTTGCAGGGCGTCGCCCAGCATGGCAAGCTGGCTGTCCGTGTCAATGCGGTATTGCAGAAGAAAACGAAACTGCTTTTCATACCGTTGGAGCTTCGCCACTTCCTTACGGACGGCGGCGGGCGGCGGAGTGCGCCGGGGCTTTCGGTAGCTGTTGAGCATATATAGGTAGCGCATATAGAGCGCACGAAAACCGCGCAGCTTCCGGCGCGGCTGGCGGGGGACAGTGCCCCATCGGACGGTATAGCGTCTCCGCACTTGCGGGATGGGACGTACCGGCGGTATGGGTGCTGTTGACAGCGGCGCTGGCATTTCATAGGGTTCACCTCTCCGCGCTGCCGCCAGCCGTTCCCGGATGTGGGCCTCGGTGTAGCCAGCGCCCAGGTTGTCAAGACGGAACACATAGCTCCCGCCGGGGGGCTGGACGGTGGTATGCTTCACATTCGAGCCATATTTAATGGTGTAGCCCTGCCGCCGCAGGGTGGCGAGGAAGGAGTCAAAGGTGAAGCTCTCCGCGATAGCTGCATCAATGTCCTGTCTTACGCCGCCCTGCACAATCTTTCGCCCTTGCTTTTCCGCCGTCCACTCTGTATAATGCTTTCCGTGGCCCGCTGGCTCAATCACCGACAGGCCGCGCTCCCGGCTCACTTCGTTGGAGGTGCCCCGCAAATCTCCAAAATAGCTTTGGAAGTCGCTACGGTACTTCTTTCCATCCACAAAGGAAACGGAATTGAAAACGATGTGACAGTGCAGATGGTCGCGGTCAACGTGGGTCGCCACAACAACCTCGTATTTATCCCCCAGCAGGCGGCGGGCAAATTCCACTCCGGCGGCGTGGGCCTCGTCCGGCGTTACCTCACCAGGGGCGTAGGAATGGATGATATGGTAGCCCAGGACGCCGCCTTTTTTGTCCCAGCGTTTCTTGGTGGAACGCATATCCGACAGCGCCGTTTCCGGGTCGCAGTTAATGCCTGTCACAAGCCGATGTGTCTTGGATGGGTTCTCCGCATAGGCCAGCGCAGCGGCGAGGCCGGTCTTTTCCTCGTTCAGCACATAGTCAATACAGTGATCCATGCGCCCGTGCAGGGTGATGATCTTATCGTAGGCCACTTACAGCGTCTCCTTTACCATGCGCCACGCCTGCCGGACAAGGGCGGCGGCTTCCGCAATCTCCGCTTTGCCGATGCCCTTGGTGGCATTGGCCCAATACGCGATTTGGTTCACATTATTGCCGATGGCTGACAGCTCCCGCAGCAGGGCGGCGTAGGTATCGGGCGGGCGCGGCTGGATATTGACGCCCATGATGCTGTGCCGGAGCAGGGAGCTGGTGTTGAGGCCGGACAGGGCGCATTGTTTCAGCAGGTGCCGGTACTCTGCGTCACTCAGCCACAAACCGATAAATTTTTCACGTTTCCGCATGGCATCCTCCTTTCGGGCAACAAAAAATGCGTCTCACGGTGAGACGCATTTTTGCGGTATTCACTTGGTAGCTTTATTCAGCATCATCTGTGCCGCTTAAATATTCGTTGGTTTGGGCATCTTCCCACATTTTTTCTTTCCTAATGTAGTCTTTTAGGAACACGGGGAAAGTTTCTTCACCTACAATCTGTTCTACCCAGCCATCTATCGCCGCATCCATACGGTGCTTGTCCATTTGCCCTTCGCCAAAAGACACTCCTACAATATGATCGCGGACAGGAATTTCATCTGCGGAAAAATATAAATCAAGGGCATAATAATGGCCGTTCATACCTGTTGTGTTAGGGGAGCACTCCGCATAAACGGTGACTTGCAAGCCATTTGTGAATTTGGGATCAAGTTCATAGTGACGGGTGTAGTAGTCACTGGTGATGTGGGAAAATAGTTGATTATCCATATTGCCCTCCAGCTTCTATAGTTACTTCTCTAAACTATAAAATAACCGAATTAGGGTGCGCTGTCAAGCAATAGCGAATGAGTATGTCTCATAAGTTTGGGGGCCTGTTATTTCTGCTTTGGACGGCTGGGAGCATGACGCGCCCTGTCCGGCTGCTTGGCCTGTGCGCCCTGCCTCGCTTTGATCTGCTCCAGCCGTACTTTGACCGGCGGGCGTGCCTGTGGGGGGTTATCCTGTGCGGCTCGCTGGGGCGCATCCGGTCTGCGCTGCTCCTGCCTGGGGGACAACTTCACCTCCAGGCTGTTCACCTTTTGCCGCAGCGCAGCGGCCTTGTTCTCCAGCTTCTGCTTATACTGTGCCTGTCCGTTTTCGCCCAACGCTGGCATAAGGGCCTCCGCTGTCCGTTTCATTTCTGTAATATTGCAGTGGTTGCGGAAATAGGGCAGCAGATTGTTATGCAGATCGTCAATGCTCTGTTGCACAAACGGCAGAAAGAACGCTCGAAAATCTTCCCGGTATTTTCCGTTTTCTTTGGGAAAATCAAGCTCCTGCATGATACGCTTCGGGTCGGCGCGGTAGTAGGCCAGGAGCTGCTCCATCTGCTGCAGTAGCCCGCCCCGGCCCGATCCGATCTCCAGGGGGAGCCAGTAGCGGTCACAGCGTTCTCCCCACATATAGTCAACTTTGACTTTGACCGTATGGGGAGCGCCCTTTGCCTCATGGCGGCGGGCGTCCATCTGGCGTACATATTCGTTGGCTTCCGATAATGTCATCTGTTTTCCCACGGGAAAATCCCGATCCCGGCTCTCCATAACGGTAACAACGGGTTCGGCGGCAGGGTGGAGACTGGCAGTCGGGGCCTCCGGCCCCTCGACAAACGGCGGCTTCATCAGTTCGTCCGCCGCGCTGGAAATGCTCTGTGCAAAGGTTTTCCATTTGTCGGCCACAGCCCGCACGGTGCAAAGCCCGCGCTTAAAGAATCCGGTCACGATGTTGGCGCTCTCTGATAGGAGGTCTTTCACATCCTTTTTGAGATTGCCGGTGATTTCGCTCATTCGGCTATTGGGTTCCATGTTTGCCTCCTTATTGGTGCCGGATAATGCGTCTCACGGTGAGACGCATTTCCGTATAAAGTGCGCTGAAAAATACGTCTCACGGTGAGACGTATTTCCGTAGGCGGGGGTTTTAAGGGGGCTGCGCCCCCTAACAAGGGTCATTTGGTGTGCTACCAAATGACATACTTGCTCGGACAGCACCGCCTTTCGGCGGCGCTGTCCGCTGTGGGTGCTACCGGGTAGGCGGTTTCTTCTTATGGGGAGACTTCTTTTTGCGGGTGGAGATAGCACGCTCTGTTTGGAGCGTACAAAATAGCTCATGCTCATTTTCGGGCACAAAGCAGATGGTTTCCACCCTGCCATGTACGTCAATCAAGCCGTGAATTTGCCGTTTGTAGTCCTCGTGGGACAGATTGTACTGTTCCCCGTCCTCAAACTGCAATTTTACAGATTGAACATGGAGCGCCTTTTGCTTGACGCGCTGTACCTGTTCTTTGTAATTCAAGGGTTGGACTTTTCCCAGCACAAGCCCGGCAGCGCGTTCGGGGGCAACGATGACACGGTATGCCTTAATGCGATCAGCGTCATACTCATAGTGCGTCCAGACGATGTGCGCGTCTGTTTCTCGTTGAAAAACTTCTGCCTCCAATACGCAATTCGTACCACAGGGGCGGCTCATCCAGAGAAATGTGCGGCTCTCCTGATGGGGTTGCCAGGTAGCTCCTTGCAGGATTTTTCTGTCAAGGAGAAAGTCTGATTGATGAGTTGCGGTGTTTTTTTCCACAATCCCAGCCAAAAAAGGGATAATGTCAATCATCTTTTCCATACCGATCCATTCCGTCAAACTCCGGGCACAGGTATTTTTCCTCAAACTCGGAGGGGGTGTAATACCCGGCCCCGGTGTCCATCACCAGATCGCCCGGTTCCAACTCGCGGGGGCCGTTCTCCAGCACCGGGATAGGGACGGGGGTGAGGACGGAGGCCATAAACCGGCCGTCCCCGCCCTGCAGCTCATAGAGGGACATACCGGGATAAATGCCGTCCGGCGGGATCTGATTTTCGGTAAACAAGGCGGGAACGCCAAAAAGTTCAATTTCCCGCATACGCTCCGGGATGCTGCTGGTGTTTTCCATTGTGTTTTGCCTCACTTTCGTTTTGCTCGTTTTGGTTTCCTTTCTGGGGCTTGAGACAACTGCCGCTCCAGTTTCGGCGGGGGTGGGGAGATGGCGTCTATGATTTCCCCGGCGGTAGAATGGATTGCATCAAGAGAAGCCTTTAACACAGTCAATTCCTCGTCTTTGCTCCATTGGGCGATATAGGCCAGGGAGTAATCCGAGGTGTCGATACCAAAATGCTGGCAGACAACATAGGCGATGCTTTCGGCCTCTATCTCATTTTGCCGCTTCTGTGCCGGCGTCTGTTCCTCCAGAAAAGCCCCCGGCTGGTGGCGCTTCGCATGGGCAATTTCATGTACCAGCGTCTTGATCGTCTGCACCTGACTTAAACCGGGCTTGACAACAACCTTGTTTTCAGCAAGGCTGGCATAGCCGTATGCACTCTGCTGAAAGTCCTCCTGCACCACTGGCAGCGGGGAAATAGCGGCCAGCCGGTCATAGATGCCGGTATAGTCCTCCACATCGCCGGTCAGCGCGGGGGGTGCAACGGGAAGCAGTTCCCGGCCCTCAGTCTGGCTCAGGTCAAAAACATGAGCGATCCTAAATCGGTTAGGGGCGGTATACTCCTTTTCGGTGAGGGGCTTTCCGTCCGGCCCGTATAGCGTTCGCCCGGTCTTGGGGTCGATCTTATCTCGTTCAACTACCCGCTGAAAGTTACAGGGCGCTAAAATCTGGATGCCCTTTTCGCCTTTCTTCACCTGCCGCCCCAGCTCTTTCCATGTGCCAAATCCGGCAACCTGAGACGCATGGGGACATTGAAAGAGGATCAGCAGTGCATTTCTGTAACTGTACTGATGGAATTTTGCCATTGAGGTAATGTACTGCTCATATTTGCCGCTGGAATACATTTCCTTTACGCCGTTTTCCAGCCGTTCTGTCAGCTCGGCCACACGCTCATCGGTTTCATAGGACATGGCGTGTCACCTCTTTTTAGGCTTACGCGGACGCTTCAGTTTGCCGGAATGATGCTTTCGTTTTGCGGTTTCTTCCACTATAACCGGCGTATCACCCAGCATGAGTACCAGGACTTCCGCCTTTTTGAAACGCTCCTTATATGTGGTCATCTGTTCTGGAGTGAGGGAGGCAAAGGTTTCTTCACCGAGGCCGCACACAAAGAACGTGCCGAACACGCCGCCGTAACTTCGTTCCGGGATACTGCGGTTAAACTCCAGCTTGTTGTTTGCACCATTCGCGTTGGTGACAACAGCGACATTTTCTTGAAATGGATAAAGGGCCTCAATAGGCCCGCCTACGATTTTTTCCATATCAGAGAGGCCGTTGATCTCCTGCTCATAGGGCAAAAAACCGGGTTCCACAACTAAAACATTCATCTTCGCGCCCCCTATCTTGTGGGGCCGCCCTGCTTCTTCCGTTTCGGCTGGATTTTCACAGGGTCGGTGCCGTCCGTGGGCTGGATGGCCTTGATCCGGCTGGCGGCGTAGATGGCGTTGTCCGTCAACTGCCGCTGCCATGCGCCCTCACTCCGTGCCCAGCGAAAGCCCCAGCTTTTCAGCTCTTTTCGGACTTCCTCGCTGGGGATTTTATCAAAAAAGATTTGCAGCCGGTTTTTGTCCTCGTTGGCCTCAACTCTGCCGCCCTCAAACGCCCAGCCGGTATAGCCCAGCTCCTTTGCCTCGGTCAGCTTTGTGATTCGGTCTTGGATACGGTGGATTTCCTTATTATTGAGGGAGAGGGAATAAGTAGAAAATGGAACAGTTACCCACGAGGGGCCGTTTTTCACATCCTGATCCAGTTCCTCGGCCCGTTCTTCAGACAAGCCCTCTGTGCCGTGGCAGGTTCCATGCTTGCGATAGTGAGCGTTAATTGCTTTCATAAACTCCTGCGCCTTTTTCAGCCCCTCCAGCTTCTCTGTTAGCTTGGTGATGGCTTCCGGGTCATCAGAGGAAATGGCAGTGTTGTTTTCTGCCGCCTGCGCCCTACGCTCGTAATAGTCAGCCTTATCGGATGCCGCGATGGACTGTTCCATTTTTTTGCCGATTTTTTCGCGGTAGCGCCGGTCTGCGGCTCCATGTACAGGCTGACCAAACGGGATGACGGAGGCCATATCCGTAGACTGCTGGAACAGGGCGCCACTCTCAGCGCGGGCCTTATCCGCCCTTGCGCGGAGGCGGTCAATACGATCTTGCTTTTTCTGTTCGTAATCGTTCAAATAATCATCCTTTCCTGCTGTCCGGCGTCAAAGCTGGAAATGCGTCTCACGGTGAGACGCATTTCCGCTTTGACATAAAATCAGCGGCTTTTCTTGTACTTTTTGGGCTTTTCCTGCCCTTTCTGACGCTCTTTCAAGTGCTGTTCCAGCGTCTTGGGTGGCAGATCGTCCACGGCGATAATCACATTCTTGGGCGGTACACCCTTGAACATATCGCGGATTTCCCCGGATTTGTCCTTTTCCATCTCAGCCTCCTTTCTCTTGACATCTTCAGCGGCAAAACGCTGTTCCAACTGCTCCACGCTCCAGTTATCCTTGAAACGGCCTAACGCGCTGTGTCCAAACTGGCCTAAAGCCCGTCCGTCCAGTTCCAGCAGCTTGGCCCATAGCTCCGGGTGGTGGCGGCGCAGGGTACGCAGCTCGTCTATCCGCTGGAACGGGCAGCACCAACAGGAACAGCGGTGGTAAAGTTCATAGAGGCCATCCCAATCAAAGCCTCGGTCATAACAGATTTGCAGTGCCTGGGCTTCAGTGATGCCCCACTCCACCAGGGGATAAACCTCATCCTTAATGCGGTCAGGCTCGTCAGCAGCGATCCCAACATAGTGAATTGCGTGCTTTTCCTTTTTCAGCCGGTTTACCTCTTTGTCAATCAAATGGGTCTTGAGCTGGCCGGTACACCAGCGGACTTGGATTCCCGGCCAGCCGTTCCCGTAGGGCGGTACGCCCAGCCGTTCGCGGTTTTCCAGCGTGGACGGCTTGACTTTCGGCTGGTCGAACATACACCACTCAAAGCCTTTCGGGTGCCGCAGGATCGTCAGGTGGATGCCGCGCTCCTGATAGAGTATTTGGTCGATCTTGTCCCAATGGCGGTACATTTCGGGAAATTCCATCCCCGTGTCCGCTGTGAGAACGCAGTCAATGGGCATCCCGGCTTCCAACATAAGCAGGAGCATGGCTGTCGAGTCCTTGCCCCCGGAGCAGGAAACGGCGTGGTAATATTTGTCAGCTATGCGCTGTCACCTGCTTCCGGGCACAAAAAAAGCGCCCCTTTGGGCGCACGTTCGCGGAGGCTGCTTGATGGTTTGAGAGCGGGCGTTCAATGGGACGGCCCGCCCCTTTTGAAAATGGTGGCTTTCTGCTGCTCTTTCAACTGCCGCTGGCGGCGCTCCTCCAGCGCGGAGTACACGCTTTCCTCGATCTCGCGGGGGGTCATGGACACATCGGGGAAATACTTGCGGAGGCGGTCGCCGGTCAAAATCACCTTGGTGACTTCCGGGCGCTCTTGCGGCCCTTTCAGCGGATCGTCCTCTTTTTCCGGCGCGGGAGTGTCGGGGGCGGGGGCGCCAGGGGTAGGAGCAGGCTGTCCGGCCTCCGGCTCCGGGACGGGGCCTTTTCCCGGCTCCTCCCACGGGGGAACATCCTCAGCGGCGGGAGTATTCGGGGCGGCAGGGGGTTCCGGGGCAGCGGGAACGTCGGGAGAGGCGGGGATGGGCGGCTGGCCGACAGCCGCACCGGGGGCTTCCGGGGCCGCGCCGGGAGTGGGGGCGGCGGGGGCCTCCTGCTGCTTGGGCGCGATGTCCTTGTCATCCAAAATGCTCCGCAGAGCCATCTCGTCCAGCTTCTGCCCGCCGCCCTCGGCTTTCTTCATGCGGGAGACACGCTCATTGGTGGCCTTATAGCCCAGGTCAAGCAGGTGCAGCACGGACTCCTGGGTCTTGGGCTTCAGCGCGGACATTTCCGCCGCAACGGAAATGGTGAGCTTGCCCTCGTCAACCAGGTCGCACACACCCTTGACCGCCTCAGACATACGGATCAGCCGGTTGAGCTTGGAAACGGTCATACCCATTTCCTGCGCCAGCTTCGCGTCGCTTTGCAGTTCGTTGGCAGAGTAGCCCTTTTTGCGTCGGCCTGCTTTCTGCTTCATGCCCTCCATCTTCATCCGCAGGGCGCGGGACAGGTCATAGCTGGAAATTTTGTCACGGTGCAGGTTGCCGTCCGCAACAATGATTTTGGCGTCCGCATCGTCGATTTTCTGGATGATAGTGGGGACAGCCTGATTGAGCATGGTGGCGGCGATGTGGCGGCGCTGGCCGGACAGGATTTCCAGCTTGCCCTCCGGGTTAAACCGCGCCAGCACCGGGTCTTTGATGCCTACCAGCTCCACAGATTTCAAAAGCTCCTTGAAATTCTCGCTCTCGGTGTCCACGGAGAAATTATTGAACACGGATTTCTCCAAATAGGCCGGATGGAGGGTGATAAAATAGGACTCGCCCTCTTTCGGCGTGGGCAGGGTTTTCCGGGACGCCTCATCCGGGGGCGCGAGGCGCTTATCGAAAATCTGCGTAATGGAAGTGCCGGACGGCCCCTCCTTGGCGGCGGTCAGGGCCTCGCCTGTGTCCTTGTCCGGGACGGCGGATTGATCGGGCTTACCCTTGCCGGGGGCCGCGCCGCCTTTCTGCGCCTCGCGCTCCGCTCTCTCAGCGTTGGCAAGGTCTGTCAGCAGAATGGGCTGGCCAGACTTGGCCTGTGCCTCCAGCTCGGCAACCGTGGGCGTGGGCTTGCCTGCGGTGGGGGCCTTGTCCGCCTTGGGTTTCTCGCCGGGAGCGGCGGGGGCCTTGTCCTCCTTGGGCTTCTCGCCAGGGGCGGCGGGGGCCTTGTCCTCCTTGGGTTTCTCACCAGGGGCGGCGGGGGCCTTGTCCTCCTTGGGCTTCTCACCAGGGGCGGCGGGGGCCTTGTCCTCCTTGGGCTTCTCGCCGGGGACGGCGGGGGCCTTGTCCTCCTTGGGCTTCTCGCCGGGGGCGGCGGGGGCCTTGTCCTCCTTGGTCTTATCGCCGGGGGCGGCGGGGGCCTTGTCCTCCTTGGGCTTCTCGCCGGGAGCGGCGGGGGCCTTGTCCTCCTTGGGCTTCTCGCCGGGAGCGGCGGGGGCCTTGT
>CAJTTS010000090.1 GCA_910579155.1 uncultured Oscillospiraceae bacterium | reverse complement strand
TCTCCCCGGTGGTGCACAGCCGGTTCACCTCCAGCGTCCGGCCATCGTCCAGGTATCGGCTCACAGGCCGTCCGGCGATCACCACCCCCACCAACTGGCCGTCACATTCACAGCCGATGGAAAACTTGTGCCCGGTGGTGGGCTTGTGGTGGCGGTGGTGGGTTTTGACAAAAGCGTTGGCGTCCTTTAGTGAAACAGGGACCAGAGAGAGCATATCACCGAGCCCCCTGGTCCATGGCTCTGGACACAGCCGGGGCGGACCGCGCCGCCGCTTCCCTGGCCGCGTTCTGCAAAGCCTGACGCACAGAGGGCTTTTCCGCGTTCCGCCCGAAAAGCCGCTCCACCGCCTGGGCCGCCCGGTCGGCCTGCTGCTCCAGTTCGCCCCGGTAGGCGTCCATGACGACGGTATTGATCGCCTCGCGCATTGCCGCCGTTGTGGGAAAGCAGATATCGCGGTATTTCTTGTCCCTGCCCATCCGCTGGGGCATGGCGACGAACGGCCCATCTTTGCCCTCCACGATCTTGATGCCGGTGACGGCGAAGCAGCCGCCAAGGTCAACGCTGGCACTGGCCAGGACGCTGCCCTTTTCCTGTTTAGGGTCGTTCACAGGGTAGACCCTGGCGCTCATGCTGGGCAGACGGGGGGCCTGTTCGGGACCGCTTTGGGTCATGTTTTCGTTCATTAGGCTCCTCCTTTTTTGGTTTTAGTGGGCGTTCAGAATAGATCTGCTCACCGCGCCGGTCTTGAACAGGGAGAAGCACAGCAGCACCGTGTACCCCGCACACTGCCAGATCGCGATGTGCAGATTGGGTGCGCTCCCGATCTGGCTGATGAGCACCGCGTAGATCGCCACGCAGATCATGATGAAAAAGCCTTGCAGCCCCAGGGCCACAAGACCGCGCAGATAGTTTTGACCCATCTGTCCCCACTCCCGGTTGGTCATGGTGGCAAAGGGGATGGCTCCCACGGAGCAATAGATGTAAATTTCGATCATGCGGCCGATCAGCACCAGCATGACGCATAGGGATAGGATGGGCATGGTAATCTTCAGCAGCATGGTTTCCACCAGCAGTCCAAACAGCTCCCCGATGCCCATGGCGTCAAGCTGGGCGGACACGTCCCCCAGCGCGGCGGCGAAATCTACGCTGGTGCTGCCGGTGATGATGCCCGCGCTGCGCTGGACCACCGTTTGGGCCATTTCAAAGACAGCCATGGTGATGTCAAAGGTGTGGGACACCAGATAGACGGCCACAAAGGTCTTGATGATCCACTTGTAGATGGCGAAGGTCTCAAGGTCGTGAAGGTTGTTCCTGTCGATGATCATGCTGATCAGCTCATAGCACATCACGAAGGTGAGTACCATGCCCGCGATGGGCACCACCACGTTATCACTCAGGCTGCGGATCATGGAGAAAACCCCGGCGTTCCATGCCGCCGGGGTCGTCCCCACGTTTGCCGCCACCTCCCCGACCTCGGTGTTGATCTGGTCGAACATCCCGTTGAGATTGCCCATGATACAGTCTTTGAGGATGCCCATGATCCACTCCTGGATCGTGTCGAGGATGTTCAGCATGGCTTACTATCCCCGGCTCAGTTGAACAGGTTGGCCAGCAGGGGGACCAGCTTCATGCCCACCAGTACCACGCCGCCCCCGGCCATGAGCTGTGTTATACCTGACTTGATGGAACTTTCTCTTGTTCCCGTCAGGTAAACAGCCAATGGCTGGCGGCGGCGTGGCCTCCGTGTCGGCACTACCCTGGTCCCCGTATGCTATCCGGGCTGTGTAGTGGACATATTAACTTGTTTTAGGCAATACCGGATTCCTCCGGCATCGGTTTGAGGTTGAAGTGAATCTCCACGTCAACGTGGCGGGTTCCATCCTGGTCAATGGCCTCGTGTACCACAATCTCCCGAATGAGACGGTGCAGGGTAACAGCGTCCAATTCCTGAATGTCGGCGTACTCCCGTATCGTCTCGACCCAGCGGCGGGAGTTCTCCTGGACCTCGGCCTTGTTCGCCATCAGACGGCGGTTCTTGTCCAGCCGCCCTTTCAATTCCTCCTGCTCGTCCTGCGCCCGCTTCATCATCAGGTCAAAGTTCTGCTCGGTGATACGCCCGGAAATCATATCCTCATAGAGCTTCATCACCATGCGTTCCAGAACAGAAGCGCGTTCCTCGTCCTTTGCCACCTGTCGGGCAATGGCCTCGCTCTGCTGGCGTTCCTCCGACTGGCAGGCGGTGGATAATCGCTCCATCACGGCCTCGCCGTTTCCCAAAGCGGCGGCGGCGCACTCCCGTATCTTTTCCAAGACCTGTTGATACAGCGCGTCATACTCGACCCGGTGCTGGGTGCAGTGGCCCTTGCCATAACGGTTATAGGTGACACAGGCGTAAATGTCAATCGGGCGCTTGGCGTTGGTCTTGCGAATGGTCAGCGCCTTGCCGCACTCGCCGCACCGAATCAGCCCCGCGAACAGGCTGAAATTTCCGTCCCCCCTGGGTCGCTGCCGTGACCGCACCTTGCTCTGCACCGTTTCAAAGTCCTCCGGGGAGATGATCGGCTCGTGCATCCCTTCTACCACAATCCACTCGTCCGGCTTCTTCTCACCGAGAGTGCCGACCTTGAAGCGGTAGTTGCACCGCTGGGAGGCAATCGCCCCTTTGTAAACCGGGTTCCGCAGAATGTCCTTGATAACGGAGAAGTCCCAAATAAACCGCCCCTTTTCCGGGTCTACCAACTCCCAGCGGGTGAAGGTGTTGCGGATACCTCGCTGGCGGTTCCACCAGGTAGGGCAATGGGCCTTTGCTTCTTCCAGCTTGCGCCGGATATAATTCGGGCCGTGTCCCTCCAAGGCGTAGCCGAAAATCAGACGGACAATGGGCGCGGTTTCCGGGTCAATCAGAAGGTGGTTTTTGTTGGCGGGGTCTTTGACATAACCGAAGGGCGCGACGCACCCGGTAAAGTCCCCTTTTGTGGCCTTTAAGTGATAAGAAGCGTGGACTTTCTTGGAAATATCCCGGCTGTACATCTCATTTAGGATATTTTTGAAGGGCGCTATCTCGTTGTTTTCCCGGAGCGTGTCAATGCCGTCATTCATGGCGATGTAGCGGACACCGTGGCGGGGAAAGAAGTCCTCCATCAGCCTCCCGGTTTCCAGATAGTTCCGACCCAGGCGCGAGAGGTCTTTTGTAATGACCAGATTGACAATTCCCTTTTCAATGGCGTGGAGCATTTTCTTGAGGCCAGGACGGTCCATGTTCAGACCCGTGTAGCCATCGTCCTGGTAGACCGCAACAACCTCCCATCCGTTTTTGGCGCAATACTGCTGAAGCATCGCCCTCTGATTGGCGATAGAGGCGCTTTCCATTTCCTGGTCATCGTCTTTCGAGAGGCGGCAGTAGAGCGCCGCCCGATAGCCGCTGGCAAGCGCCATCTCAATATCGCTGAATCTCATATCGTCCATATTGACCGTTACCCACACAATCCAGACGCGAGGCCGCCGGTCACTTGAACCTTGTCCTTATCATAACACACAGGCTCATTTTCGGCAAGAAAATCCTGCGTGGTGGCCCTCATTTTTTCGGCAATCAGGGACACAAACACATCGGTCGCGTCCTGCTTGCCATCAAAGACAGAAATTACGTTCATTTTGGTTTTTTTCGCCATAGGCAGCTCCTTGTAAAATAAAATTTCCGGCAAGGCAGATGCCTGTCGGATTGATGTTGTTTTGTAGCCTGTCGGTCAGCGATCCTCTTTCCGCCTGACCCACTGAATGTCGTAGCCCAGCGCATCGGCAAGCTGGACGGCCTCTTTGTAGCGGAGGGATTCCCGCTGGAGCTTGTTGGAGAGGTTGGACACGCTGTCCGACCATCCGTACTCATCGGAGAGTACGTCCACCACCTCCTGCATGGTCATTCCCCGGCGCACAATGTACGCCTTGATTTCGTTCCTCATATCGGAGTTCATTCTTTTTCCCTCACTTTCTGATAAACTGTGTTGTGTGGTGCGTGAACCGTTTTCACTGAACGGCAAATATTTTGAGGATTGCATTTTCCGCTCAGATTTCGTATAATGAAGCCCAGGTCACAAAGGCCCCTTATCCATTTCACGGTTTCGTGGGACTTCCGCCGGAACCGTGGGAGAGGCCATCTATCCATAAAGCAGATACACTGTTCTGTAAATCACGAAAAAGTGTAACCTGTATCCTATTTGACAATCTTTTTCACGAAAATCACAAGGATTGAATTTCATCCGGCGTTTTAAGGCCGCGCCGGGGAGTTCCCTGCCGCTCTATATAGGCGGGAACTCAAATTTATCTGTACGTCCGTACATCGGTACAAGGCCCCTCTGCGTACTCGTGTACGGACGTACAGATAATTTTCACTTCTCTCTTTATAAGGCAAGCGGCCTGATTACAACCTCGATTCCCAGGTAGCCCCGACACCGCTTTCCGCTACCGATGTAGATGTTGTTGGTGGCCTCCAATCGGTAGCTGTCGGCGTTCTGCGCCACAAAGCTGGAAAAGCTCTTGGGGGAAAGCGGATTCTCGGCGTTGTCCTCACACCAAACCTTATAGGCGGCGTACAAATCCTTGGTGCTGGCCTCGCTGTCCGCCTTGAACTGGATATAGCCGTCAGAGGCCAGAAATTCCACAATGTTGTTGGCCTCCCGGACTACGACAGAAATGTTCTCCCTGGCCCGTTCGCTGATGGTGAAGCGGTAGTTGTTTACCAGCAGGCGGTGAAGCCCTTCCAGACACCAGAGGAAGATACCCTCGCGCTCTGCGATCATCTTGTCGGAGAGGTAAGGGTCGTCTGTCCGGCCCGGCGGTTTGTCCCTGGTGGTCAAGACGATCTGGCGGCGAAAGAAGCCGTCCGACCTGTCGTGGAGGGCGGTCAAGGCTCCGTTGCCGAAACAGAGGAACCGCACATAAAGCTGGCTCTGGTAGCTCTGGACGCCCTTGCGCTCCATATCCATCTTGCACTCTGATGTGACAATGGACTTGATATAGTTGGTCTTGGGGAGGGCGCTCATATCCATATCGTCATCCACCATCAGCAGCTTGCTTTCCAGGTCGGCGCGGCTGAACCGATTGTTCTCCACCTTCTGGATACTGGTGGTGTTCATGCTGTCCCCGAAGATAGAGCGCATCACCAGCCCGATACGGCTCTTGCCCTCACCGCCCTTGCCAATGAGTATCAGCATCTTCTGGCCCTTGGTGGTGGGGAGCAGACAGTAGCCCAGGTATTCCTGCAAGGTGGGAATGTCCTCCGGGTATAACAGTTCCGACAGAAACCGCAGCCACTTCTCCGGCGGCGGCGCGTCAGGGTTGTAGTTGACAGTCAGGCGGTTGTTGCAAAAATCCTTCCCCCGCAAAAAATGTTTGTTCATGAAGTAAGTTCCGTTGGCAACGTGGATACGGTCTGTCTCAATGGGCAGGGGCGGCGAGTAGGCCAGCAGCTTAACGCTTGCCAGCAGATTGGACACCAGCTTGGAGAGGCCAGTGGTCACGCACTGGCTGACCTCCTGCAAGATAAGCTGGCTGATTTGCTTTTCATCCTCCACCATCCCGTCCACGGTAAACAGCCTGTCCCGGACGCACTTCATGGGATGTCTGCCCAGGAATATCCGGCAAAACTTCATTTCGTTAATCTTCTTGCCATCGAACCAGAGACAATTCCCTTCAAACGGCAATGTCGCGGTTTCTTTCCGGCTCATGGTGTTCTCCCTCCTCTCTCAATTTCTTTAACCGCCGTTTCAGATTTGTCATCTTATTGTCAGCGGTCAGCATGGATACAATCTCGGTCCTCTCTGCTTTGTCTGCCTGTGCCAGTTCGTCCAGCAGATACTCCACATAGTCCAGGCGGCGGCAAGCCTCCACAAAGCGGTCATGAATCGGCTCCTGCGGCGACTGCGGGGCATAGCGCACACTCCAATCCCGGAGCAGCCACAGATAGTCCGTAAGAACGGAAACGCACAGTCGCTCCCGGTTACGAAGCGCCTGCGCGTTTTTGCTCCTGTTCAGTTGCTCGACTATGGAGGGTGGCGGCGGTCTGCCTGGGTCAATCCCGAAGTCAGCAGCCAGCTTCAGCGCCGCCTCATAGGTGGACAGGCCAAATAGACGGGAAGTGAAGTCGATCACATCTCCGGTGGCCCCGCAGCCGAAGCAGTAGAAGTAGTCCTCGTTCAGCTTCAAGCTGGGGTGGCGGTCATCGTGAAACGGACAACAGGCCATCCCGCCCCGGTTGAGCCGCAGGCCGTAGCTTTCAGCGGCTTGCTTCATAGGGACAGTGGCCTTGACGGTTTCAAAGATACTCAAAGGCATACCCCCAATCCTCACCGCTCCATATCCTGTTTCGGAGTGGGCCGCGCCCGCCGCTCCGCATCTCGTCTGGCAATCTCGGCTTTTCCCTGTTCCAGCTTGGCGAGAACGGATTCCTTTGCTTTCTTCTTGACCTGGGCTTTCCCTGCCGCCTTGGTCGCAGGGGCCAACAGCGCCGATTGAATTTTTTCGGTGAGCTTCACCGCCAGCCGCTTCAATCTGTTGGTGACTGCATCCAGGCACTTGTTGATTACATTTTTGGTAGCGTCATTGAATTTGCGCTCCGGGGCGTTGGCCCACTTTCGGTAGCCCTCAATCTCTGCCAAATCCTCTGCCTGGGTCTGCGCCCTCACCGTGTCCGTGACCACCTCCACCGCCTTGTCATAGGCCACCTCGGAAACCTCGTCAATGAGCGTTTCCACTTCCTCCACCTTCAAGGTCATCTCCGTCAATTCCTGTTCTTTTTGGGCAAGCTGCTCCTTCTGCTTGGCGATGATAAACTCCTGCTTTTCCAGATAGGCCCGACCGCCATACTCCGGCTCCTGGTCAAGATGGAGGCCATGCTTTTGGGCAATCTGAAAAAGCAGTTCCCGGCAAATCGCGTCAAAGGTCTGCTTACGGTTGTTGTGTCGGCCTTTGGGCTTGTCCGGCTTAGGACGCTCAATACCCAGGGCCTCCAACGCCTTATCCTGCTGGGGGCAAAGCTCGCCGTATTGATTCTCACAGTCAAAAACGTGCCGCTCATGGATATGGGGAGTACCCTCGTCCAGATGGAGTGCCCAATCCAGAATGTGAACGTGAGCGCCGAAGCGTTTTTCAAATTCCTCATAAAACTCGCTGACCACCCGAATGAGAATTTCCGGGGACACCGATTCTTCTATCGTGCCGATTTGGAAGATGGTTTCCTCCGGGCAGGTCTTTTTGTCCTTGAGCAGCTTCTCAATCGTGCGGTTGCGCTCCGGGTGCCGCGCCTGCTCATTTCTGGCATTTTGAGCGTCAACGAAATCACCGTAATGCTCCAAATAGTAGGCGTGTTCGATTTGCTCAAAACTGAAATCCGGCGTGTCGCTGTTCTCTCTGGTCTGCATGGTGGTCACGCCCCGATAGCAGTCCCAATAGATGTTTTGCACGACCCTCGCCGTGTCGATGTGTTCGCTGTTCTCCACATCGAAGCGGCGGTCATTGTGCCGTGGGTTGTAGGTTCCGTTTTTGCCGGAACGCCCGTTGTGTCGTGTCAGCTTCATGTTGTTTTCCCTCCTTTGCTGCAAAGTAGCTTTTCAAAAAAAGGCGGCGAAGCCGCCAGCGCCTGTTACACGAAGTGCGACAGGCAATACCCAGTACGAGCCGTCGCAAGCGACAACTCTCCCTGGGCCAAAGGGTTTCACCCTCTGGACACCGGAGCAGGCGTTGCCACCCTGCACCCGACCAAGAGGGCGCTGCCCTCTTGACACCCGGCAGGCGCTGCCGCCCTGCACCCGGCCCAAAGGTTTCACCTCTGGACACTGACCAGGGGTACTGCATCCCCTGGACCCCGCGCAAAGGGCTTGCCGCCCTCTGCACTCCCGCCGTTCTCCCCGAAAGCCGTTCCTGCCCCTGCGTTCTCAGCGGCGTATTCTCTCCCTTGGCACGCCTCATGCGCTGCTTCTCCGGGAGATGTATCCCTTTCGGACGGTCATTCTTTTTTCAATCTGCGGTGCCGTGTGATACAAACATCGTAGCAGAAAAAAGACCACTCTCCCGTATATCCGAAAGGTAGGAAATCCGGCCCAAAACCGTGAAATTTCCACGCTCTCGGAAATCTTTCCAATTCCCCATATTTCGACAAACATTCTGGTGCTTTTCTTGTTATAATGCGGCTAATCTGGACGAAGGAGGCGCAATTATGGCGCTCACGATACAAGAACGAATCAAAGACCTCCGGGTAAAGCGCGGCTTGAAGCTGAAAGACCTGGAAGCGGCAACGGGCCTGTCCTCGTCCGCGCTGGGCAGCTATGAGACAGAGGACACCAAGGACATTACCCATACGGCGATCATCAAGCTGGCGCAATTCTACGGCGTGACCACCGACTATCTGCTGGCCCTGACGGAAACAAAAAATCACCCAAACGCAGAGTTGGCCGACCTGCGTTTGAGTGATGATATGATTGAAGTTTTGAAGGCTGGCCGGGTGGATACGGCCCTGCTCGGTGAGCTGGTGGCCCACAAAGATTTTATGAAACTGCTGGCTGACATCGACATCTATGTGAACCGGGTCGCCGCTATGCAGATACATAATCTGAACGCCTGGGTCGAGACGGTTCGGGCCAAGATGATCGAGACATACCAGCCGGGAGAAACAGACATAGAGACGTACTTGTCGGACGCTGTTCTTCTGCGGGAGCGTGACTACTTTACCAGCCGGGTTCATGAGGACATTGACACAATTATGGAGGACATTCGGGAGGCACATCGGGGCCGGAGCGAGAGCGGCCCGGAGAGTTCTGTTATCGCTGAATTGAAGCAGGACTTGGAGGATGTTGCAAACTTTAAGGGGAGCCGCGCCGAGGCATGGCTGATGATGTACTGCAAGCAGACGCAGACCTCATATAACAGGCTGACCGAAGAAGAAAAACAGTGGCTTATGAAGATTGCCCAAAAGTCCAAGCTGGCGAAGGGCCATGTTTCGCAGAGAGGGAAGAAGAAGTAGGTTATAGGCAAGCAAAACGGACTTCCAGCGTGACCGCCGAAAGCCCGTTTTGCTTGCTGGAGTAGCACCCCATACCTCTTGAACAACCCTTGCCGGGGCTGGCTGCACAGTTGATTTGGAAACGCTGATAGTTCCTCGAAGTCTCAGTTTTAGATAACACGAAAAACGATCATCTCATCAATTCCCACATCTTCAATCTGGCACTCAGCATAGTCACGGACATAAGGTTGCAAATGGTAGAAGTAGATACACTGATGAAAATACTCCACCAGCGCAGGGGAAAGTCTCTTATACCCATACTTCCCCATAAGCGTTCTGCGTTTGACCCGAATATAGGGCTTACCTTCACCATAGAGGATGCGAAGCCGAACACTTTTGAAGAACAAATCCAGGCCGGAAGTTTCTGTAATGTAGGCATCGGCTTCAAGTTCTCGGCCCACCGTTTGAGCATCCTTTTGTATAACAGGAAACTCAGTGTCAATCGTTGGTTTATCGCTGAAATAGGTCAGCCAATAGGAAACGTCCAAAATCATCTGACGCTTGTTATCACGATAATCCTTTTGCAGAAATGGCCTTTCGTTTTCCCAGATGCGATTGAGGAACTTGGCTTGAGCCTGACAGCCAAGTCCCATACTGGCAATGACAGCGGCAATATCAAGCGCAGAGTAGCACAGTTCCTCCATCAACTATCCCCCTTAATTCCGTTGCACTTTCGGCATAAAATCTGTAAGTTCTCTGGAACACTTTTTCCACCTTTGTTCATGGGGACTACATGGTCTACCTGGAAAAATACACGAGAACTACTTGTAAGCCCACAACAAGCGCACCGGTATTCACCAGCGGCATTTTTGGATTTCTCAAATGCTCCATCCCGCAGAGCCTTTTCCGTTTCTGGCGAAACCTCGCCAATCTCATAGAGGGGCAAGTCTGTCAACTGACGAGTTCCATATTTCACGTTGGATTCATCCTCATAAATGCCTGGGTGGGAGATTTTCATACATTCAATGTCTAACTGCCGCAGGAAATACAGCTTACGCCCAAAGAACAGGCGGAGCATATTATCGTCAGTGGAATCCCAGAGTGAATTGATATATTCAGCACGTTTACGCTCCCCCATATCCTCGTCCCAGATGTGCTGGGCGATTTGCGCTACGTCCAATTTGCTTCGGTCAATTTGGTCGAATGTGTAGAAATGAGGGGCAACTTCATATTGAGCGTAATATCTCAAAATACTGATAACATCCTCCGGCGCATAGGGCGGAATCATCTCGCCATAGAAGAAGGCGTCTCGGCACTGTTCCTCCATCTCATCCAGAAGTTCATCGGGCAGGTACTCGTCCACCGCTCCGAAACTTTTGAATAACTCAGGAAGAGAATCCATCAAGTCCTGATAGGCTTTTCGGGTACTGTCATAGACCATGACCTGATAAGAAAGGTCCATACCGTTTTCCTCCAAATAGGAGAAAGCATACATCCCTACGGGGACACGCTGAATGAATGGAACTTTTTCCAGTGACGAAGTGTCTACGGCATCGTCCAGCACGGAGGCAAATTCCTCAATTTTGGATATGGCTATCATCCGCAACTCACGCTTTGCCCGTTCCACCTCATTATCAGCAAATTCATTATTGCCGTCAAACAAGCTCTCCGGGTTTACCCAGGCAATATGTTCGTTCCAGTTATCAACAAAGGACACAATGTAGGCACTGGCGGTGCCACCCGCTTTAACACCGCGGAGGGCGCGGCCAATCATTTGTGTCATCAGAATAGAAGACACCGTAGGGCGGGCAAGAAATACTGTTTTTGTCTGGGGAAGGTCTACACCCTCTGTAAGAATATTGACATTGATGAGGACTTGGAGCTTTCCATCTCGATAAGCTGCCAATTTGCGATCATTGTCTTTGCGGCTGATGGTCACTCCTGTAATTAAATCCTTGATGTCAGATACAACATAGTCAGCTTTGATACCAGCCTTGTTAAACAGTGCCGCCAGTTGAATCGCATGAACAACATTCACCGCAAATACAATCGTCTGTCCATAATCCTTTTTCTTTGCAAGGTAGGTGTCTACGATTAACTTGTTGCGCACCGTACTCACAGCGATCTGCTCTGCAATATCATCCGGGAGAGTGTCCAAGTGTTGAATGCTCTCCCATGCATCAAGGCCAAGAGAATCGCCATATATCTCATCGGTATAGTAACTCTCAAAAATCGGCTTGGAAAGTATTTGCCGGTTGATAAGTTCCTTTAATCCAATTTGGTATGTAATACCCACATCGCCGTGGACAATCTGTCCATCCTTGATGCCGTCCGAATATATTTTGGCAAGAAGTCCCCGCTCATCCTCCGCAGTGCGGAAGGGTGTGGCAGTCAGACCAATCAGTTTCACATCTGGAACTTTTCCCTTCACATAGTCAATCACCCGGCGATAGGTCTTGGCCGTGGAATGGTGGGCCTCATCCACAACCAGATAAATCTCCTTCTCTCCCTTCAGCCATGAATCCAGGCGTTCCAGATTTCTACCGATGCTGTCCTTGCTGACAATCAGAAGATTATCTGTGGGTTCAATGTCACTTGTGCGATCATGGGTGGATGAACCGGATATAATGCGAAAACTGAAAGATGAAACATGGGGGATGGTTTCTGTGTAGGCAAATTTCTGAAAGGATTCTGCCGCTTGGTCTAAAAGCATTTGCCTGTGGGCAATCCATAGAATTTTCTTCCTTCGGTCAATCGCGTTTTTCAGCAACCAGGTGGAGGCGGTGTAAGTTTTGCCTCCGCCAGTAGGCAGAACAACCAGTGTGCTATAGGATGGGGACTGATTTATTTTATCAAGCCCCGCCATCGCCATTTTCTGGTGTTCATAGGGTGTCCTGATGTTTGTGCCAGTTCGAGGAAATACATCTCCAAAAGATTTGACACTGATAGAATCTGTTGTCACTTTATTCACCCGCCTTATCTTTGTCAGAACAGGCCGCATATTGCCTTGCCCTTTACTATACCACATAACTCGGTAAATTTCCAGATAAACCTCAACAATGCGACAGGTGTTTTCACTGCTTGTAACGCATAACGACCAAAAACCAGCCTACCCATATAGTAAGCTGGCCTTTGGCCTTTTCACTCTCACGATGGTGCATTTACGCGATTTTTAGGCCCTCTATGTGTTACATATCTCGCCCTTGATGATATTCGTTCCTTCCAGGATGTTGCCGCCGTTGTGTCTGGATTGTGTGTTTTTCCTTTCTTTTTTCTGGTTCAATGTTTTTACATCAAATTCGCCATGATATGTTTCATCCGTTTTTGTTCACACCGGGTCGCTGCCCCGGTGCGGCCCCACTTCA
>CAJTTS010000089.1 GCA_910579155.1 uncultured Oscillospiraceae bacterium | reverse complement strand
TCCTCATTTGGCTACTTTGATGGTTTTAAAACAGACTCTAGGGCTTGTTTGAAAATTGTCATCATACCCAAACGGTGGCTCTTTTTCCGCCATACTTTGCCAATTTTCCTTGGAATACACCAAGTATTCCTGCGTCAAATTGGCTTCGTCTGGCGAAAAGATCCCTCACCGTTGGGCACATTTCCAATTTTCAAACAGCGCCTGATCAATTAGCAGGTTTTTTTCATTTTCAGCCGAAAATCAGACCCGTTTGCTGATCGGGCAAAAAAAGAGGCTTCCAATCTTGCTAAAGGCCGCCCTCGGGAGCCGGACGGAGCGCGCCTGTGGGGCATATCCCTACACAGCGGCGGCAGCTTTGGCAGACGGCTTCCTGACCGGGATAGGAGGGAACGGCATGAATCGAGGTGTCAAAACCCCGGGCGGTAAAGTCAAGCAGATCCTGTTTGGCCCCCTCATGGCAAACGCGGACGCATTGTCCGCACAATATGCACTTGCTCCGGTCGTACAGAATTGCGCCGGGGCGGGACTGCGGGCCGTCCCTCTTGGGTGGGCCGCCCAACCGGCCCAGACGGATCTGCTCGGCATCAAGCTCGTGGAGCAGACCGCAGCTGGGATAGGCAGAGCAGCCGCACGACAGGCATCGTATCGCTTCGGCTTGGGCCGCTTCAAGAGAAAAGCCGTCGGCTGGGCAGTCCGCCCTCGGCCTGTGTTCCACGGTTTGGAGGCCGCCGGAGGACACCGAGCGGCGAGAGCGGGGAGCGGCGGGCCGGGGTGGGGAGACGCCCCGCAAAAACGCGTCAATGGCGGCAGAGGCGGCGGCTGCCTGCCCAACGGCGGCGGCGGCATGGCTCACGCCGCGCCCGGCGGCGTCGCCAGCCGCGAATACCCCCTCCAGGGAAACACGGTAAGAGCTGGGTTCCACTGCGAAACGGCCTGCGGTGGTCCGCGGCAGTTCTGGAAGGATGTCCGGGCCGACCCGGCGGGCGGCGGCATCCCGGGGCGGGAGCAGCCCGTCAGCGATTCCGGAAGCCGCCGTTCCGGCTCCGATGGCCAGGAGCACAGCGTCATATCCTGACCGGAGGTCAGAGAGTTCCTGGCCGCTCGAAATCCGGTGGCCGGGGACAAACTGAACGCCAAGCGCCTCGATTTCAGCGATCTCAAGGTCCAGAACATCCCGGGGAAGGCGGGCAGGGGAGACGGCGGTGCGCAGCGTCCCGCCCATTTGGGGCAGGGCATCGAACAGGGTGACCAAGTGGCCCATGCGCGCCAAAAAGCAGGCCGCTGACAGCCCGCAGGGCCCGCCGCCTACCACTGCCACAGAACGGCCTGTCGCCGGGCTGACCCGAGGGCGGACGGGCTGAGGCGCGCGCAAATTTACCTCGGCTGCAAAGACCTGCAGACCGGCGATAGACAACGGGGCCTCCACAAGCCGGCGGCGGCAAGCCGCCTCGCAGGGGTGGGTGCATACCCTTCCAGTGGAAGCGGGCAGGGGGAGACGGTCCAAAAGAACGGCGGCGGCCTGCCGCAAGTCACCATGAGCGGCGGCGCGGAGGAAGCCCTGACAGTCCACATGGGCGGGGCAGGCTAGGGCGCAGGGGCCGACGCAGTCTCCATCATGGTCGCTGAGCAGCAGCTCCAAGGCCATCCGTCTAGCCCGGCGGACCCGCGGAGTTTCGCTGTCCACGGCCATGCCTTCGCCGGCAGGTGTGGAGCAGGCGCGCAGCAGCCGCCCGCCGCCCTCTGGCTCCACTAGGCAGAGCCCGCAGGCCCCGAAGGGTTCCAGGCACGTCTGCCCGCACAGGTGGGGGATGTGGATGCCGTGGTCCAAGGCCACCTGCAAAATGGTATCGCCGGTTTTCCCAAAAACCTCCCGGCCATTGATGGTGAGGCAGAGCGTTTCAGACATCGGGAGCACCTCCTTGCAGGACCACAATGGCGTCGAAGGGGCAGTAAGAAATACAGGCGTCGCATTTGATGCAGACGGTCTGATCGATGACAAAGGTTTTGCCCGGAATGCGGCGGATGCAGTTGACCGGGCAGCTTTTGAGGCACAGCCGGCAATTCCGGCACAGCTTGGGAATGATGTAATAGGTGCGCAGGGCGGGGCAGCGGCCGGCGGGGCAGGACTTGTCCCGGATGTGGGCCTCGATCTCATCTCTGAAGTAGCGCAGCGTAGTGAGCACCGGATTGAGGGCGGTCCTGCCCAGGCCGCAAAGCGCGCCGTCCTGCACGGCCAGGGACAGCTCCTCCAGCAGAGCGGCGTCGCCCGCCCGGCCCTCTCCGCCGACGATGCGGGTGAGGATCTCCTCGGCCCGATGGGTGCCGATACGGCAAGGTGCGCATTTCCCGCAGCTTTCTGCGGCAATGAAGCGGAGGAAAAAGCGGGCCATCTCTGCCATGCAGGTGGAGGCGTCCATGACCACGAGGCCGCCGGAGCCCATCATGGCCCCTGTGGAGGCCAGGGCCTGGTGATCCACTGGGGTGTCCAGCATAGATTCGGGCAGGCAGCCGCCAGAGGGGCCGCCCAGCTGAACAGCCTTGAGGGGGGCACCGCCACACGCTCCGCCCCCCAGTCCAAAGACGATCTCCCGCAAGGGCGTGCCCATGGGCACTTCCACTAAGCCGCCCCGGCGGACCTGGCCCGCCAAGGCGAATACTTTGGTGCCTGTGCTGGCTCGTGTTCCGATGGCGGCGAAGGCCGCCCCGCCGTTTTGGAATATCCAGGGGAGATTGGCCAGGGTCTCCACGTTGTTGATGCAGGTGGGCTGTCCCTTATACCCCCGCTGGACCGGATATGGAGGGCGCGGGGCGGGCATCCCCCGGCGGCCTTCCAGGGAGGCGATGAGGGCGGTTTCCTCCCCGCAGACAAAGGCTCCCGCCCCGATGTGGACGCGGATGCGGCAGGAAAAGCGGGAACCCATGGCGCGGTCACCAAAAAATCCATGCTCCTTGGCCTGTTCGACGGCGCGGCGCAGCCTGGACACCGCTAGGGGATACTCCGCCCGGACATAGACGATGAGTTCGACGGCCCCGATGGCGTAGGCCCCGATGAGCATCCCCTCCAGAACACTGTGCGGGTCGCTCTCCAGCAGGGCGCGGTCCATGAAAGCGCCAGGGTCTCCCTCATCTCCATTGCAGATGAAATACTTGACCGTCCCCGGTGCGGCGCGAGCGGCGGACCATTTGGACCAGGTAGGAAAGCCCGCTCCGCCGCGCCCCACAAGCCCAGATGTCCGCACCTCGGCCACAACCTCTTCCGGCGTCAGCCCAGTGAGGGCGCGGCGGGCCGCCGCATAGCCGCCCCGAGCGATATAATCGCCGATGTCGGTGGGGTCTGTCAGGCCGCAATTGCGCAGAGCAATGCGGGTCTGACGGGCCAAAACGCTGGCATCCTCCTGGGAAATGGCCAGATGATCTACGTCCTCCCACCGGCCGCTGGAAACGGCGGCGGCAATGGCGGCGGCGTGTTCTGCTTTGACGCGGACCAGGCGGCGGACCAGCCCGCCGCCGTCATACAGGTCCACGATGGGCTCCAGGTAGCACATGCCCAAGCAGCCCGCGGCCCGCAGCCTGAAGCTGTTTTTAGGCTGGAGATCCTGAAGGGCGGCAAAGACCTTCCCGGCACCGGCGGCCAAGCCGCAACTGCCCTGGCCCACGACTACGCTTTTCATGCGCTCCCTTCCTTTGCCTTCAGCTCCCTCAGCACGCTCAGAGCATAGTTCGGGGTGAGGTGGCCGTATGTCCGGCCGTTTACCATCATGGCCGGGGCCAGACAGCAACAGCCGATGCAAGCGACGCCCTCCAGGGTAAACAGCCCATCTTCCGTAGTACCGCCCTGAGGTATGTCCAGATAGTTTCGGATGGCCGCCTCGATGGGGTCGGCGCCGCCGACATAGCAGGCGGTGCCCTTGCACAGCAGGATGAGGTATTTTCCCACTGGGGCCACGCGAAACTGGGAGTAGAAGGTGGACACGCCGAACACCGCCGCAGCCGGGCAGCCGGTGGCGCTGGCGATCCGGTATAGAGCTTCCTCGGGCAGATATCCATAGATTTCCTGGGTTTGCTGAAGGATCGCGATCAAATTGCTGGAATCACTGTCATATTCCCGAAGCAATTCATCCAGAGCGGCGAGGTCCGGGACGCGGCGTTCGCGCATTGCAATCACACCTTCCAAAATAGTCGGCCTGCTTCTGCAATCAAAATTATAGTAAAATGGCCTTGAAGGTTCAATTCCAAATTGACGCAAGCGTTTCCGTTTTGGATATACAAGCGCTGGAACGCCCCAGAGACGCGGTTCCATCCAATTGAAAATAGCCGGGTCGGATTGCTCACAGTGCGGTTTGGGGGCCGTAGCGTGAACAGAGCGATTTGGCAATCGGCCTTGGGCGGGACGGCATTTTCCCATTTGGAAAAAGTGCACTAAAAATAGAATTGAGGTTTCCCGGTTATTTTGCTATATTGCAAAATAACCACGAGGATAGTCGTTGTTTTGGCCCGCCTCCTGGAAAAATGAGAAAGGATGAGTGCGTATGTCTACCGAGCAGAAGAACTCCGGGAAATCGGTGCTCTTCAACAAAACACAGTTGGTTGGATTGATCCTGGCCGTCGCAGCCCTATTCGTCATGTACCTTATCCCTGTGTCCGAGTCGCTGACCCGGGCTGGGATCAACACGATTGGCGTACTGGTGGCCACCATCTGCCTACTGATCTGCCGGACCTTTCCCGTGGCCACCATCGGCATCCTGCTGGTGCCTATGCTCTACTTCACCGGCGTGTGCACAAACGTCGGCGAGTCCCTGGCCGGCTTTGCCAACCCCACCACCTTCTTTATCTTCGCGTCCTTTGGCATCACCGCCGCCATCACCACCACGCCCGTGGCGAAGCGGATGATGCGCTGGGTTATCAGGACCTTTGGCAAGACCACCACCGGCGTACTGCTGGCCATCATGCTGGTGTGCGGCATTGTGTCCTCCATCATGAGCAACCTTCCGGTTGTGGCGGCATTCCTGCCCCTGGCCGACCAATTTGTCAAGCTGTTTCCCGAGGGAAAGGAGCGCACACGCACCGCCTGCGCGTTTATTTTGGGCGTGCCCATCGCGGGGATGGCCGGCGGCGTGATCACCCCAGCCGGCGCGGCCATCAACGTGATGGTGATGGAGCGGCTTCAGGCTGCGGCCAACATCAATATCACTTTTCTGGCCTGGATGGTGATCGGCGCGCCGCTGGGTATTCTGACCATTCTGTTCGCCTGGTTTTTCCTCTCCAGAGCATATAAGCCGGCGCAGCTGTCCGCCGGGGAGATCGAAGGCTACCTGAACAGCCTTGAGATAGACGCGAAGTGGTCCATCCCCGAGATCAAGACCTGTCTCATCTGTGGCGGCATGTTTACACTGTGGATCCTCTCCACTTGGTTCCCGTACCTGAACACCACCATTGTGGCCATGACCGGCCTGTTCCTGTTCGTATGCCCGGGCCTGGGCGTCATGACCATCCCGGACTTCTTCAAAAACGTCAACTGGAGCATGTTCATCGTGTTCGGCGCACTGACCACCCTGTCCGGCAGGCTGGCGGCCAACGGCGTGGTGGCCTTTCTGGCGGAAACTGTGGCGAGCCTCAACGTGGGCCAGATCAACCCCTATGTCCTGGCCCTGGCAATCACACTGGTGGCTTGGCTGCTCCTGCTGCTCATGCCCATCGGAAACTCCCTCACCAATCAGCTGTCCGTGCCGCTGATCGCAATCTGCCTGGGCTTTGGGCTCAACCCGGTGGTGGCGGTGGTGCCGCTGCTGTACTGCGGGCTGTGCGCTTTCATGATCCCCATCGACACGCTCCCCCTGATGGCCTACAACTATGGCTATTACTCGGTAGGCACTCAGATAAAAGCCACTGTGCCCATCTGTCTGTTCATCTCGGTCATCACGGCGATCTGGGTCCCCTTGAGCTGCACCTTCGGCCTGTGGTAAAAATAGACTTTTCATTTGGCCGGAGAGCTTACGGGCAAACTGGGGCGGCTGTTCTCTGCCCCCAGCTTGCCGCTCGTTCAATAATTGTATCGGAAAAAGAGGTAACTGCCATGAGAGTTTCCAATGTCACCCAGCAAATCAAAAACTTCGCCTTGACCGAGGCCCGAATGGCAAAGGTTGGCATTGCCGGCATCGACCGGTTCAACGAATCTCCCGAGGGGATGCACCCTACGGATTTTCTGCCCGGCTGCAAGTCTGTGATCGCGTTCTGCGTGCGCCTGCCGGATGGCGCCGTCAGCGCTGCCCATCGCACGTTTGAAGACGGAAACTACAACATTCACGGCGTGTATGGCGCCTATGGCTATGTGGGCGCGCCCAATTACAATCTGCTTTGGGCCAATTACAAAATCTCCCGCTTTGTGGAGAAGGTGACGGGCTGCGCCGCCATGCCAAACACCGCAGGACCCACCCACGGGGCCAAAATGCTGAGTATGCGCCACTGCGCTTACGCAGCCGGACTGGGGGAGTTTGGCTGGAGTTCCCTGGTGCTGACGCCGGAGTTCGGCCCCCGAAACCGCTTCGGTGCGGTGTTGACCACGGCGGAATTGATCCCTGACCCCATGTACAGCGGTCCCCGTCTGTGTGAGCCGGAAAGGTGCCACATCTGTGAGAAGATGTGCCCCACTGGGGCGATCCCTCCCTATGTGGAGGGAGAGGGCCGCATTGTGTGCTCCGGGGGCAAAGAGGTGAGCTACAGCCAGATCAACTGGGCCAAGTGCCGTCTGATGTGTCACGGAACGCACGCCGAGTACAACGAGAGCGGCGGCGACATCATCCCCATCGAGATGGACGACCCGCTGGATGAGGAACTGGGCGGGATCAACAAATACTATGCCGGTCACCCCCGCCAGAATTTCCACCAGCACAACCCCACCTGGAAGTGCGGCAACTGCCTGACTTACTGCCCGGTGGGAGATTGGAGAGAACGCTTTCGGGAGACCGGGCTGTCTGGCGTGGACATCGACAAGTACATCGACGACAACGACAAGTAAAGCGAGGAGCCAATATGAGCGCGACAGAGACGATCAAAAACTACATCCTCAGCGATTGCAGAATGGACAGCGTGGGCATAGCCCCCGCGTCCGCTCTTGCCGGAGAGCCGGAAGGACACCGCCCGGAGGATATCCTCCCCGGCGCGAAAAGCGTGATCGTGTTCACACGGCGCATCCCCGACGGGGTGATCCAGGCCGCCTTCCGCAGCAGGGAGGACGGCAACGCGGACGCTCACAGCATTTACGCCGCCTACGGCAGTGACCTGACGCCTAACATAAATGTGTTCTTCATGCAGTTCAACATTGCGCAGTTCATCGAGATGACTTTTGGCTATACCGCCATACCGGTGCCCTCTGGGCCCATGCAGAACGTGACGCCGGTGAATGTACCTTTACCCGTGTTCATTGGGCCCAAAAAAAACGCCTATATTCTGCATCCGGAGCGGGCGGCCTATGCCGCCGGGCTGGGGGACCTGGCGTGGAACAACATGCTGGTGACAGAAAAGAACGGGCCGCGGCAGGTAGTTGGTCTGGTCGTCACCAGCATGGAACTGGATCGTGACTGGCCCTACGGCGGACCCCGGCTGTGTGACCCGGAGACGTGCGGCGTGTGCGGCAGGATCTGTCCGACGCATGCCATCCCCCTCGCAGGAGGAGAGGCTGATGTGGTGTCCGTGGCGGGCAATACCGTGAAAATGGCCCACATCAATTCCAACGCCTGCGCCGTCGCGTCCCTGGGCTTCCGGGGAGAATTCGCGGTGAAGGGGGCGCTGCCCGACTTGATCTCCTCCGACGATCCCAGCGACGGGGAGCTGGCGGAGGCGTATGCCAAAAAGCCCATCAGCCATCATTCCCTGGACCACTATCCCAAGCATTACTGCGGCAAATGTATGCTCTATTGTCCGCTGGGCGGTTGGAAAGAGCGGTTCTTTGACACGGGGCTGTCCAAGTTTGACGCGGAGGGACTGGCGCGATGAAAAAAATTGTGATCCATACGGGGTTCCATCCTGAGGTCCACCGGGAGTACCGGGGCGAGCATATCTATAAAGTGGTGCAGACCAAAACATTGGGCACAGACGGCAAGGTCGTGCTGGACGCCAACGGCAGCGTGATCCCCAATGCCGGAGTCAACGTATTCTATAAGCTGGACCATACGGGTTGGATCAAAAGTGTGGGGCCGGAGATGTATGTGACCGACTGGTGCGCCGAGGAGCGCTGGGGCCGCGTGGAGGCTGTGGAGATAGACGGACCGGGCGGCCAGTCGAAAGGAGAGACCCTGGGGTTCATGCTCCTCCGGGTGGACCGGGCAAATGGCGTCCTTTGAGGGCGATCGAGGTGAAAACAAAATGAACTTGACCGAAAAACTGAAGAACTATATCAAAAACGACTATGACATGGACCTAGTGGGCGTGGCCTCTGCACAGGCCCTGGACGGCGAGCCGGAGGGCCACCGCCCTGGCGACCTGCTTCCCGGGGCAAAGAGTGTCATCGTGTTTGGCCGGGCTTTGGCCGACGGAGTGACACAGGCCGGGTTCCGCGCGCTGGAGGAGAGAAAGATCGTGGCCCAGAGCGCCTACGCCGCCTATGGCCACGACCTGGCCCCCAACTTCCTGCTGGTGAACGACGCGTATAATATCGCGCAATATCTGGAAGATATGTTTGGCGCCATCGCCGCGCCGGTGCCCTTCGGGGTGCAGCAGAGCACGGTGTGGGACAATGTGCCCGCTCCTATATTCACCGACCCTTACCGGCAGGGAATGCCGCTGGACGTTTTTAAAGCGGCGATGGCGGCCGGAATTGGCGAATTCGGCTGGAGCAATCGGTTCCTGACGCGGGAATACGGTCCCAGGCAACTGCTGTGTGCGGTGATCACCACAATGGAGCTGGAGTACGACGAGCCTTACGCCGGCCCCAAACTGTGCGACCCGGAAACGTGCGGCGTGTGTGTCAAGCTGTGTCCCACCTGTGCCATCCCGGCGCCGGGCAGCGGCCACGCCGCGGTGAAGGCCGCAGGCGGCAGGGAGGTGGAGGTGGCGGAGCTAAAGGTGAACAGCTGCGTCGTGGCCTCCACGGCCTACCGCAAAGAATTTCAAGGCCGGGTCCCTGTGCCCGACCTCATCCAGGGGAATGACCCTACGGACGAGGAGCTGCGGGATGCCTTCGCCAAAAAGCCGATCAGCGGCCTGTCGGTGGATCACTATCCCAGGTATCTGTGTGAGCGCTGTCTGCTGTACTGCCCAGTGGGACAGTGGAAGGAGCGGTTTTTTGACACGGGGCTGAGTAAATTCGACCCCCAAGTGCGATCCTTTATGGAGTAAACGATTTCCTGTGGGACATGCCTTGACCGGGCCGGGGCAGAGAGCTTCCGCATAGCAAAATGCCGGCGAAGGGGCTGGGTCTATAGGCTTTTGCTCCTTCGCCGGATGCTTTTTTCCGATATGAGGGTACTGAATGTGAAAATCGAAAACTACGAGGCCATTTTGGCGGTCCGGCAGCACAGCGGCTGGACTGAGGCGGCATGTCAGACCAATCAATCCCCCTCCACCATTTCCAAACGGGTGAACAAGGTGGAGGAGGAGCTTGGCGCACCCATTTTTGTCCGCAGCAAAGGGGCCCAGGCGGCATTGACCGAATTTGGAGAGCTGATGCTCCCATATATTCAGAAGATCGTGTCGCTCCACAACCGGGTGGAAGCTTACGCGGGCAGCATCCACAATGAAAGTGAAGTAAAGCTCACGGTGGGCTATCCCCCGTTGATAGGGACTCTGGGTGAGGCAGAGATATTGGCCCGCTTTAAAAACGACAATCCGTCTGTGCGGATCGATCACGTGCTGCGCGACCGCAATGAGCTGCTCGCCATGGTCCAGGAGCGGAGGCTGGACTGCGCGTTCGTATTCCTCGTGGGAAATGAGCAGGTGCGCAACGATATGCTGGACATTTTGCTCAGCTTCGAGATCGCTCATATCCCCATCATGCGGCGGGAGACCATCAGCGTCGGGTTGAGCCAAGACCATCCGCTGGCCGGTCAGCGGGCGGTGGCCATCGCGGAGATCTGTCAGAGCACATTCGTGTTCAACGATCTTTCGGCCCATGAGGATCTGACACAGGGCTCGCTGCGGTTCTTTTTTGACCAGAAGGCTGCGTGGTACGACCCAATAAAAATCGTCCGGATGGATTTTGTCAATAAGGATATGGTAAACAGCTTTGTGGCTGCGGGCGGAGGCGTCCTGCCCACCGCCTGTATTCCGCCCGATGTTTCGCCCGGCGTGCGCTTTTTGCCGGTGATAGATTCCCGCGTATCCTCCAGCGCGATTTTTATCTATCCCAAATACTGCTCCTCGCCCCCAGTAAAAAGCCTGGTCCGATATGTACGGGCCTACGCCGCTGAAAACGGGGTGATCGGATGAATTGGAGCGAATTGGAGGCCATTTCCCTGGTCAATCTGTACGGCGGCTATAATGAGGCCGCTAAGGGGAGCAAAATTCACGTCTCCCTCTTGTCTAAACGGGTAGCCAATGTGGAAAACGATCTGGATTTGAAGCTCTTCCGGCGAATGACCCGTAAAAATTCCATTGTGCTCACCAGCCAGGGAGAGGCGCTGATGCCGCTTTTCCAACAGATGCTGAACACCCGCGCCTCCATGCTCAATCAAGCCAAGGCCTATCTGAACCTAAACGAGGACAGCATTGCTGTGGGCGTGTCCGTGATGCTGGGTGACTTGGGGGCGGGACGCTTGATGTCCGACTTCTTTGCCCTGCACCCGCATGTGCGCATGACCACGATCATCAAGTCCCAGGCGGAGATCATGCGCTTATTGTCGGAAGGTGTGCTGGACTGCGCGTTTATCTGCGTCCCAGAGGGTACGGCGTTCGAGGACTACTGGAAAAAGCTGTTTGCCAGCAAGTGTGAGGAATGCCAGTTGACGATGACCGCCTTGGCGGAGAGCAGGGAGATGTGGGTCGGGATCAGCGAAAAGGATACGGTAACCCAAAAGGAGTCAGTGACGCTGGAGGAGCTGCGTTACCATTGCTTCATTTTTAACCGATGGGGTGAGAATGAACCGGCCGATTTCTTTGCGGGCTTTGGGGCGAACGCGGAAGATTATGAGACCTCTGCGGAGAATTTTCTTAACAAGGACTATATCTACCGCATGGTGGCAAAAGGGGCGGGCGTGCTGCCCCGGATGTTTTACGACAAGCATCCCATACCTGGAATAAAATTCCTGCGGATGGAAAATTGGACGGGGTCGTCCAGGGCGCTTTTTGTGGCCCGAGGATATGGCGGCCCACTGCGCCAGTTTGCCCAGTTTGTCAAGGAAAGCGCGGAGCAGGAACAGAAAGGGTGAGATCATGTTAAAGCAGAGCTTAGTCCTGACAGAGCGGGAGGATATCGAATGGATCCTCCGCACCTGTAAGACGTGCAGGATCGCCATGGTCGCCTCCGGCCGTCCTTATATCATCCCGATGGTGTTCGGCTATCGCTGGGATGAGGAAGGCTTGGTGCTGTATTTCCACTGTGGCCTGCGGGGGACAAAAAACCACGCTCTGCGGGAAGATCCCCAGATCAGTTTTGAAATGGATATCGAAGGAGAGCTGATCGGCAAGGGCAATGTGGCCAACCGGTACAGTCGGGCCTTTTCTGCTCTCATCGGGGAAGGCAAGGCGGAGTTTGCCCAGGACATGGAGCAGCGCCGCCAAGGTTTCGAACATATCATGCGCCATCAGACTGGCCGGGACGGGTATGTCTACACGGATGCGTATTTGGCCGTGGCGGAGGTCTTTCGGGTGAAGGCGGACAGCTTCAAGGCCACCCGGAAGCTGCCGCAGACCAAAAGCCCAGAGGATGGGGGCTTGATAATCGAGCTCGGGGCGGCGGAAGACGACACTGCCTATTAGGGCTTGTTTGAAAATTGTCATCATACCCAAACGGTGGCTCTTTTTCCGCCATACTTTGCCAATTTTCCTTGGAATACACCAAGTATTCCTGCGTCAAATTGGCTTCGTCTGGCGAAAAAATCCCTCACCGTTGGGCACATTTCCAATTTTCAAACAGCGCCTAGAAATAAAAATCAGAAGCGGCCGCTTTATGATAAATGGAAGGCCCGCGCTGCCCACCCCGGCGGAGTGGCCGCAAATCAAAAGCCGTTTGCTCTTGAGCTGTGAGATATCGGCGCAGCGGGCGGAACCGCCGTACGCCACATAATAATACTCTTTCCCATCGATGGTCTCCTTCTCGATGCCGTTCTGATGAGATTCGGCGGCACCGGCGAGACCTTCATTGTGGATGATTTCAACGCCCTGGACATCCTGGTTTTCCTCGGCCCGAAGATACAGGCCGGGATGGAGGTACTTGTCCCAATGGGCGGACAGGGCCAGGATAGCCTTTACGCTGTCGTAAATTCCAGTTTATCTGTCAAGCCCTCTTGAAGTCTTGATATATCAAGGCTTTCCGCAGATCAAATGTTCAAGCCTTATGTAATTTCCCTTGTTTTTGCCCTTATGGGCTGAAACAAG
>CAJTTS010000088.1 GCA_910579155.1 uncultured Oscillospiraceae bacterium | reverse complement strand
AAAAGTCTGCCAGGAGGCAGACTTTTTCTCGTAAAGATGATAAAATAGAGAATAAGGGGTGAGGGAAATGTTGGAGCGAGGAAAGAACGAGCGTGGGGTCATAGAAATGGTGGATACAGAAAGTCTGGTGCCGGCGGAGCATCTACTGCGGCAGGTGGATGCGGCGGTGGATTTTGAGCGGCTGTATGAAATTGTGGAGCCGCTGTACAGCGAGGATGAAGGGCGGCGGAGCATCGATCCAGTGGTGCAACTGTGTTGATTGTTATGGAAAATAATCTTTTGCGATACTATAGGTAGAAAAGGAAATCGACCCCACAAAAAATGTGTGGGGTCGATTTTTACGTCTGCGGTTTAACTGATCTCCTGCTCCAGTGCGTCAAACTCTGGCGTAGAGAAGAACTCTCCCAGCGTGATTTCAAAGCCATCGCATAATTTCTTGATCGTAACGGTTCCGGGATTCTGACTCTCGCCGTTCAAAATACTTTTGATCGTTGCTTGGGGCACCGCAGAGATATTGCTCAGGCCATTAGGCGTGATGCCGCGCTCCTTGCACAGCGCCAGAATGCGGGCGGCTATCGCCTCACGAGTATTCATAGGCAAACCCTCCTAAAAGTGATTTGTCACTATGATAAAATATTTGGGCTTTCCGTATTAGTGACCCTTCACTAACATTTAGATATATGGTATAGTGATTTATCACTATACCTGGAGGGAAGCAAATGAATAAAGAGACGCTTGACCTGCTGGCTCACGAACTGGGTGAGATATACCACTGGGAGGAGGAATGCCCCGGCGTGTATTACTTGAGCATCCTAACCACCATTGAGGAGGGAGGGGAGTATTATGCCGTATTGGAGGGCGCGCCCATTACCCAGGAGGCCCGCGCCATAGGCCGCAGGCTGAAGGATGTCCCAGTTCTGCTCTACCCCTTGGAAGCGGAGGATGGTGCCTGGACGGTGGTGGAGTACGAGATCCTGCGATATCAAACGGCACGCGGCCTCCCTATGCCCGAGGGCAAATCCCTGCGCGAGGCCGCGCTGTATGGGGCGGAGCTGCGCCCGGACTATTTTGGGGCATACCCTGTACCATTCCTCACCCCTTGGGGACATACCCTCCGCCACCGTCCGCTGGATAACGGGATCTACTGGATAGAGACAGAGCAGTGCGTGGAGGTGCTGGCGGTGTGCTATCCAATCTGGGATGGGGATCTGTCGGAAGGGCTGTGGGAGGTAGGCCGAAAATTGGATGCCGAAGGCGAGATGGGGTACAGATACTTTTTGAAGGAAACTGCCTGCGTAGCCATCTGGGAGCTTCTGAGACTCCGCCCGGCCTTACTTACCACCGGCCTGATCCGGAAGACCGAGCTGATGAACGCAATTTGGGAGCACCAGCCGGGGTACGCTCTGGGCTATAATGCCCAAGAGCAGGCCGGATTGAACGACGCCCTTGGCCTGCTCCTGTATGCGCTGGGGGTGGAGGACAGGGAGCTGGAAAGCTCTCCGGAGCATATGATCACGCTGACAGAAGAGGCGGGGACAGAATTTATCGGCTTCTGGAGGTGACCGGGGATGGAAGTAAAGGATATCGTTTCCCATGGTGTGCCTGTGAGCCAGTACCATATCCGCTCCAAAGACATTGCTGCGGCTCTGGACCGCCATGCGGTCAGTACATCACTTTGGAAACGGGGCCATTGAATCAGATGGTCAATTTTGAGGAGGTGTGCGCCTGCCTGACCAACCAGATTCAGCCTTTTTTGAAGCCGTATTTTGGGAAGACCCTGTGTGTCTGTGGTCTTGGGAATCGTGACATTGCGGCGGATCGTTTGGGGCCGGAAACTGCCAGGAGGTTTCGACCCCAGTTTCATTAGCTTGAAATGATGAGCAGGGAAACCTTCAAAGCAATTCCCTAGGTCCACTATGGCTGAGCTTCGCATTTATTTGACCCGGTAGAGATTTGAAGACAGGCTTCCGTTTTCCCGCCAGCGGTGCGTTTTCTCTACCAGCCCCAGCTTCACCAACCCATCCAGTGCCCGCTTTACCGTCGAGCGGGACAGGCTCACCCCGGCGGCGATGGTGTTGATCCCCGGCCAGCAGGTACCATCCTTATTGGCGTGGTCTTTGAGGAAACGGTACACCGCCTTTTCCCGGCCGTTCAGATCCCGATTGTCGTAGATATCATCGTAATAGGTCAAGGCATCACCCCCCGGATGGGTCTGGCGGCGGCCCATCCTGCTTTTTCATAGAATCAGGGATGATTGCCAGCGGCTGGCCCTCCTGTTTCTCCTGCCAGTGGCATCTGTCATCCTTCTGCCCAGTCCGTCCCTCCCGCGGGGGACGGACTTTTTCTTCCTCCGGGGGCGCTAATAAAAACCTGTTTTGGATTTCCTGCTCCAGTTCCTGCCGTCCAGCGTAATACACCTTCCGCTGGCCATGCTCCGGCATCTGATAGGGTTCCCCGAAGGTGATGCCCCAGTCCAGGAACAGCCGCAGCCTGGTCCGCATGGGGTGGGACCCGGTTTTCATCACCACAAACTCCCCCTTGGGGATGGACTTCAGCTCATCCGGTGTCATCAGCGCCCGCTCCGCCATCTGGAGGGACTGGCTGTTCTCCCCTTTGCTCCGGCTGATGGAGCCGGACTGTACCGTGTAACTGCCCAAGGCCCGGGAGAGCACGTCGGCGGTCTGGCTGTTGGGGGCAAAGCCGCCAAAGATGGTCGTTTGGCAGTTGTCCTGAATGATCTCCGAGCCCTCCTTGCCATAATTCTTCTCCAACTGTGCCAAGGACTGGATAATGGGCAGCATGGTGAGCTTCCGGGAACGCCCCGCGCTGAACAGGGACAGCACATCGAAGGGCGGCATGGTGCCGAACTCGTCGCAGAACAGCACCACCCGGTTCTTCAGCTTACCCCCGTTCTCATCCGCCACGGAGAATAGCTCCCGGCTCAGGTTCTGGATCATCAATCCCGCCATAAAGTTCTTGGTCTGGTCCTCCTCGGGCAGCACCAGGAAGATGGCGGACTTTTTGCTGGCAAAGCTCTCTGCGTCCAGAGGACTGTCAAAGCAGATGGTCTGCTCCAACTCCGTGTCGAGGAAGGCGTTCAGCCGGGACAGCACGGTGGACAGCACCGAGGCCATGGCCTGCTCCGAGGTGTTCAGCGCCGCCCCGGCGAACCATCGGGCCTTGTGCTCGGGCGGGAGGCGGCTCATCAGCACCTGGAAACAGCTTTTCCCCTTGGTGCCGGAGGGCTCCAAGAGGTCCTGCACCAGCTTGAACACCGACACGATATGGCGGCGCTCCTGGAGCTGACCATCAATTTCTTTGGGCGGCAGGAACTCCGCCAGCAGGAGGATCACAGCGGTGAGCAAGCCCTCGGCGGAATCGTAATGGGATAAGCGTCCCCGCGCCTTGCCGCGTCTCCACGGTAGGTTTCGGGTCAGCTCTCCCCCGAACCGGACGTACACCTCTCAGCGTATCCGGCTCTCCATCTACCAGCCTAAGCGATTAGCTGTGTATCTTTTCGTGGCAGACTTTACATACGGCAAGGGATTTTCGCCGCATTTTCCTCATCAACATTTCCCAGTCATTGCCGCCAGTGAGGTCTTTCAGCCTTCTGACGTGGTGCATACGGATATCGTCGGTTTTCTGCCCGCACAGTTCGCAAACGCCGCGCTTGATTCGGGCCGCATTGCTGTTTGGGCTGGTGTACTTCCTTACATATTCCGGCAGGGTGTCGGCGCCCATCAGAACCTCTTTGATGCGCTTGAAGCCGTCATGGTAAAATTCATACCTTTTCATGCCCGCTTTCGTCTGATACGGAACATAAAATATCCCGTTGTCCGAATATCTGTCGATGATTTTTCTCACCGTGGTGCGATATTTGCAGGCGAAGGTTTTGTACATACTGTACTCCATGATGTGGGCAAATTTACCCAGCACCGACACGTTATTTGCCAGCCGGTAGTAGTTGTAGATACCTCTGATTTCCGCGTTGAACTTGGTGATGATTTCGATATCAGGATGATTGACGAGTTTGCCACGGTGTACCGTTTTCCAGATTTCTTTTCCAGTTTCGTCATACTTGATTTTGAATGTGTGGTATTCCAGCAATTTCCCCATCCACTTTTCTTTTGGAATGTACAGCATGACCCGTCCGCTGTACTCCCGCTTCGCAACACCCTGCTCATTGTATTTGATGGCGTCACTGCGCGAGATGCAGATGTCGTAGCCCAAAAATCTGGCAAAGTCCGAAGAATGCGTGACTTTGGTCTTTTCCTCAGACAGCTCCAGCTTGAGGGCGCTTGCGAGAAAATCTTTCACATCTGCTTTGATTTGCTCCGCGTCCTGCCTGCTTCCGATCACGCTGATGATAAAATCGTCGGCGTACCGGCAGTAGTGCAGACACTTATAGCTGCTGTTGCATTGCGCGTAGTACGGGTGGGTGAACATTTCATTCCTTGCCCTGCGGAGTTCCCGATCCATTTCCGCTTTCCGTTCCGGGGTGGCCGTGTCCCATTGCTCCTGGAAGGATTTTTCCAGCCTGTGGTATTTGCCGCTGGCCTTCAGATAGCCGCTATCCACTTTCCGATTTTTGGATGTGCCAACATCAAACGACTTTTTATAGCCGTTTATGAAGCAGTCCAGTTTGTCCAAGTAGATATTTGCCAGAATTGGGCTGATCCCGCTTCCCTGCGGTGTACCGGAGTAGGTTTTGTGGTATTGCCATTGCTCCATATATCCGGCCCGGAGGAATTTCCAAATGAGGGCGAGAAAATATTCGTCACTGATGCGCGCACGGAGAATGTCCACCATGATGTGGTGGTCAAAGCTGTCGAAGCAGGCTTTGATGTTGCCTTCCACGAACCACACCGCGCCCTTGAAGTTGATATCAATGTGCTTGAGCGCAGTGTGACAGCTCCGTTTGGGTCTGAATCCATGGGAATCTGGGGAAAAAGTGGGTTCGTAAATGCTTTCAAGAATCATACGGACGACCTCCTGCACCAGCTTATCCTCTGCGGATGGGATGCCCAGCGGCCTCATTTTGCCGCTGTTCTTTTTGGCAATGTACTCCCGTCTGGCCGGGTTGGGCTGGTAACTGTGGTCTTTGAGGGACGCGATGATTTTTTGGATGCGTTCATCGCTCATCCCATCAATGGTCTGTCCGTCGACCCCCGCCGTCATATTGCCCTGCCCGGCGCAAATGTTGTTATAGGCAAGGTAGTAAAATTCGGGGTTGTACAGGTTGCGGTAGAGTCTCTGGAATCGGTACGATTTGTCGTGTGACTTTTCGCTTAGGGTTTTCAATACTTCTGTCGGATTTCTCAACGTCTCCACGTCCTTCCTAAAAAATATCGAAAGTAGACTGCCCCCCTTCGCCATGTGAACGGTGCTGCCGTCTCGGACTACTATGGGGGCTGTGTTTCCATATCGGATTTTCAGCGGCGTTCCGCATAGCCATTTACATGGCGCTCCGACTTAGGAAATCTCCGTTTAGACCTGCTTGGACATTAGCGTATCGTGTTGTCGGATAGGACGTTCGTCATTTGCCGCTTCCCGCGGTTGGCCGCGCCCGAGTATCCTGCATCGGTACTTCTCCTACATACCTTTGCCGGGCGCGTACAGCAAGCTATAACCGCCGTATGCTGTGAACAACGCTAAGTTCTGCCTCTGACTATCCTGTAGGCAATCCAGCTTTTATCCTCATACACGATGTTTCATCTTGACACTATGGCACTGGGCGTAACCCCAGCCCTAAGTTGCAGTCTGTGCGGTTTGACTGACTTGTGCCTTTCCCAGTATGCTACACTCCCCATTGGGTTTCCCCGCCGGATAAACTGGTTGATGACGGGTTGCGATACTCATATGAAGGACCCTCCTGATCCCCAGTTAGATTTGAGTTCGCGTTGATACTTTTACCTGCCGCTTGCTAAAGGCGGTATCCAAAAACAGGCCCGCGCGATACGGTTTCTACCCGCTGTACCGCTTACGGACGCACAAAAAATGCGTTCTGGCCGTAGCTGCCGCTGTCCCCGTCCGGGTTGATGATGGTCTTGGACAGGATCTTGGCATACTTCTCCGCCTTGGCCCGCGCCGCCAGATCATCGGGATGCTCCACCGCCTGGTCCATGTAGGCGTTGGCCAGGGTCAGGAAATTGAACCCGTCAGACCTGGTTGGGTTTCGCAAATCGATGATGGAGATCTGATAACCGTAGTATTTTTCTGCGATGGCTCCGTAGTTCCGGGCCAGATCCCCCTTGGTATCCAGGGCCAGAAAGCTCATCCCGCAGGCGCAGGCGTACTCCAGGTTGGGGTACAGAAAAAATGCCGTTTTGCCTACGCCCGCCGCGCCGATCATCAGGCAGTGGATGTCGTCGCTGTCAACTAGGGCGGTGATCTTGCCCTTCTTCCCCTGGGAGCCCAGCACCAGCCCCTGGACTTTAGGAAGGTCTTTGCCCTGCCGCCACTGGGCGGGGTGGAAGGGGACGCGGGCGAAGGTCTTGGCGATCTCCTTGGGTTCGGCCCAGCGGGCGGTGCCGTGCTGGCCGTCGCCCACGGGCTTGGACTTGATGCTGTCCAGCGACCCGTGGTTGGAGGCATAGGCGATGCCACCGATGAGCGCGAAACCCACGACGGCAAAAATAATGAGGATGAATTCTTGAGACATGGCGGCACCTCTCAGTACGACTGTACCATGCCGCCACAGCGGATTTCGTGATCTTCATCCAGCGTCTGCCCCGGTAGGGCCTGCTCATCCTGGAACCGCTCCGGGAACAGCTCGGCGGCGGTCTGCCGCAGGATGTCCAGGTCGTTGGTCTGGGCGGTCTGGTAGACGCTGACCAGCTCGGCATCGTCCAAAACGGATCGGGGGAAGTAGGGCCGCAGGAACATGACCTCGCTCACCTGTCTGCAATAGCTACGATAATACCTGTTCATTCTGTTGTTCCTCCATCGTCTGTTGAAAATTTGCGCACAGGTCCTCGTTCCAATCCTTGAGGACGGGCACCAGCGCGTTCACCGTCAGCCCCTTCTCCCGGGCCAGCGCCGCCAGCCGCCGCATGGCCAACTGCCCCGCCTGGTCGTTGTCCAGCGCGAAGTGGACGGTGTCGATCTGCGGATACCGTTCCAGCATCCCCAGCATGGGCTGGGATGAGGTGCCGCACAGGGCCACATAGCTGTGCCTGGCCCAGGCGCTGTCGTGGAACTTGGAGATAAAAGACAGCATATCGATGGGGGCCTCAAACACCATGAGCTGGTTGCTGGAGCCGGGCCAGTTGAAGGCGCACCGGAAGTCGCTGCCCTCCACGGTCATGCGGAAGGACTTGCCCTGGCTGTTGGTACTGCGCTTGTGGGCGTGACGGGGTGTGCCGTCCTTGTCCATGCCCACAAATACCGCGTTGTGGTACTTTTGATCCTCGTAGACCAGCCCCAGCTTGACGAAGGTGGTGAGTACGTCCCGGTCCAGGTGGCGGTGCTTGAGGAGATAGGCGAACACCCGCCGGTTGTCCTTATTGGCGGGCGGCAGCTCGAAGGGCTTCTTCACTTTTTCTTTGGGCTTGTTCACCCGGGGGCAGAGCTGGCTGACGTCCTCGTTCAGCAGGGCCAGCACCGCCTCCTGATAATTCATGCCGTAGAACTCCTTGAGAAATGTCACAGGCCCGCCGCCCTTCTCGGCGGCATGGTCGTACCACTCATTGCCCTGGACGGTGACGCTGTGGTTGCTGGCCATGCGGAACTCCAGCCCGGAGCGGACGAGGGGCTCCCCCTTGAAGCGGAGGAACTCCACCAGGTCTACCGCGTTGGCCTGGAGCTTCTGTTCTTCTGTGAAATGGATGTAGGGCATTTCAAACCTCCTCTGAACGCAAAAAGGCCAGGATACCGTGTAGACGGTACCCTGGCCTCAGTGACTGATGTACTATTCGGTTGTGATCTCCTGTTTTGGCACTGGCTGGAAGGGGGTGTTGGCTTCGGATTTCTTTCGCACGATGTCCCAAAGCATTTCCTGGTAAGCGTGTGCCGTACCATAGACCTTACTGGAAAATTCAAAGCGGTAATATTTCGCCGTTTGGTTTTCCGTCAATAGGGATAGGTGAAAATAAAAAGGGCTTCTGTTCCGGATGTTGGGCAAGATGTGCCAGCAGCCTGGACGGTCCGATGTTCCCACAATGGACATTGATGCGTCCGTCCTGGTAGCAAATGTAGTCCTCACATGCGGAATCACATTTGCTGCTCCTGGTCCTCATGGTCATCCGGCTTGTGGCCCATGGCGATCTTCTTCTCCCGGATCTTCCGCCTGAGCTTGCTATCCACTGCGATCCGCATCCCGGCCACGGGATGTGGGTGCTGCTCCTGGAAGATGCGGCCCATGTGGTAGAGGAGCGAGACGGTGGAGGAGAAGAGAGCGCCATAGACACGGTCCAGAAAAAATTTGGCGTATTGGTTGCCCTGCTCGGCGGATGATTTCAACCAGCAGACAGCCTGCTCCTGGTCTTGGGGGATGTCCCGGCCCAGCAGATACGCCTTTCCCAAGGTGTACTGGGCGTACTGATCCCCGGCTTCGGCGCACTGGGTGAGCAGGTCCATCGCCCGGTCCGTGTCCCGGGGCACCCCGCCCGCCCCGGTGAGCAGGAGCTTTCCCAGCTGGTATTTTGCCCTCTGGTTCCCGCCCGCGGCGGCCTTCTCCAGCCAGGCCAGCGCCGCCGCCTCATCCTGCTCCGTGCCCACCCCGTGGAGGAGCATCCAGCCGATCCGGTACTGGAGCTTGTCGTCTGGGGACCTGTCGGCCAGAAACTGAAAGCCCAGGAACGCTTGCCGGAAGTACCGGGTTGCGCGGTCCTCGTCCGCCTCACCGCCCATACCGTCCCGGTACAGCTTCCCCAGCTCGTAGGCGGCATAGGGGAAGGTGACCGCCTTGGCGTAGAGCTCCCGTGCGGCGGCGTAGTCCTGCTCCAGCCCTTTGCCATCCCGGTACAGCCCGGCCAAGGTGTACTGAGCGTACTTGTACCCGGCGTCGGCGGACTTCTCCAGCCACCGGGCGGCCTCCTCATAGTCCTGCTCCGTACCCAGACCGTTGGCGTACAGCCTGCCGATGCGGTACTGGATGACACGGTCCGGCGCTTCTTTCTCTGCCTGGAGGAATGCGTCCAGCGCCTTGGCGTACCACTCCTGTGCCAGCTCAGGGTCAGGCTCCCGGCCCAGGCCGTCCGCGTACATCCGGCCCAGGTCGGCCATGGCCAGAGCGTTGCTGGCGTCGGCCTCCCTGGTGAGCAGATCGAAGGCGGCAGCAAAATCAGGCGGGCTGCCCGCGTCGCCAGCCATGAGTTGACGGGCGGCGCGGTAGCGGCGGGTCCACCATGTTCGGGAGGAAGCCCTGCCCGCATCGCTGGGCTCGTCTGTCAAACTGCTGTCAGGGGGCCCATCGGCTGGCTCCCCCTCGGCCTGGTCTGCAAAATCGGACGGGATCAGGTCCCCCAGCTGCGCCGCATCCTGAACGATGATGTTCTTGATTCGCTTGAACTCCTTCTGGCGGACCAGCGGGTCACGCTGAGGCAGATTGTCCTTGTACGTCCGCAGCACTTCTTCCCGCTCCTGATACCACAGGCCGTAAGCGGCGGCGATGCGGGGATCCTTCTCCAGCTCATTCACGATCTCATCCACCAGGGACTTCAGCGCGGGCGGCAGGTAGCCGTACTGCTTTTTGCCGGGGCGGTCCCGGAGGCGCTGGGCCAGCTCCACCATGAGCTGCCCAATGCGCTGGTTCTCCATGGCCCCGGACCGCATCTCGGTGACGAGCTGGCCCATGATCTCCCCGGCGCTCTGTGTGAGATCGTCCCGCCGCTGGGTCTGCCGCTGGTAGATGGCGGCCAGGTCCTGCTGGAAAATCTCCTTTGCCAGCATGGACTTGATGTCGGCAATGCCCTGCTTGGTAAGGAAGCCGGACTTGCCATCGGCGCTGTAGCACACCATGTGGATGTGCGGGTGGTGGCCCTCATCGTGGAAGGCGGCGTACCAATGAAATTGGTCCCATGGGATATCCATGGCTTTTGCCATCGCGGGAGCGGTCTTTGTGAGCAGTGCGCGCCAGCTCTGGGCACTGTCATAGCCCAGCCGAGCCGCATCCTCCCGCCGCAGGGAGATGATGGGCAGCCACACCACGCCAGGATGGTGCGCCACCTCGTCGGCCACTTGGGACAGCACCAGCGGACTGTCATCGGCAGTGAACAGACCGTGGCCCCCCAGCTTCTGGACGCGGGGGCGGCTGGCGATGTAGTCCATGTAGTTTTCTTTTTTTGCCACCTGCTCATAGTTGTCCTCGATGGTGCGGGTGATGAATTCAGAGGCATTCCCTCGAGTGGGCGCGGCCTGGTAATCCCCGTACTCGAACAGGTCACGGCTGGACGGGAACTCCCGGAGGAGCTGTGCTACCAGCTTGGCCTGCTTGTCTGTGGCGGGAAGTGTGGCTTTGCCAGGATAGACACGCTCCACACCGTCACGGGTAGCGGCGTACTTGACGTAGTTGCCCAGGTGGGCGGCGGCTTCCTCACCGCCGCCCTTGATGTGCGGGCACTTGAAGATTACGCGCGGCGTTGTGCGACACCTCCCAGATGTTTTTTCTCTGTATTAAAAATCTTAGAGAGACTAAGTTCAGGACGGTCCGCAGTGAACCAGGGCTAGGTCCAGCGGATGGACGCAGTGTCCCCTTGGCGGGCGCTCAAAATTTTTGCGGCCTACTCCTCGCCCTGATTTTTTGTCAGCGTGTCCTTGAACGTGACGGAGCCGTTGGTCTTTTTCACCTCCTGGACACACCGCCAGCGCAGGTCGTCTAGCTGGCTGGTGTCGATCTCCAGCCCTGCCGCCAGCACGTGCATCATCATGCTGATCTCCACCGTCAGCTTGAACAGCAGACGGGCGATGCGGTTTTCGCTGCACTGCACTGCAGCACTCAGAGCGTCCACCAGCGCGGACGGCATGAACCGTGTGCTGCTCTGGGCGGCGAGATGCTCTGCGTAAAAATGGACAGCCTTCTCGATGAACTCGTTCTGGCTCCGGCAGTTGTCCTGACGATACCACTGGCGGACCAGCTCCTGGGTCTCAGGTCTGATCCGCATAGCGAATTTGACTTTTTCTCTGGGCATGGTTTTCCTCCTCGGTGCCCCGAAAGCGGAGCATTGTATGATTTCTGGGCTGTATCCCCGCCGTGAACCCCGCATAAACGGGCCTGTGGCGGGGCCTCCCGCATATAGTGACCCCCGATGTGAGCCCAGGGGCCCTGATGTGACCCCCGCGAACGGAGCGGCCCGAAAGCCCGGAAGCCCTTGAACCGACCCGCGTTGCGGGGCGGTGTGATTTGGCCGGGGGTGTCCTTGACCCCCGGCCTTTATCCCGCACAAAAATCGAACGTCTGGATTACTCTCCAATCCCTGTCTGCATTGCCCTTCCGGGCGGGCGGAAAGCGGCCCCAGCAGAGGGGCCAAAACCGCCGACCGCCACAACCGGGCCACAGGGGCGCGACACCGCATTTCATCGCCCCGGTGGGCTGGGACGCTGCCCACTCCCCAGAAGGGCCGCAAACGCCCTCAAACGGGCCCACACAGGGAAAACGGCGGGAGGGCCGCCCCGCAGGTGCGGAACGGCCCCGCCATGGGTCACATGGTCTGCTCAAAAGGGGCGGCTTCAGGCTGCTCCTGGAACTCGAATTTTTCGTTGGAGAGACGCTCCGGCGGGGCAATTCCAAGATGCTCCAGCCGCCCGGCGAAAATCTCTATCCGCTGCGCCCAGTCCAAGCTGTCATTGTGGTTGGCGTGCCACGCCGCGGAGCAGACATCCCGGATGGTGTACGTTTCCCAGCCGTCCGCTGTATCCAGGGCGGAGAACTCGCCCCGGTCCAGGTCGATGTCCAGCGCGCTGATCACGCGCCCGGTGCGCTGGAGGAACTCGTCAGCGTAATCCTGGAACACCTCCGGGGCGATGTCCGTCACACTGTGCAGGCTTTCCGCAAACCGCTGGGTACTGTTCCCCTTTGCCAGCAGGTAGGAGCGCAGCGCCATGGCGGCATGGAGCACATCTATCGGCATACGGCACTCCGTTACCAGGTGGTCGGCTCGCCCGTTCTGGGTAACGCGGAATACAGAGAGATGGCGGGACGCTTCCGCCTCCGTGCGCCGCTGCTGATCCTCGTCCCAGATCTCCCCGCTGATCCGCTCCCGTACCCGTTCCGGGAGCTGGCCAATCAGCGTGTCCAGGTACTCGTCCAGCTTCTCCTCCACGGTTGTGCCCCCTTTTTTCAACTGGCGGGACAGCGCGTCATACCAACGTTTGTCCAGGTGCAGGACGATACCACGTTTACCCATGATCCGCCTCCGTTTCCGCCTGCACGGTCCGCTCCTTGGGCGCGGGCCGGGGACGCTTGGGCCGGGGCGCGGGGGCGGCGCGGCTGTCCAGGTACTCCCGCACCGGCGCGGGCACGGCGCGCTCATAAAGCTGTCCCAGCGTCTGCTCCAGCCGCGCCTGCACAGAGGAGCCCTCCTTCTTCAGTGAGAACTCCAGCGCGCCCAGCTTCTCCTCATCGAACGCCACCGTGATGTTTGCTTTTTTCATTTTCGATTCCTCCTTCTTCACAGAACATGAAATTCCCATTGCGTAGGTTCGTCCGGGCTACCGCAGACGTTAAGTTCCTCTGCCGCGAGGTGAAGATCAGATC
>CAJTTS010000087.1 GCA_910579155.1 uncultured Oscillospiraceae bacterium | reverse complement strand
GGCGGAGGCCTCCACGGCGATGTCAGCGGCGTCCACCCAGCCGTAGACGGTGGAGGAGCTGCCGGTGGTCTTGATGAGGTGATAGGGGTGCCGGGCACCCTTGGCCACGGCGGTGACCCTGGCCTCACCGGGCTTGCAGCTCTTGGGGTTGGTGCTGCCGGAGCTGACATAGTGGCGGGAGCCGGTAAAGGTCACCACAGCCCCCACAGCGGGCCCCTGGGCGCTCTCCGTGGGCTGGGTAGGCTTGGACACCTCCCCGGCGTCCCCGCCCGTCACGGCCCCGGTATAGTCCACCCAGGGCAGCTTGCCGTGCTTGGTCCAGGTCCGGGTGTTGTACCCGGCCTTTTTGCCGCATCCGGCCACGGCGGTGATTTGCACCTTGTTCTCCCACCGGGGGGAACACTCCACCGCCAGGCCGTTGCCGATGTAGACGCCGATGTGCCCGGAACACCAAACGGCCTCACCGGGCAGCATGGAGGCCCAGCCGGTGGTGCTCACATCCTTGCACAGCTTAATCATGCCGTCCGCCCCCACGTCCGGGCAGGTCCCGGCGGCCAGCATGGTCTTGGTGGGATAGGCGGCCCCGCCGTAGGTCTTGGAGGGGTCCCCACACCAGCCCCACAGGACGCCTTTGATGAGGTTGACACAATCAAAGCCGTACACGGGCGGGCTCTGATTGGCGGCGGCCTTAATCATTCGGGTACGGTCCGCCGCCTTGTTGTAGTTGTGGTTGTTGCAGTAGCGGGTCACGTTGCCGCCGGTCAGAGGGGCACCAAAGCACCCCATGACATAGAGCGTCTTGTGGTTCTTGGCGATGTCCACCACCTTGTCCACAAGGGTCTGGGCTCTCATTTTGCTCATGACATGATTTCCTCCTTTAGTCTTTCAGCACGATTTCAGCCGCACGGAGGGCGATGTCCGCCCCGTACTTGTCCGCAAAGCGGTTGAGAAAGCGCTGGGCGTATTTAGCCCGGTTTTCGTTCTTGGATTTCCACAAGTAAAAGCCGCCCCAGGTCCCGTCTGTCACCAGGGAGGTGCCCGCAAGGACGGCAATGGCGGTGACATCCCACCCCCGGAGGGTCCCGGCCACGGTGATGCCGCACAGGACCACGGAGATGAAGATGTGGAGCACCAGCATTTTTTTGGAAAACTCCATCCAATGCCGCCCTCCTCAGTAAAGCGCCTGGACGCTCTGCTCTGTCAAAAATTCCTTGTGTTCATGCTTGACCTTGCGGGCGTACTCCAGGGCGGCGTGCATATCACCGTTACAGTGGGCGTCCGGGATGCGCTGGACGGCCTCCGCCGTGGCCTCCCCCAGAGCGATGGCGGCCCCCACCCCTTTGATGATAAGCACCTCATTTTTCTCACGGGCACGCTCCCGCTCCTCCTGGGCCTTGTCCCGCTTTGTGATGCGCTGCTGGAGCAGCCAGAAACAAAAGGCGGTGATGGCGGTAGGGAGGCCCAGCAGCGTGACCAGGCCCCCGACAGAAAGCTCAATGACCATGATGTCCTCCTCCTTATTCGGTGACCTCATCCCAGCCATAGACGCCGGGCTCCCAGACGTTGCCGTCCACGGTAGAGGTCCAATGCTTGCCTTTGTGGTTCACCTTGGCCCCGGCGCTGTATGCGTCATGGGCCCCCACGGGCTGGCTCCAGGCGGGCCACTCCTCCGCCGGGTCAGAGGTCACCGCCCAGAGGGAGGCGGCCTTGTCCGGCTCCCACCCCTCCTGGGACGTGTGCTCCTGGACACAGCGGTAAAGGGTGCCGCCATACCGGCGGAGGTTGCCCACGGCGTAGTTGACGCCGGGCACCCACTCCGCAAAGAGGGTGGACTGTTCGGCGGCGGTCACGGCGTCAATCTGGCCATTCTCCGCCAGCACCACAAAGGCGATGGCGGCGGCGTCCTCCCGCTGCTTGGCGTAGAGCTTGGCCTCATTGATGGCCTTGAGGCTATTCTGGGTGTATTCAACGCTCATTCAAAGGCACCTCCGATGCTGGAAATATAGCCGCCGGTGTCACTGCCCCCCCGGCTCACGTCCAGCTTGAAGTTGAACGCAAAGCCATTTGCGGCGGTCTTGTTCTCAAAGACATGGTTGGCTCCGCTCTTGATGTCCGCCGTGGCGTCCTCCCACACGGGGGTGGCGTCCTTGGCGTTGTTGGTGACCAGGACCCGGAGCACGGCGTCAACGGGCAGAGCGCCAACGATGTTGAGGACCATGACGGTGATGGCGTCATCGGCGTCCAGGGGCTCCGCCAGGGTGATGCTGGCGGTGGTCACCAGCTTGGAGAAGCTCACCGTAGCCCCGTTTTGGGGTGGAGCTTTAAGCCGGTCATTGTCATGCTCTCACCCCCGGCCCCAGGTATGGGTGGCCAGCCAGCCCTCTTTCTGCTGGTCCTCATAGCGCTCCACCAGCTCCTCCAGGTCAACGGTGATGGGCAGCTTGTCCGGCTTGCCGATTTCGATGGCGGTATAGCCCCGCCGGTCCAGCATCCGCTCCACCAGCTCATTGGAGCTCTGTCCCACCAGGGAGGCCGCTTGGAGCATTTCCTTGGTGACGGGGACGGTGACGGCCTCCTCCTTGCCGGTGCGGTGGTCATGGGCCAGGACTGGGAACACCCGGACGTTGATGGTGATTTCGTTTTTCATGTTATGTACCCCTTTCTTTTTACGCTCTCGCTCTGTTCTGCTCCTGGGCCCGGACCCACTCCGCCAGACCGGCACGGGAGATGCGGACCCGCTTGCCAATACGCACCGTTGGAAAATCTTGGCGGTGGATAAGGTTATAGGCGCTCTTGGTGCAGATGCCCAGCTCCTTGGCCGCCTCCGCCACGCTCAGGGTCAAGCGGCCGTCCGGGCTGATGTGGGCCCCTGGCGGTGTCGGCGGGGACGGGACGATTTCCGACAGGGAGAAAGACACATATCCCTTGTCGATGAGGTCCCGTCCGGGGTCATCACTCTCAATGATGAACGCTTGGCCGGTGGATAGCTCAACTTTCCATTTTCTCATGATTTTTAGACCTCCTTATTTAGTGGCTGGCGGAGCTGACATCCCGCTCCACACGCTGGTTGTTCTCATAGATGGGGCCGGTGCCGGTCCATTCGTATGCGCACTCCGGGCCGATGAGGACGCCGCACAGCTTATGGGTAGCCTCATCATTGGTGGGGGCCCAAACGTCAATGTTCAGCCTGGCCCCGGTGGCCTTGTGGCGCAGGCCAACGCTCCATTTGTACTCTTTCATGGATTAGTCCTCCTCCGTCAAAAGTTCCGCCGGGTCAACGCCCAGCGCCTTGGCAATCTTGCCCAGCGTGGCGGGCCGGACGTTCTTGCCCACAATAGCGTTTTGCACCGTGGGCCGGGGGAGCCCAGCGGCTACGGGCAGGTCTGCACTACTCATGCAGCTCCTGGCCATTGCCAGCTCCAGCTTTTTGCGGTCTGCTTTCATTGTCTCATCTCCAAAAATTTAAGTCTAAACTTATATTAGCATAAGTTACAACTTTTGTCAACGGCAAATTTTAAGTTTTTACTTTTGTTTATCTTGCATTTTCTATTTGGTTGTGCTATGTTATATGTGGAGGTGATTGCATGACCACAGGGCAACGCATAAAAGCGGCCCGGAAAAAGGCAGGGATGACACAAGCCGCCCTTGCTGAAAAGCTCGGTATTTCTTATGTGAATATCAGCCAGTTAGAAAAGGACCAGCGCAATCCAAAACTTGAAACGCTCCAGCGCATAGCCAAAGCCCTGGGCGTATCAATATCTAACCTTTTGCCCCCAGATAACTATTGGGAAGATGAGAGCGGTATAGGCCATACTGAGCCCCAAGTGGTAGAGCATGAGGGGCCGCTGCAAAGGGCGGAAGTTGTGGAGCACAGCGCCACCCCGGAGGAGTTGGATGCGCTGCTGGCAAAGCTCCAGGACGGCAAGCCCCTGCTACTCAGCCCTGATGAACTAGCAAAGCTGAAAAGCACGCCGAAAGAACAGGTTGCCGCCGCTCTGGATAAAGCGGAGCAGGAGGAGCAAAAACAGATTGTGCGTATAAGCGCCCCGCTCTACAAATTAAGAGGAATTTCTCCAGAACGGCGGGAGCGGTTGAAAGGGCTGAAAGACCAGGCGGTGCGCTATGAGCACTCCCTTGGCGTTTCTCACCTTGCATCTGATATATTGGACCAGCTCAACGCCCCACAGCGCCGCATAGCCACCGCCCTGGGCAAGCTCAACGAGGAGGGCCAGGAGAAAGCAGCGGAGCGGGTAGAGGAGTTGACAGAGATACCCCGCTATCAGGCTCCCCAAATACTCCAGGCAGAAAAGCACGTATATGGTCCGTATAAGGCCTACACGGTGGCTTGCCCTATATGTGGGCAGACGCTGACAGCAGACGAAAGAACAGGGGCGGCATATTGTCTAAACTGCGAAAAGTCTTTTCCTTTTGAATATCAGGCCCAGGAGCCGCCCACAGACACCCCACAATCAACGCTATCGCCGCAGGAAGGCACAGATACCGCCCCAGCAGAAACGCCGTCAGAGGGGTCTACAGAGGACCTATTTGAGGAAATATTTAATCAGATATTTGGGGATGAAATAAAACAACGCCGTGTAGAAGAAACGTTTCCCAAAGTATGCCCCATATGTGGCGCACGCTTTAGAGCTCCTGCTACTGGAGAGGAGGATAGCCCGCTTTGTTTCTCTTGCCGCCAAAAGCATGAAAACAAATAGCCCCAGGCCAGAGGCCCAGGGCAAAGGAGGAAAATATGGAGTTACTAATCAAGCTGACATGGGACCCGGACGCCGCCGTGTGGATTGCGGAGAGTGACGATGTTCCCGGCCTGGTGCTGGAATCCGGCTCTTTTGACGCCCTCATTGAGCGGGTGCGTTTCACGGTCCCTGAGCTGCTGGAGCTTAACGGCACGGCCCCGGCCCCTGTTCAGCTCCGCATGGTGTCGGAGCGCTGTGAGAGGATTGCAATGTAATGGCCGAATATGAGAAAGAGGTCCGGGCGGAGCTGTCCAAACACGGCTGCACTTTTGTCCGCCACGGCAAAGGGGACCATGACATTTGGTACAGCCCCATCACCGGGCGGCACTTCACCGTGGACGGGAAAATCAAATCCCGCCACACCGCTAACGCAATCATGAAACAAAGCGGCCTTGACCGCCGTTTTCGTTGAAACAAAAAGAACCGCCCAGGGGCTGCAACCCCTGAGCGGCGAAGATGCACAAAAATACCAGGTCAGCTAAACAAGGCACCCTTGCGCCCTCTCAGTGTACCACAGGAGGGCCGGGTGTGTCAATCGAAAAAGGAGGCACATCATGGCGAAAAGAGCCGCAAAAGGAGCGGGGAGCATCCACAAGCGCACATACACCCGCAATGGGAAAGAGTACACCTATTGGGAGGCCCGTATCACCACAGGCCGGGACCCGCTCACTGGCAAACAGGTCCAGCGCACATTTTCCGGCAAGACCCAAAAGGAAGTCCGGGAGAAGATGCAGGCCGTGGCCGTGGAGGTCAACCGGGGCACCTACACCCCGCCCTGCAAGATGACCGTGGGGGAATGGCTGGACATTTGGCAAAAGAACTATTTGGGCGGTGTCAAGCCCGCCACGGTTTCCTCCTATGAGTACTGTATCCGTTTGCATATCAAGCCCGCCCTGGGAGCCGCCCGCTTGGACCGCATCCACCCGCACACGATACAGGGTTTTATCAACGCCTTGGAGCTGGCCCCGCAGACGGTCCGCCACATTTGGATGGTCCTGCACACGGCGCTTGAAAAGGCGGTTGATTTGGAATATATCCCCAAAAATCCGGCTGACAAGTGCGTACTGCCGAAAATGGACCGGGTGGAGATAAAGCCCCTGGACGATGGGAAAGCCGCCGCCTTGCTGACCGCCGCAAATGGTACGGACCTGGAGCACCCTGTGGCCGTGGCCCTGTTCACGGGTATGCGCCTGTCGGAGCTGCTGGGCCTCACCTGGGACAGCGTGGACGTGGAGCGGGGTAGCGCCCAGCCCAAAGGACAGGGAGACGGCGGCCAGGAGGATGAGACAGGCCAGAACGGCGGGCCAGGGGTTACTCTTGGCCAGACGGCGGCCTTTAGGCTGGGCGGTCATCATGCGTTCATGCGGCGGTTGACCTCCGCCACCAGCTCATTAACGCTGTACTCTTCCAGCGGGTTGACAGGCTCCTCATCTTCAACCTCAATGGTGAGGGTGGAGGGGAGAGTGAAAGCGGGGCGGGAGCCGTAGGTGTCGGAGCAGAAGTCGTTGCGGAGGTAGCCGCCGGAGTCCAAGCCAAGGACCCAGCAGTCATCCTCATTGACCTGGGGCGTGGACCAGGGGGTGGCGGACCACTCCCACACCTCCGGCTTGGGGATGATGCCGTGGTACTTGCGCAGCTCATCCAGGGTGAGCGGGGCCACCTTACACTCCACCGTGCCATACTCCTTGGAGCCGTTGAGGGCGGTGAGGTCCACCGTGCGGGTGATGATCTCATCCGGGTGGCTCTCCGTCAGCGCATCCAGATAGGCACCGTTGAGGTGGGCCCGGAGGGAGCTGGCGGCAAAGTTGTTGCTGGAGCCAAAGGTGTGCTCAATGTGCTCCACGGCCATGAGCAGCGTGCCGTCCTCACGGTGCTCCAGGACGATGCAGGGCTCCCCACGGTAGAGGACGGTCTTGCCGGGGGCGATGCTTGAGACGGGGACTTTCATGTTGTGTTTTCCTCCTTAGTTGTTCTGGTTCTCAGCGTCCTCCTCATCCGTGCCGGGGGTGTTGATCTCGATGAGGTTTTCAGCCTGGGTGATGATCTCAGAGACGATCTGACGGATGGGGAGGCCGGTCTTAAAGCTCAGACGGCGGACCACCCGCTCCGCCTCCGGGGTGAGCCGGACGGCCCCGATGCACTCCCCCTGGGGCGGGCGTGCGTTCAAAATAATGGGTTTCATGGTTTTTGTCCTCCTTGGTTTTGGTGCTTGGCGGTGCGGGTGTTATGCCCTGGCAGTCTTGCGGCCTCTCTGTTCAAGCTCCTGCTGCATCCTTAGCTGGGCAAGGTCAGCGTCATATTTGAGGCGCTGGTCCGGGAGCCTGTCCCCTGATCTGCCACGGTGCAGCTCCGTGTAGACGGTGGAGAGGGGCACGCTTAGGGAATTTGCCAAGGCCTTTGCCGTTTGGCCCTGCTCCTCCCAAAGTGTCTGGAGCGTTTTCCTGGCCTGGAGGGATTGGAAAGCGTAGCCTGCCATGCTGTTTTCACCTCTTTTCTGGCATAAAGGTATAAAAAAATTAGCTTGCTGGGTAGCAAGCTAATAGTGCTTGTACCCTGCAAACTAATCATAGGGCGTGCCCAAGAGCGCAGGAACGGGAAAAACTCTTGCCCGCCGGGACGGAATGTGTTAAAATTTGAGAAGTGCGTATTTACACGAGCGAGAGGGGGAAGGGGCCGTACCAGAGACGCGCCCCGAAATTTTATGCCCAGCAAAAGTGGCTTCGACAACCAGAAATATGTGGAGACCCAGTCCGCCCGCATCCGGGAGCGCATCGGCCAGTTCGGCGGCAAGCTGTATCTGGAGTTCGGCGGCAAGCTGTTCGACGACTACCACGCCGCCCGGGTGCTCCCCGGCTTCGCCCCGGACAGCAAGATCCGTATGCTGCTGGAGCTGCGTGACAGCGTGGAGATCGTGGTGGTCATCAACGCCGCCGACATCGAGCAGAACAAGATTCGGGGGGATCTGGGCATTACCTATGACGAGGACGTTCTGCGCCTCATCGACACCTTCCGGGGGGAAGGGCTGTACGTGGGCAGCGTGGCCATCACCCAGTACGCCGGGCAGAGCGCGGCGGACCTGTTCAAGCGCCGCCTGGAGGACCTGGGGGTGAAGGTGTGGCTCCACTACCCCATCCCCGGCTATCCCCACGACGTGGGGCGGATCATGTCCGACCAGGGCTTCTGCAGGAACGACTATATCGAGACCACCAAGCCCCTGGTGGTGGTCACCGCCCCCGGCCCCGGCTCGGGCAAGATGGCCACCTGCCTGTCCCAGCTCTACCACCACCACATCCGGGGGGTGCGGGCGGGCTATGCCAAGTTCGAGACCTTCCCCGTCTGGGACCTGCCGCTGAAGCACCCGGTGAACCTGGCCTATGAGGCGGCCACGGCGGACCTGAACGACGTGAACATGATCGACCCCTTCCACCTCTCGGCCTACGGGGAGACCACGGTGAACTACAACCGGGACGTGGAGGTGTTCCCGGTGCTCCAGGCCATGTTCGAGGAGATCATGGGGGAGAGCCCCTACCGCTCCCCCACCGACATGGGGGTGAACATGGCGGGCAGGTGCATCGCCGACGACGAGGCCGTGTGCGCCGCGGCCAGGCAGGAGATCGTCCGGCGGTACTACGCCGCGCTGTGCGACCGCCGCCGGGGCCAGGGCAGCGACGAGATCGTGTACAAGCTGGAGCTGCTGATGAAGCAGGCCCATGCGGGGCCCGAGCTGCGGCCGGTGATCCAGGCCGCGGAGGACAAGGCGGAGCAGACCGGGGAGCCCGCCGCCGCCATCCAGCTCCCCGGCGGGCAGATCGCGGTGGGCAAGACCTCGGAGCTGATGGGGGCGGCGGCGTCCGCCCTGCTCAACGCGCTGAAGGCCCTGGCGGGCATCGACCGGAAGGCCCACCTCATCTCCCGGGAGGCCATCGAGCCCATCCAGGCCCTGAAGATCGGCCACCTGGGCAGCCGCAACCCCCGGCTGCACAGCGATGAGGTGCTGATCGCCCTGGCCATCTCCACCGCCACCGTCCCTCTGGCCGCCCGGGCCCTGGACAGCCTGGACAGGCTGCGGGACTGCGAGGCCCACTCCTCGGTGATCCTCACCGCCGCCGACAGTGGGACGTACGCCAAGCTGGGGCTTCGCCTCACCTGCGCCCCCCGGTATCAGGGCAGCCAGCTCTATCACAAGTGACCGGGCGGAAAATTCGGGCTTGCAATCTGCCCGTCCATGTGGTATCATATCTGTTACCTGTGCGGGCCAAGTCCGCCTTTATGAAGCTTATACCGAAAGGATCTGAGTCAAAATGACCACCCCCCAGATCGTGCTGTCCGTCATCTATTTCGTGGTGTCCCTGGCCCTCATCGCCGTGGTGATGCTCCAGTCCGGCAAGAGCGCGGGCCTGTCCGGTGCCATCGCCGGCGGGGCGGACACCTTCCTGTCCAAGAACAAGGCCAAGTCCGCCGACGCCCGGCTGGCCCGGATGACCAAGTGGATCGCCATCGTGTTCATGGTGCTCACCCTGGTGATCTGCCTGCTGCCCGCCGCCCCCGCGGCGTGAGCGGAGAGGACGAAAAGACGAAACAGATCCCCTGTCCAGCCGGACAGGGGATCTTTTCATGCCCGCAGGTGCCCCGGCGGGCGGTATTGCAGCGCCTCCGCAAGATGATGGACCTGGATGTCCCGGGCCCCGTCCAGGTCGGCGATGGTCCGGGCCACCCGCAAGATCCGGTCGTACCCCCTGGCCGTCAGCCCCAGCCGGTCGTAGGCCCCCCGGATCAGACGGCGGCAGCTCTCGTCCAGCCCGCAGTGGTCCCGCAGCTCATGGGGGCCCATCTGGGCGTTGCAGGGGGGGCCGGCCGGGCCATACCGCTCCGTCTGGATCCGCCGGGCGGCGTTGACCCGCTGCCGGATGGCCTCCGAGCTCTCCGCCGGGGGCGCGTTCCCCGACAGCTCGTCGTAGTCCAGCGGGGGCACGTCCACGCAGATGTCGATCCGGTCCAGCATGGGCCCGGACAGCCGGGACAGGTAGCGCCGCACCGACTGCCCGGTGCAGGTGCACCGGCCGGAGGGGTGGCCGTACCAGCCGCACTTGCAGGGGTTCATGGCGCACACCAGCATGAACCGGCTGGGGTAGGCCACCGAGCCGGACACTCTGGAGATCTGGGCCACGCCGTCCTCCAGGGGCTGGCGCAGCACCTCCAGCACGTCGGCGTGGAACTCGGGCAGCTCATCCAGGAAGAGGACGCCGTTGTGGGCCAGGGAGATCTCGCCGGGCCGGGGGCTGGACCCGCCCCCGGCCATCCCGGCGGCGGAGATGGTGTGGTGGGGGGAGCGGAAGGGGCGGCGGCGGACCATGGGCCGCTCCTTGGTGGTCAGCCCCATGACAGAGTAGATCTCGGTGCAGGCCAGGGCCTCCGCCCTGGTCATGTCGGGGAGGATGCCGGGCAGGCGCTTGGCCATCATGGACTTGCCCGAGCCGGGCGGGCCGGACAGCAGCACATGGTGGCCCCCGGCGGCGGCCACCTCCAGCGCCCGCTTGGCCTGCTCCTGCCCCTTCACCTCGGAGAAGTCCGGTCCCCGGCGGGGGGCTTGCTCCTCCCGCCACGCCGGGGCGGGGGGGATGGGCCGCTCCCCGGACAGGTGCCGGGCCAGCTCGTCCACCGTGTGGACGGGGAGCACCTCCAGCCCGCCCGCCAGGGTGGCCTCGGGGGCGTTGTCGGCGGGGACGAACAGCCGCCGCACCCCCGCGCGCTCTGCCGCCAGCGCCATGGGCAGCGCCCCGGGCACCGGCCGCAGCCGCCCGTCCAGGGACAGCTCGCCCAGGAAGGCGGAGCCCTTCTCCCGCTCCAGGGAGAGCTGGCTCCCGGCGCACAGGATGCCCACCAGGATAGGCAGGTCGTAAACCGTGCCCGCCTTGCGCTGTCCGGCGGGGGCCAGATTCACCGTGATCCGGGAGACGGGGAAGTCGAAGCCGCTGGACTTGATGGCGGAGCGGACCCGCTCCCTGGCCTCCTTGACGGCGGCGTCGGGCAGGCCCACCACGTCGAAGGCGGGCAGGCCCCCGGACAGGGCGCACTCGGCGCTCACCAGATAGCCGGCCACCCCGTTCAGCCCCAGGGAGGTCACGCTGCACACCATGGCCCACACCTCTTTTCCACAGTATTTTCCTTACTTTACCACAATCTTCCCCGTTTCGCAAGGCCCGCCGGGGCCGGGGGGCTGGAAGGGGCTGGAAGGCTGGGTCCGCCCGGAAACTTTACCGAAAAATTGAGCATTTTCAATTGCAAAACCGCCGGGGATGTGGTAAACTATTTACCGCGAAACGGAACGGACCGCAGAGGGGACGTTCTCAGAAGCTGTGCCGATCGCCGAAGTGTTCAGATCTGCGCGTCAAAATCGCCGGTGGCAAGGCGAAAGATCGCGGGAATACTTTGTGTATTGCAAGATCTTTCAACGCGGCCAGCGGCGATTTGGGCCGCGGAGCTGGGTGCTGAGGCGATCGGTACGGCTTCTCATAAGTGTAAAGGAGGAAAACGCCTATGGCACGCAAGTTCAAGACCATGGACGGCAATACCGCCGCCGCCCATGTGTCCTACGCATTCACCGAGGTGGCCGGCATCTATCCCATCACGCCGTCCAGCCCCATGGCGGACAATGTGGACCAGTGGGCCGCCGCCGGCCGGAAGAACATCTTCGGCCAGACCGTCAAGGTGGTGGAGATGCAGTCCGAGGCCGGCGCCGCCGGCACCGTCCACGGCTCCCTGGCCGCCGGCGCCCTGACGACCACCTACACCGCCTCCCAGGGCCTGCTGCTGATGATCCCCAACATGTACAAGATCGCCGGCGAGCTGCTGCCCGGCGTGTTCCACGTCTCCGCCCGTACCGTGGCCGCCCAGTCCCTGAACATCTTCGGCGACCACTCCGACGTGATGGCCTGCCGCCAGACCGGCTTCGCCATGCTGGCCGAGGGCAATGTCCAGGAGGTCATGGACCTGGCCGCCGTGGCCCATCTGGCCTCCATCGAGGGCCGGGTGCCCTTCCTGAACTTCTTCGACGGCTTCCGCACCTCCCACGAGATCCAGAAGGTGGCCATCTGGGATTATGACGACCTGGCCGAGATGGTGGACTGGAAGGCCGTCGAGGACTTCCGGGCCCGGGCCCTCAACCCCGAGCGCCCCGTCATGCGCGGCTCCCACGAGAACGGCGACATCTTCTTCCAGCACCGCGAGGCCTGCAACAAGTACTACGACGCCATCCCCGAGATCGTCGAGAACTACATGGGCAAGGTCAACGCCAAGCTGGGCACCAACTACCAGCTGTTCAACTACTACGGCGCCGAGGACGCCGACCGGGTCATCATCGCCATGGGCTCCATCTGCGATGTGGCCGAGGAGGTCATCGACTACCTGAACGCCCATGGCGAGAAGGTGGGCCTGATCAAGGTGCGGCTGTACCGCCCCTTCCGTGCGGACAAGCTGCTCTCCGCCATCCCCGCCACCTGCAAGAAGATCGCCGTGCTGGACCGGACCAAGGAGCCCGGCGCCCAGGGCGAGCCCCTCTATCTGGACGTGGTCACCGCCCTGGCCAACGCCGGCAAGACCGACGTGTCCGTGATCGGCGGCCGCTACGGCCTGGGCTCCAAGGACACTCCTCCCGCCAGCGTGTTCGCGGTCTATGAGGAGCTGACCAAGGCTGAGCCCAAGCGCCAGTTCACCATCGGCATCGTGGACGACGTGACCAATATGTCCCTGGAGGAGAAGCCCTCCCCCAACACCGCGGCCGAGGGCACCATCGAGGTGAAGTTCTGGGGCCTGGGCGGCGACGGCACCGTGGGCGCCAACAAGAACTCCATCAAGATCATCGGCGACCACACCGACAAGTACGTCCAGGCGTACTTCCAGTACGACTCCAAGAAGACCGGCGGCGTCACCATCAGCCATCTGCGCTTCGGCGACCAGCCCATCCGCGCCCCCTATTATATCAACAAGGCCGACT
>CAJTTS010000086.1 GCA_910579155.1 uncultured Oscillospiraceae bacterium | reverse complement strand
CGCAAGGCCATGCCGCCCGAGTACGCCTACATCATCGACGAGCTGATCCACACCCATTACGAGAAGAATGAGACGGACAAACGGGACTACTACGAGAATATCATCAATACCATTATCGACCTGGACCGGGCGTCCAACTTCCTGATCCAGTTGTGCGAGCTCATCAAAAAGCTGTCGGTGGACCACCTCCATCTGGTGGGCGACATCTTCGACCGGGGTCCCGGCGCGGATGTCATCATGGACAGCCTGATGCAGTACCACAGCGTGGATATCCAGTGGGGCAACCACGATATCCTGTGGATGGGCGCGGCCTCCGGCTCCCGGACCCTGGTGGCCACGGTGCTGGTCAACTCCCTGCGCTACAACAACCTGGAGACCATTGAGACGGGCTACGGCATCTCCCTGCGGCCCCTGTCCGTCTTTGCCGACGAGTTTTACCGCCACTGCGACGTCAGCCGCTTCGAAGTGAAAGTGGCCAAGGAGGACGAGGACAAGATCACCGACCGGGACAGGGTGCTGTGTGCCCGGATGCACAAGGCCATTTCTATGATCCTGTTCAAGCTGGAGGGACAGAAGATCCGGCGCAACCCCTCCTTCCAGATGGACGACCGGCTGTTGCTGGACAAGGTCGATTACGAGCGCAAGACCATCACCTTCGGCGGCAATACCTACCCCATGGTTGACACCGACTTCCCCACCGTGGACCCCGCCGATCCCTACGCCCTCACCCCGGAGGAGGACACGCTGATCAACACTCTCACCCGCTCCTTCCGCCACAGCGAGAAGCTTCAGCGCCATGTGCGCTTCCTCTACTCCGCGGGGAGCCTGTACCGCATCTACAACGGCAACCTGCTCTTCCACGGCTGCATCCCCATGCACGAGGACGGCGCCCTGATGCGCTTCTCCCTCATGGGCTGCGACAACCTGTCGGGCCGGGCGTTCCTGGACTATGCCGACCGGGTGGCCCGCCGGGCCTACTACAACAAGGCGGGCTCGCCGGAACGGCAACAGGGCATGGACTTTTTGTGGTGGCTGTGGTGCGGGCGCAACAGCCCCATCTTCGGCCGGGATCGTATGACTACCTTTGAACGGAGGTTCATCGCCGACGAGTCCACCCATGTGGAGACCAAAAACGCCTATTATCATCTGTACAACGACCGTTCGGTGTGCGAGGGCATTTTGAAGGAATTCGGTCTGGAGGGCCCCCACTGCCACATCATCAACGGCCATGTCCCCGTGAAGTCCAAGAAGGGGGAGAGTCCGGTAAAGGGCGGCGGCAGGCTGATCGTCATCGACGGCGGGTTCTGCAAGGCGTACCAAAAGACCACCGGCATCGCCGGGTACACCCTCATCTACAATTCCTCCTGCTTCCGGCTGGTAGCCCATGAGCCCTTTGTGGGCAGGGCCGCCGCCATTCACAAAAATTATGACATCGCCTCCACCACCCAGGTGTTCGAGCGGCTGGAGAGCCGGGCCATGATCCTCCAGACCGACATCGGCCGGAAGCTCCAGGGCCAGATCGACGAGTTGGTGGACCTGGTGGCCGCCTTCCGCAGCGGCGCCATCGTGGAGAGCCACAAGGCCTGAGCGCCGCGTCGAACGGATGCGAAACCACCCGCTGGTCCTGGCGGGTGGTTTCATATATGGGAATCTGTTTTTCCTCACTTTTCCTCCAATTTTGATACCGAATTGTAACATTTTTTTTGCATACTTTGCCTTGCCCAATTCAATATATAGTGGTACAATGTCTGTAACTGCCGCTATGGCATGATTGCGTTTGAGCGTGCAATGATATCAGTTCATCCGTGGGGAGAGCCGCGCGCGGCCCCACGGCGGGAGGTTTCGCTGTATTATGGAAGAATCCACTCCGAAAAAAAGTTTTCCGACGGGACTCGTCGCCGGGATCGCGGCAGCGGTGATTGCGGTGGCCGCCGTGGGCGGCTACTTCGGCCTGTGCGCCTGGGTGCGGAGCAACGACCAGCTTTTGCCTGGCGCGGTGGCCGTGGACAACCGTGGTGAAACCGTGGCCGAGTTGGGCGGACTCACCAGGGAGGACGCCCTGGCGGTGGTCGCCCGGGAAATGGACCAGCGGCTGGACAGCCGCAAGCTGACTTTGCTCTACGGCGAGGGCAAGCGGGCGGAGCTCACCGGCGAGCTGATGACCTGCGTCCCGGAGGTTGCGGTGGATGTAGGCTTCAGCGCCAAGGAGGAGCAGCCCTTTTGGAAGCTGGGCGCCCTGTGGCTGGGCGCCATGAAGGAGCCCGCCGACCTGTCCCTGTCCGCCGCCGCCTTCACCCCCGAGGGGGAGGCCGAGGCAAAAAAAGTGATTCAGTCCATCTCTGACGAGCTCTATCAGGAGCCGGTGGATTTCACCTATGAGCTGGGTTCGGAAAATGTGGTGGTCACCCCAGGCGCCGACGGCCGGCAGGTGGATACCGAGGCCCTGCTGGAGGCGGTGGAGTCCGCCTTGGCCCAGGGCGCTACCGAACTGGCGGTGGAGCCTGAAATCGTCCCCAGCGCAGAGCTCAGCGGCGAGGTGCTCCATGATTTGGTGTACGTGGAGCCCAAGGCCGCCGGTGTGGACGAGAACGGCAAGCTCACCCCGGCGGTGATCGGCCTGTCCGTCAACGCCGAGGAGGCCCAGTCCCTGCTGGACGCCGCCGCCCCCGGGGAGCCGGTGACCATCCCCTTGGAGTACACCCCGCCGGGGACCTCCGCAGACGAGTCCATGTACTACAAGGACCTGCTGGCCTCCGTCACCACCAACATGGACGGTGTGGCCAACCGCTCCTTCAACGTGAACCGGGCCGCCGAGTCCTGCAACGGCAAGGTGCTCCAACCGGGAGAAGTGTTCTCCTATATCGGCACCATCGGCGACCCCAGCGCCCGCAACGGCTATAAGCCCAGCACCGGCTACCAGAACGGCGAGACCGTCCCAATGGACGGCGGCGGCGTGTGCCAGGTGTCCTCCTCGCTGTACTATTGCGCGGTATACTCCAACCTGGAGATCGTCCGGCGGGCCTGCCACGCCTTTTCCACCGGCTATATCCCAAACGGGCTGGACGCCACCATCTACTATCCCTCTCTGGACTTCCAGTTCCGCAACAGCACCGGCTTCCCCATCAAGATTGTGGCCTATACCGAGGGTGGAGCCTGGGGCAAGCTGACGGTGCAGTTCTACGGCAGCAACCCCGACAACATCAAAGTGGAGACCCAGCGGTACACCCAGTCCTCCACCGCCTGGACCACCGTGTATGAGCCGGACGAGACCCTTGAGCGGGGCACGACAAAGGTAAAAACCACCCCCTACACCGGTTACGTGGTGGACGTTTACCGCTGTGTGTACGATGCCAACGGCAACCTGATGTCCCGCACCTTTGAAAACCACAGCACCTACGCCAAGCGGGACAAGGTGATCCTTTACAACCCCTTGGACTCCGGTCCCTGGGGCGGGGGTACGGCAGAGCCGCCTGTGGTCACCGATCCCCCGGTGATACCCAGCACCGATCCGGACCCCATCGTTGACCCAGGTCCCAGCGTGGACCCTGGCCCCGGCATCGACCCTGGTCCCAGTGTGGACCCCGGTGTTGACCCAGGCCCTGTGGACCCGCCCACGGTGAACCCGGAGCCCGTGCCTACTCCCACCCAATATATTGACATCCCGTTGCCGGACGGCTTTACCGATACCGGCATCGGAGCGAGGGAATGAGCTATGTTTCAAGGGTTTTCCCAGGAGACTGTGGATTTCATGTGGGGCATCCGGTTCAACAACGAGCGTTCTTGGTTTGAGGCCCATAAGTCCGACTATCAGACCTGTTTTCTTGAGCCGATGAAGGAGCTTGGCGCCCAGGTGCAGGGCGCCCTGCTGGACCGCTTTCCCAAGAGCGGGCTGAATTTGAAAATTTCCCGCATTTACCGGGACGCCCGGCGGCTGTTTGGCCGGGGACCCTATAAGGATCATCTGTGGCTCTCCCTGTTCCGCTTTGGCAGCGAGACGGGCGGCGACCACCCGGTGCTGTGGTTCGAGCTGGCCCCGGAGGGCTGGAGCTACGGAATGGGCTTCTGGTGCGCCCAGCCGGTGTTGATGGAAAAGCACCGGGCCCGTATCGACGCCGACCCTAAGCCCCTGCTGAAGCTGGAGAACAAGCTGGCAAAGCAGAAGGAGTTTGCGCTGGAAGGTCCGGAGTATAAGCGGCAGAAGACCTGTGGCGAGCCGAAACTGACCCGGTGGTACAACAAAAAATCCTTCTCTGTGGGCCACGAGGAGGAGTTGACCGAGTTCATCTACACGCCCGAGCTGGCGGAGCGGCTGGTGGAAGGGTTTTCCTTCCTCATGCCGTATTACGACTACTTTTCCACCCTCTGGGCGGACCCGGACCCGAGAGAATCCACATAGGTCAAAAGGGCCGAAGGCATTTGCCTTTGGCCCTTTTCGATGTTGTGGTGCGCCTGCTTACGACGGCTCGGACGCTCAGTTTTTCAAGCTGTGCATGGGAGCCGGGATTCGTCCGCCTCTTGCCACAAACTCCTCCGCGCTTCCAGTGTGGCAAGGCATCACCGGCGCGGAGCCCAGCAGCCCGCCGAACTCCACGATGTCCCCCACCTGCTTCCCCGGCGCGGGGATGATGCGCACGGCGGTGGTCTTTTGGTTCACCATACCGATGGCGGCCTCGTCCGCGATGATGGCGGACAGGGTGGCGGCAGAGGTGTCGCCGGGGACGGCGATCATGTCCAGCCCCACCGAGCACACACAGGTCATGGCCTCCAGCTTTTCCAGAGTCAGCTTGCCCGCCTGGGCGGCGGCGATCATGCCCTCGTCCTCGCTCACCGGGATGAAGGCCCCGGACAGCCCCCCCACCGAGGAGGATGCCATCACGCCGCCCTTTTTTACCGCGTCGTTCAGCAGGGCAAGGGCGGCGGTGGTGCCATGGGCGCCGCACACCTCCAGGCCCATCTCCTCCAGAATCCGGGCCACGCTGTCTCCGACGGCAGGGGTGGGGGCCAGGGAGAGGTCCACAATACCGAAGGGAACGCCCAGCCGGGCGCTGGCCTCACGGGCCACGAGCTGTCCCATGCGGGTCACCTGGAAAGCGGTCTTTTTGATGGTCTCCGCCACCACGTCGAAGGGCTGGCCTTTCACCGACTGGAGGGCGTGGTGTACCACGCCGGGCCCGGACACCCCCACGTTGATGACCCGTTCGGCCTCGCCCACGCCGTGGAACGCCCCGGCCATGAAGGGGTTGTCCTCCACCGCGTTGCAGAACACCACCAGCTTGGCGCAGCCAAAGCCGCCACGGTCGGCAGTGCGCTCCGCAGCGGACTTGATGGTCCGGCCCATGAGAGCCACCGCATCCATGTTGATGCCCGCCTTGGTAGAGCCTACGTTGACGGAGGAGCACACCACGTCGGTGACCGCCAGGGCCTCCGGGATGGCGGCGATGAGCTTTTTATCTCCCTCGGTCATGCCCTTTTGCACCAGGGCGGAGAAGCCGCCGATGAAGTTGACCCCCACCGCCTTAGCCGCCTTGTCCATGGCGGCGGCGAAGGGGACGTAGTCGGTGGTGCGGGACGCCCCGGCCACCAGGGCTATGGGGGTAACGGAGATGCGCTTGTTGACGATGGGGATGCCGAACTCGGCCTCGATATCCTCGCCGGTTTTCACCAGCTTCTCGGCGGAGGTGGTGATCTTGTCGTAAATCTTCCGGCAGGCGGCGTGGGGGTCAGGGTCGCAGCAGTCCAAGAGGCTGATGCCCATGGTGATGGTGCGGATGTCCAGATGCTGGTGGTCGATCATCTGGATGGTCTGCAAAATGTCGTTGGTGTTAATCATGGCTCAGCCCTCAGATGCGGTGCATCGCGTCGAAAATATCTTCTCTTTGCACCCGGACGTCCAGGCCCCGCTCCTTGCCGGCCTCGGCCAGGTCCTCCCTGAGCCGGGCAAAGGGCACCGTGGCCTGGGAGGCGTCCACCAGCATAATCATGGTGAAATACTCCTGGAGAACGGTCTGGCTGATGTCCAGCACGTTGACGTTCTTCTCGCTGAGCAGGGCGCACACGGCGGCGATGATGCCCACCTGGTCGCGGCCTATAACGGTAACAATGGCTCTCATAATGTTTCTTCCTCCTCTGGAGTGTGGTAAAGTATCTCGCTGTATGGAACGCCGGTGCGGGACAGAAGAAAGGTCCGGCGGTGGAGCAGCACCTCCTCCCGGCCCTCCCGCTTCCGCAGGATGACGGGCAAAACGGCGGCATAGCTCTTAAAATGTTGGCTCACATAGCGGCCTCCTCACTGTAACTCGTCCAGCGTCAGGCTGAACGCCGGAAGGAATTTCTCCGTGAAATATTCCAACTCCTCCATCCCCATGTCCTTCAGCGCCGCCATGGTCTGCTCCGCCGCTTTCTTGAACTCGGAGTTGCCCGCTTTCAGTTCTTCCACGCACTTGATGTACGCCGACAGCTTATCCGCCGCCTTCACATACCGCCGAACCTTGCGGTCCGACTCCCGCACCAAGGGTTCGTAGGCCGGGACCAGTTCCGGGGGCAGCATGGACAGCAGCCTGTCCTGGGCCGCCGCTTCCACCTGCTTATAGGCGTTTTGCAGGGAGGGGTTGTGGTACTTGACGGGGGTGGGCATGTCCCCGGTGATGATCTCCGGCGCGTCGTGGAACAGGGCGGTTACCGCCGCCTGATCCGGGTCGATCTCTTTGTGGAACACGTCACGGCCGATCACCGCCAGGGCGTGGGCCAGCACCGCCACCTCATAGGAGTGCTCCTCCACGTTCTCGGTGCGGGTGTTGCGCATCAGCGCCCAGCGGGCGATGTAGCGCATCCGGAAGAGGTAGGCAAAAAAACTGTGGTTCATAGGTCGGGCCGCCTTTCAAAAGCTGTCCACACATTGTACCACGACGGGGTGGAAATGTATAGGCCCATCCGGCAAAAAAATCCGGACGCAAAAAGACCCCGCCCAGAAGCGGGGCGGGGGCAGAGCTTGACGGGTCAATCGGTGCTGTTGAATTTCTGCGCGACGGCCAGATAGCCGCGAACCGGCCCGTTGAGAGCGGCGGTGATACGGACATAGTAGCTGACCGCTTCCGTATCGGAGCCGGTATACCGGATTACGCCGGGATCGCTGTTGGGCTCAACTTTCACCGAGCCGACAGGCTCAGACTGGCCCTCGCGGTAAAGGTAGACGGTAGCGGCTTTATCCGAGCTGTTGCGGTACCAGACTTTGATGTATCCGCCGTTGCCGGGGGTGGAGGTAAACGAATCAGTGCGGAAAGTACCCCATACACTGATGCTCGGGTCCTCAAAGAGCTGCATATGCAGCTCGATCCCCTCGTTTCCGTCGCCGTCACTGGGTTCGGTGGCAGAGGCGGGGACGGCCATGGACAGGGACAGCGCCAGGGCCAGCAGCAGGGGCAGAATGCGCTTTGTTTTCATAGGTACTCCTTTCTTTGCTTTGTGTGGGACTATACGGTCAATAGTTCACAAACCCAACCACACGCACAGTTTGAGAAGAATTGTTCCTGATCGCCACCCTATAGCTTCCGCTTTGGCTGATTCTGATTGTTTGATTGATACTGCCCCCCTTTACGTTGATGTGGTAGAATCTGCCGCTGGAAGATGTAACGCCAAAGTCCATGCTGGCTGACGATGGCGAGTAGGAACAATTAAAGGTGATTATATCATTGACCGCTAGTGAAATGGAGCTGTCCATGGGGCACAAAGAATGCGCAGGAAAATTTTCGTGAATTTGTCCCTGAGATTGTGGTATGATAGATGTTTTCCAGCACCCCAGATCTGACGGCTCGACCAATTCGCACGCCATATCCTCCAAGCATATGTATTCATTTTGGGTGCTCGCCGCGTTTACGGGCATGACGCTGGAAGCAATCATTGCTACACAAGCCAAAAGCACCCGTAAAATGTTCCGCCGTTTCATGTGTACAGACCTCCATTTTATTCTGAGATTTTCCATGTCCATTCATAGGGTGTCGAATCATCCCAATCAATATCTTCCCATTCCATATCATCCTGATTGATAATAGCAGGACCGTCTTTTGGCTTCTCCGGCTCCTTAAATACAGCGGAAACAATGGTAATAACCGACGCGGCGGCCACCAACAGAATGAGCGTTGCCGCCGCAATGCCCCCCGCCAGCCTTAGCAATTTGGGTTTCTTTTGTGGTTCAGCGGCCTCTGATTCCTCCACCAGCGCCACCGCCGGGGCGGCCTCCTCCTGGGGCGGCGGCTCGCCGTTCACCAGTTCGTCCAGGGGAACGCCGTACAGACGCCCCAGCGCAGCCAGATTCATGGTGGCCGGGGCAATAACGCCCCGCTCCCATTTGGAGACGGCCTGCCGGGATATGCCCAGCTCCCGGGCCAGCTCATCCTGGGTCCAGCCCTTTGCCTTGCGCAGTTCAATCAGTTTTTCTCTCAGTTCCATGATAGCCCTCCCTTTCGGCAAAAATCAATCATACCTTCCGTTACAAACACGCAACTTTTGGTTTCTTTCTCCGTTTCCGGTCTGTTTCCCCCCTCCATTATACCACCCGCCTCCGGGCGGGGCAAGGATGTGGGAACCGCGGTTGCCATTTGCCCTCCGGTATGGTATAATAACCGGAACTTACCGACGAGGGGGAGCTGCCGTGGACATCGCCATCTACACCCTGGGCTGCAAGGTGAACCAGTACGAGACCCAGGCCATGGAGCGGGAGCTGCTCCGCCGGGGCCACAGCCTGACGGACTTTGACAGTCCGGCGGACGCCTACATCGTAAACACCTGCACCGTCACCGCCGTCAGCGATAAAAAGTGCCGTAATATCATCCGCCGGGCCCGCAAAAACGCCCCTGGCGCTGTGGTGGCCGTGTGCGGCTGCTACGCGCAGACCGATCGGTCGGCCGTGGCGGCGTTAGGGGTGGACCTGGTATCCGGCTCGGCGGGGCGGATGGCGTTTTTGGACCGGCTGGAGGAGCTGCTCCAGGCCAGGGGAGAGCAGGTGATCACCGTGGACAACGCCCTGGCCCGCCGGGACTTCGAGCGCCTGCCCGCCGGCGGGGCGGCGGGCAGGACCCGGGCCATGCTCAAGGTGGAGGACGGCTGCGTCAACTTCTGCGCCTACTGTATCATCCCCTACGCCCGGGGCCCGGTGCGGTCCCTGCCGCTGGATGAAGCCGTGGAGCAGGCCCGGAAGCTGGAGGCGGAGGGCTACCGGGAGGTGGTGCTCACCGGCATTGAGATATCCGCCTGGGGGCGGGACCTGAAAACCGGGCAGACCCTCGTTGATCTCATCCAGGCGGTATGCGCCGCCGTGCCGGACCTTCGTGTGCGGCTGGGTTCCCTGGAGCCGCGGACGGTGACGGAGGACTTCTGCCGCCGTGCCGCTACCCTGCCCAACCTGTGCCCCCACTTTCATCTGTCCCTCCAGTCCGGCTGTGACGCTACTCTGAGGCGGATGAACCGGAAATATAATACCGCCCGGTATGATGAGTCCGTTCGATTACTGAGAGAATATTTTGCCGACCCCGGCGTTACCACCGACCTTATCACCGGATTTCCCGGGGAAAGCAGAGAGGAGTTTGACCAGACCCTGGAGTTTATCCGGAAGTGCGCCTTCACCGCCATGCACGTGTTTCCCTACTCCCGGCGGCCCGGCACCCCCGCCGACGCCATGCCGGATCAGGTGCCCAAGGAGGAAAAGGAGGCCCGGGCCCGTGAGGCCATTGCCCTGGCAAGCGAGTTGGAGGCCCGGTGGCTGGAAAGCCGGGTGGGCCGGACTCTTCCGGTGCTGTTCGAGGAGGAGAAGGACGGCCTCTGGCAGGGCCATGCTCCCAACTACGCCCTGGTCCGGGCGGCGGGGGAGAACCTTCACAACCGGCTGGCGGACGTAAAAATCACCGGCGTGGGGGAGGGAGCCCTTGCCGGCATTGTCCTGGGGACGGATGGGTGAGCCTTGCGCCGCGACTGGACTTGTGGTAAAATATAACGTCGAGGCCGTTATTGCGACACACGCATATATAGAAAGAACGGAGGCGGGGACCCATGCGGGTCTTGCTCAGCGCTGGGCTGCCGGACGAAGCCAAAGACGAGTTTTTGGACAGCATCAGCAAGCTCACAGCCAGCAATATATTCAGTGCGGTTATCGCGGCCGTGGTCTGCCTGGTGTTTATCAAAGTGCTGACCAAGCTGGCAACCCGCGCCCTGGGCCGCACCAAGCTGGACGCGCCCCTGCAAACCCTGATGCGCAGCCTGCTCAGGGGCGTGCTGTGGGCGGTGTCGGTCATCATTGTGCTGGGCTGTCTGGACATTGAGGTCACGTCGCTGGTGGCGCTGCTGTCCGTCGTCGGCCTGGCTTTCTCCCTGGCGCTGCAAAACTTCCTGTCCAACCTGGCGGGCGGGATGCAGATCCTGGCCTCCCACCCCTTCAAGCTGGGGGACTACGTGGACGCCGGGGGCTGTTCCGGTACGGTGACGGAGATCGGCATATTCTACACCAAGCTGACCACCCCGGACAACAAGCTGGTGCAGTTGCCCAACAGCACCATCGTGTCCGCCAATATCACCAACTACTCCGCCCAGCCCACCCGCCGGGTGGAGTTGAAGGTGTCCGCCGGCTACGGCGCGCCCACGGAGCGGGTCATCGCCCTGCTGACGCAAATGGCGGCGGACCATCCCCTGGTGCTGGACGACCCGGAGCCCGCCGTCCACGTGGACGAGTATGGCGACAACGCCATCCGCTATGTTATGCGGGTGTGGACCGCCAACGCCGACTACTGGACGGTATACTTTGACCTGACCGACGGATTCAAGTCCGCCTTTGACGGGGCCGGCATTGAGATGACCTATCCCCATGTCAACGTGCATATAATAGGAGATAAATGATTCCGAGGAGGTAATTTTATGAGATATCCAAACGCCGCAAACGGCCTACGGCTGATGTTCATCGGCCAGATCCTGATGATCGTTGGCGTTCTGCTGGTCTGGGTGCCCTTTGTGGGCGCCCTGCTCCTCATCGCCGCACCATTTGTGGAACTGCTGGGCATCTACAGGGCCGGGGACGACGACGACAACTACCGCGCCGCTCTGGGGTTCGCCGTCGTGGCAGTGGTGATAAACCTGATCGTCGGCTTTCTTTCGGAGGGCTTTCTCAGCTCTATCCTGGACGTGGCCGCTGAGGTTGTCGGTCTTTTGATGATGTTCAGCGTGTGCAATACCACCTCCAACCTGCTCCACTCCATCGGGCAGGAGGCGCTGTCCCGGCGGGGCGGTACTGTCATCAAAATCTATGCCGCCTGTACCGCCGTCTCCATCGTGTGCTCGGTGCTGGGCATCATCCCTATCATCAACATTGCCGCCGGGCTGGTGTCCGCCGTCGCCGGGATTGTCCAGATCATAGGCTATGTGATGTACCTGCTGTTCCTCCACGACAGCAGCAGGGCGCTGTAAGATGGGGAAGGGGAAATTTATCGCCCTGGAGGGCATCGACGGCTCCGGCAAGAGCAGCCAGATCGGTCCGCTGGTGAGTCGGCTGGAGGGGTTGGGCCTGCCCTGCCGCGCGGACCGGGAACCCACCGGAGGCCCGGTGGGCTCGCTGATCCGGCAGATTTTCACGGGCCGGGTCACCGCGGACAACCGGGTGATTGCCGCGCTGTACGCGGCCGACCGCATCGACCATCTGGTGAATGAGGTGGACGGCCTGTGCGCCGCCATCGACAAGGGGATCACCGTGGTGAGCGACCGGTACTATTTCTCCTCCTACGCCTACCACAGCGTGGATATGGATATGGAGTGGGTCATTCAGGCCAACTCGGTCAGCGCCGGCCTGCTGCGCCCCACCCTCACCGTATTTCTGGACGTGCCGGTGGAGATCGCCCTGGAGCGTATCCACAAAAACCGCTTTGTGGAGGAGATTTTCGACCAGGAGGACCGTTTGCGCAAAACCCGGGAGCTGTACTTCCGGGCCTTTGAGCGCTTGAAGGACGTGGAGAACGTGGCGGTGGTGGACGGCTCCGGCACCCGGGACCAGGTGGCGGAGCGCATCTGGGCGGCGGTGTCGCCCTGTTTCCAGTGAACTGCTTATTTAAACATGCAAAAACGAAAAAGAGCGTCCTTCCGATGGAAAGGACGCTCTTTTTATTCGGTTTAGGACGGCGGCTCCCGCCCACACTTGGGGCAGAAACGGAAGTCCCCCTGGAGATTGGCTCCGCAGTAGGGGCAGAACCTTGTCCCGCGCTCCGGAGGCCGGGACTGTCCGGGCTGGTCCCAGGGTTCCGCGCCCTTCACCCAGCGCCGGCCGGGGTCGCCCTCCTCGCCGTCCTCTGTGATGTCAAACTCGGAGTAGCGGTCTTTGCCGGTGGCGTTTTTGTAGTTATACATCGCGTGGACGATGCCGTTGATCATGAACACCACCCCGAACAAGGGAAAAATCATCGCAATGATGCCCAACATGCCGCCAGCCACCATAGCGCCGGTGGCTATAAAGATGGCAATCAGCGTCCAGATCGCGCCGAACACGATGCTGAAAATGCTGTTTAGAAACTTCATACCGGACGGGCCGCGGCCCGGTTTGATGCTTTTCATGGCGGTTTACTTCTTGGGGGGATTGGGCTCCACGGTGTCGAACACGCTCTTGGCGCTGGCGCACAGCCCGGCCAGTCCTTGCAGCTCGCTGGGGATGATGATCTTGGTGGCCCGGCCGTCGGAGGCCTTCTGGAAGGCCTCCAGGGCCTTGATCTTGATGACGGCTTCGCCGGGGGCGGCCTCGTTGATGAGCTTGATGGCGTCGGCGGTGGCCTGCTGCACCTTCATAATGGCCTCGGACTCAGCCTCGGCGGCCAGGATCTTGGCGGTCTTCTCCGCCTCGGCCTCCATGATCTTGGCCTGTTTGGCGGCGTCGGCCCGGAGGATGGCGGACTGCTTCTCGCCCTCTGCCACCAGGATCTGGGACTGCTTCTGGCCCTCGGCCTGGAGGATGGCCTCGCGGCGCTCGCGCTCGGCCCGCATCTGCTTCTCCATGGA
>CAJTTS010000085.1 GCA_910579155.1 uncultured Oscillospiraceae bacterium | reverse complement strand
TCGGCTTCTGCGGCAGCCGGGTCAGCCGGATCTACCGCGACCTGCGCATCACCCGCATCTCCGGCGGCACCGGCGAGATCCAGACCGTGATCGCCGCCCGCCAGGTGCTCAAGAAGTACCGCTGATCTCAAAAATCCATCTGAAAAGGAGTGTTCCCCCATGGAATTTAAGTGGAACGACGAGCAGCAGCTCATGCAGACCATGTTCCGGGAGTTTGTGGACAAGGAGCTGCGCCCCATCGCCGCCGAGCTGGACGAGCAGGAGCGCTTCCCCTCTGAGTTGATCCCCAAAATGGGCGAAATCGGCCTGCTGGGCATCCCCATCGCCGAGGAGTTCGGCGGCGTGGGCATGGGCAACCTGGAGTACGTCATGGCGGTGGAGGAGATTTCCAAGGCCTGCGCCAGCACCGGCGTGACCATCTCCGCCCATACCTCCCTGTGCTGCTGGCCCATCGAGCACTTCGGCACCCAGGAGCAGAAGGAAAAGTACCTGCCCGACCTGGCCACCGGCGATAAGCTGGGCGCCTTCGGCCTCACCGAGCCCAACGCGGGCACCGACGCGGCCATGCAGCGCACCACCGCTGAGGACAAGGGCGACCACTGGCTGCTCAACGGCTCCAAGATCTTCATCACCAACGGCGAGGTGGCCGACACCTACGTGGTGTTCGCCATGACCGACAAGGCCGCGGGCAACAAGGGCATCTCCGCTTTCATCATCGAGAAGGGCTGGGAGGGCTTCTCCTTCGGCAGCCACGAGAAGAAGATGGGCATTCGGGGCTCCTCCACCTGCGAGCTGGTGTTCGAGAACGTAAAGGTGCCCAAGGAGAACCTGCTGGGCGAGCTCAACAAGGGCTTCAAGATCGCCATGATGACGCTGGACGGCGGGCGCATCGGCATTGCCGCTCAGGCGCTGGGCATCGCCCAGGGCGCCATCGACGAAACGGTGAAGTACGTCAAGGACCGCGTGCAGTTCGGCAAGTCCATCTCCAAGTTCCAGAACACCCAGTTCATGCTGGCCGAGATGCAGACCCGGGTGGACGCCGCCCGGCTGCTGGTCTACCGCGCCGCCGCCGCCAAGGACGCCGGGGACCCCTACTCCTCGGACGCGGCCATGGCCAAGCTGTTCGCCTCCGAAACCGCCCGTGAGGTCACCTGGCGGGCCGTGCAGCTCTTCGGCGGCTACGGCTACACCCGTGACTACCCCGTGGAGCGCATGATGCGGGACGCCAAGATCACCGAAATTTACGAGGGCACCTCCGAGGTGCAGAAGATGGTCATCGCCTCCCGCATGGGCCTGTAAGGGCCCGCTGTTCGATCCGAACCGGGGGACCGCCGCCAAACGGCAGCCCCCCACCGCGAGAAAGGAGTTCGATCCTATGGGAGAGATCGTTTATTCCATCCTCATCGGCGGCTTCCTGGCTCTGTCCGGCGTCTTCATGAACGTCTACCTCAAGCGTGAGGAGAAGAAGTGGGCCTCCGGGGACAAGGAAGAACGGAAGGAGGACGGCGCATGAACGACGGCAACATCATCTTCTTTGTGGGCGTTATCGTCAGCATTGCGGTCTATCTGGTGGTAGGGCTGCTGGCGGGACGGAAGGTCAAGGACATCGACGACTACTACGTCAGCGGCCGCAACGCCCCCACCATCCTCATCGCAGGCACCCTGTTCGCCTCCATGCTGTCGGTAAACGGCTTCATGGGGGACCAGGGCTTCTGTTACACCGGCAACATTACCTCCCTGGTACTGCTCAACTCCATGTGCGCCTGCGGCTACGTATTCGGGCCGCTGTTCTTCGGACGCTACCTGCGCCGGTCGGAGTGCGGCACCATGCCGGAGTACTTCGGCACCCGCTATAAGGACCCCCGCAACCGCCGGATCGCCGGCATCATCACCATCATCTCGCTGACGGCCTACCTGCTGGCCTGCATCACCGGCGTGGGCATCCTCATGCAGGAGCTCACCGGGCTGAGCTACGAGCTGTGCCTGCTGATCGCCTGGGCCTGCTTCACCGCGTTCACCTTCTGGTCCGGCTCCAAGGGAGTCATCATCACCGACACCATGATGTTCATGGTGTTCATCGTGGCCGCCATCATCGCCGGACCTTACATCTTCAACGCCCAGGGCGGCATCGGCAGTCTGCTGGAGAACCTGATGAACAACCCCGCCGCCGCCGAGGGCCTGCTGGACTACCACGGCAACGTCCCCGGCACCGGGGCCTCCGACGTGTTCGGCGCGGTGATGTACGCCGTCACCATGGGCATCATCTGGTTTATCACCGTGGGCGTATCCCCCTGGCAGGCGGGGCGCAACCTGATGGCCAAGAGCGAGCACGTCACCTTCCGCTCCGGCGCCGTCGCCGCCATCTGCACCACCGTGTTCCTGCTGTATGTAAACATCATGTCCATCTCGGTCATCAACCTCCAGCCCAACATGGAGGACCCCCAGCGGGTGCTGATCTGGGCGGCGTTCAACGTCATGCCCAAGCTGGTGGGCACCCTGCTGCTGGCGGGCATTATGGCCGCAGGCCTGTCCTCCGCCTCCACCTTCCTGTCGGTGGTGGGCTTCTCGGTCACATCGGACATCTTCCCCGTGGAGTTCAAGGACGAGAAGCACCAACTGCGCACCAGCCGCATCATCATGCTGGCGGTGGGCATCGTCTCCCTGGTCCTGGCCTACCTGGGCCTGGGCGGGGTGCGGGTGATCTCCTGGTTCGCCTCCACCATCATCGCCGCCTCCTGGCTGGTGCCCGGCGTGGGGAGCATTGTGTCCGGCAAGCTGTCCGCCACCGGGGCCCGGTGGTCCATGACGGCGGGCTTCCTGGGCTTCATCATTTCCAAATGCCTGGTGGGCTTCGGGGTCGCCCCCTTCAACGCCATCTTCATCAACTTCCTGGACCCCTTCTTCATCGGCCTGTACCTGAGCCTGATCTTCGCGGTCGTCGGCTCCAAGGTCAGCCCGGTGACGGCGGAGGAGTCCGCCTACCGGGACAGCCTGCTGGTCCTCCCCAAGGAGGAACGGGTGGCCCGGGAGTATCAGATCGACCGGCGCTACGGCTGGCTGTTGATCGTCATGGGCATACTGACCACCCTGTTCCTGCTGTTCACCTGGGCTCTGCCCTACAACGGCCTGATCTGAGGGCCCATCCTGAAGCGAAAAAGAGGGAATCGCCCATGAGCGACCTGTCTCAGTATGTCCCCACCGTCAAACGCTGGCTCTATGTCCTGGGTGGCATCCTGCTGTACTCCCTGTCCCTGGATTTGTTTCTGGTTGGCAACAACATTGCCGCCGGGGGCATCTCCGGCCTGGCGGTGGTGCTCAACCAATTTGTCCCCATCAATGTGGCCACCCTGATCTACCTGATGAACATCCCTATTCTTCTGGTGGCGCTGCTGACCAACGGCTGGAAATACGCCGCCGGGGCTATCGTGGGGGCCACGCTGTACTCCGGCACCATCTGGCTGTTCGAGGGGTTGCCCACCCTCACCGACGACCCCACCGTGGCCGCTGTGTTCGGCGGGGTGATCTACGGGGTGGGAATGGCCTTTCTCACCATCGGCAACGGCTCCACCGGGGGCACGGACCTGCTCAACCGCCTGCTCATCAAAAAGTTCCCCACCATGAGCGTGGGCAAGATGAGCGTGGTGCTGGACGGGACGGTGGTGCTGCTGTCCATGGCGGCCTCGGGGAGCATTGAAATCGGCCTGTACGCCATCATCACCATCTTCATCTGCTCGGTGATCTCCGACCGCATCGTGCTGGGCTTCGACCGGGGGTGCATCTGCATGATCATCACCTCCATCGACGCCCACCAGGTGGCTGACCCGCTGATGAAAGCCCTGGGCCGGGCGGTGACCCGCCTGTCCGGCACCGGAATGTACACCGGAGCGGAGCGCAATATGCTCATCCTGGCCATGAAGCCCTCGGAGGTGCCCCGGGTGAAGGCCCTGCTGCCCTCCCTGGACCCCGCCGCCTTCGTCATGCTGCTGCCCGCCAACGAGCTCATCGGCGGCAACTTCAACTCCCGGGCCCTCACCGGCCGCAAGGCGTGAGCGTCTCGGCGCAAACCCCACAGGAAGGAGGCAAGAGAGAACCTGCGACGGTCCCGTCCTACCGGCCTGTATTTCAAAAGATTCGGAGGAAATTGTTATGAAAAAACCGCAAGGGAAAAAGTTCCTGACCTTCATCCTGATGGTGCTGGCTATGAACACCATCTACGTGCTGCCCTACCTGATGTACACCTACTACACCCCCCTCCAGGAGGCCATGGGCCTGGTGGGCCGGGATTCCGACTACGGCAAGCTGCTCAACGTCTACGGCATCGCCAACGTGATTTTGTATTTGCCCGGCGGCTGGATCGCCGATAAGTTCGACCCCAAGAAGCTGCTGGTGTTCTCCATGGTCGGCACCGGCATCCTGGGCCTGTGGGAGTCCTTCTGGCCCAGCTACACCATGCTGATGGCCATCCACGTGCTGTGGGCCGTCACCACCGTGCTCACCTTCTGGTCCTCCTCCGTCAAGTGCATTAACCTGCTGGCCGATTCCGACGAGCAGGGCGGCATGTTCGGCAGCCTGGAGGCCCTGCGCGGCGTGTCCGGCCTGATTGTCACCACCATCTGCGTGTCCCTGTTCAACATCTTCTCCTCCGATAGCGTCAAGGCCATGGGCGCCATCGTGCGCACCGTGTCCGTCATCATGATCCTGGTGGGCGTCGCCCTGGCTCTGCTCATGCCCAAATCCAACGCTCAGGAAGCCACCAACGCCACTCTCATCGACAGCATCAAGGCCATGGGCGTGGCCTTCACGCGGCCCATCACCTACGTGCTGGCCGGCCTGATCTTCTGCGGCTCCATGACCCTGGCCTCCGCCGCCTACTATGCCCCCTACCTCCAGGACTTCTGCGGCATGCCCACCAACATCGCCGTCACCTTCACCAGCTACCGGGGCATCGTCTGCCAGCTCATCGGCGCCTCCCTGGCCGCTGTGCTGGCCACCAAAATGAAGAACTCCAGTAAGCCCATGATCGGCGCGGGCATCGTAGGCATTGTCTGCTTCGTCGGCATGATCCTCATCCCCGCCTCCGCCGCCGTGCTGTGGCCCGTGATGATTATCACCATCGTGGCTTCCATGGCCGTGTACGTGTTCCGCGCACTGTACTACGCCACCGTGGACGAGAGCGGCACCCCCAAGAACATGGTGGGCAGCGTTATCGGCATCGCCTCCCTCTTTGGCTTCCTGCCCGACACCTTCTACACCTCCCTGTGCGGAAGCTGGCTGGAGGCCGACCCCGTGGGCGGCTACAAGAACATTTTCACCGCCGCCTGCTGCGCCATGGCGCTGGGCCTGGTGTGCGCCTTCCTGGCTGAACGGTTGATCAGGAAGCACCGCGCCTCCAATTCCAACGCCATCTCCGCGGAGTAAGTATCCCGACCGTTTCCAGCGCGGAGCCGCCCGGCGCGGCGGCTCCGCTTCCTTCTCTCCTGGGGAAGTAAACGGCGCCTCCTCCTTTCTCTGCGGCATGGGGTGTCGAATTGAGGCGAGTAAAAAGGCGGCCCAGTCATGATAAATAGAACATAAAAGGAGGCGGCTGAGCATGAAATTCTCTATGCCGGACTATACAGTAGACTATGAGGTCAACAAATTGGACCCCCGCCTCCATCTGAGTGAAGGTATGCGCAGGGTGATTGATTGGCAGGAGGCCCACGCAAAGGGGGCCTTTGACACCAACTGTTCACTGGAGGAGATGCGCAAAAACTACGTCGAAGAGCGCCGCTTTTGGAACGAGGGCGGTCCTGAAGCGCACAGGACCGTGGAAACCACGGTGGAGGGCCCCATCGGCCCGGTCCCGGTGCGCATCTACTATCCGGACGCCGCCCCGCAGCACCATGCGGTGGTGTTCATCCACGGCGGCGGCTTTACCGTGGGCAACAACGACACCCACGACCGTCTGATGCGCTGCCTGATGGCGGCCAGCGGCTGCGCGGTGATCGGGGTGGACTACCATTTGGCGCCTGAGGCAAAGTTCCCCACTCCGCTGTACGAATGTGCCGCAGTGGTCCGGTACTTCCATGAGAACGGGGCGCCGTGGGGCATCCTGCCTGACCGGATGGCCATCGCGGGCGACTCGGGCGGCGGTAATTTGTCCCTGGCCACGAATCTTTACCTGCGGGACGCCTTTGGCGGGAACGACTACGTCTCCGCCCTGCTGCTGTACTATCCCGGCGTCGGCCTGACGGACGGCGTCACCCGCCGCCTACAGGGCTCTGAGCTGGACGGGATGCGCCGCTGCGACCTGGCCGCCTACAAAAACAACTATATGCCCGATGGGGCCGACATGGAAAACCCCTATTACCGGACCATCAACGCCGACCTGACCCACGGCATTCCCGCCACCTATCTGTGCTGCGGGGATCTGGACCCCCTGCTGGACGACAGCCGGCTCTTGGAAGCCATCCTGTCCACCCACGGCACGCACGTTCAGTTGGATGTGATCCCCGGCGTACTTCATGCGTTTATGCACTACGGACGTATGATGCCCGAGGCGGTGGAATGCCTGGAGCGCAGCGGGGCTTTCTACAAAAAACTGCTGGACGCGTAAGTGGGCCGGTATATGGACAAAGAAAGAAAGGAACCCAACATGAAATACGATTTTGAAACCGCCCACGCCCGCGTGGGGATGGAAGCCGCCAAGTGGGACGCCATCGGCCCCGACCCAGCCCCCGGGGTGGTGCCCCTGTCTGTGGCCGATATGGAGCTGCTCTCCCCGCCGGAGATCATCGAGGAGCTGAAAAAGACCGCCGAGTTCGGCATGTGGGGTTACACCTGGTGGGGCAAGCCTTACGCCGACGCGGTCAAGCACTGGCTGTCCACCCGTCACGGCTGGGACATCCAGCAGGACTGGATCGTCCAGACCAACGGCGTGGTGCAGGGGCTGTATGCCTCCGTCCGGGCCTACACCCAGCCCACGGACAGCGTGCTGGTACTCACCCCGGTCTACTATCCCTTCTACCGGGCGGTGAACCTGAACGGCCGCAAGCTGGTGGAGTGCCCCCTGAAGCTGGAAAACGGCCGCTATGGGATCGACTTCGACGACTTCGAGGAGAAGGCCAAGCAGTGTAAGATGTTCATCCTTTGCAGTCCCCACAACCCGGTGGGCCGGGTGTGGACGGAGGAGGAGCTGCGCCGGATGGGCGACATCTGCCTGAAGCACAACGTATTGGTGGTCAGCGACGAGATCCACTTTGACCTCATCATGCCCGGCCATCAGCACATCAGCTATCCCACCCTGGGGGAGAAGTACGCCGACAACTGCGTCCTGTTTACCGCCGCCAGCAAGACCTTCTCCCTGGCCGGCCTGTGCGTGGCCAACGCCATCATTCCCAACGGGTCGCTTCGCAAGAAGCTGGACGACGAGGTCAACGTCTGCGGCTGCTACAGCTACAGCATCTTCGGCATTCGCGCCCTGGAGACGGGCTACTGGAAGTGCGGCGACTGGGTGGACCAGCTCAACCAGCACATCTGGGGTAATTACCAGTATTTTAAGGACTTCATGGCCAAGCATTTCCCCGACGTGTGGGTGGCCGACCTGGAGGGCACCTACCTGTGCTGGTTCGACTGCCGCTGCTTCGGCATGGACGGCCAGACCCTGGCCAAGTTCCTCAACGAAAAGGCCCAGTTGTTCCTGGACGACGGCTTCATCTTCGGCCCGGCGGGGGACGGCTTCGAGCGCATTAACCTGGCCTGCACCCGGAAGGCGCTGGAAGACGCCCTGCTTCGCTTCAAGACCGCCATGGACCAGCGCTGAGGGCCGGCTATGATTGACGTCAGAACGGAGTGCCGGACCCTGGGGGCCCAGATCGCCGCGGACCGGGACTACCTCCACGCCCATCCCGAGCTCTCCGGGCAGGAGGAGCAGACCCTGGCTTGGATTGAGCGGCGGCTGACCGCGCTGGGCCTTCCCGTGGACCGGGTGGAGCACGGCGGGTTGGTCACCGTGCTGGACGGCCGGGGGCCGGGGAAGCGGCTGCTCCTGCGGGCCGATGTGGACGCCCTGCCCGTGGGTGAAAGCGCCTCCAACCTGTCCGGCCCTAAGCGGGTGGTCAGCGAGGTGGAGGGTGTGTCCCACGCCTGCGGCCACGATGCCCACACCGCTATGCTGCTGTCCGCCCTCCAGGTGCTGTCCGCCCACCGGGAGGAGTGGTCCGGCCAGATCGTGGCCGTTTTTGAGCAGGGGGAGGAGACCTCCTACGGCGTGATCCCCCTGCTGGAATATCTGGAGGACCGCTTTGACGGGATGGACGGCTGCTTCGCCATCCATGTCTATGCCGACGCCCCCGCAGGCACCATCTCCGTTCAGCCGGGGTATGTCATGTGCGGAGCGCTGGGATTCGACGTGGTGCTCACCGGAAAGGGAGGCCACAGCTCCCGCCCGGACCTGTGCAACAACCCGGTAGACTGCTTCGTGAGCATCTACAACGACCTGGCCGCCGTGCGGATGCGGCACACCGACCCCAACGACTGCCTGACCTACGCCGTGGGCCTGCTCCAGGGGGGGAATAAGTCCAACGTCATTCCGGACAGTCTGCGGTTTTCCTGCCTGGCTCGTTTTTTCAACGAGGAGAGCTGCGGCAAACCCTTCCTGGCGGCGGCAAAGCGGATCGTCGAAAAGGATGCCGAGATTTACGACTGCTCGGTACGCTACAATTACATCATGGAGCCAATACCGGGCGTATACAACGACGCGGCCTGCGCAGACCTGGCCCGGTGGAGCCTGAGCCGGACGCTGGGCCAGGAGGCCGTGGCCCCCGCCGGCCCCTGGATGGCCTCGGAGAGCATGGCGGTTTACAACACCCTGTATCGCGGCGTGCTGGCCTTCCTGGGCATCCAGGATGGGGCGGGCTGCGGCGCGCCCCACCACAGCGCGGAGTTCGACCTGGATCCCCAGGGGCTCAGCCTGGGGACGGCGGCCACTGTCTCCTACGCGCTGGACTTTCTGGGAGACGGCTTCACGCCGCCGCCCAGAAAACCGGCCGCCGGCGTGCTGGAACAGATGAAAAAGCAACTCTAAATCAGGCCCGGCAGAACCTGCGCCCCATATTTTAAGGAGGTTACGTATCATGGAATTTTATATGCCCGACCGCAAACCCGATTATGAGATCAACAAGCCCGACCCCTATCCCATGCTCTGCGAGAGCATGAAGAAGGTCATCGACTATCAGGCCGAACACTCCGCCGACGCCTTCGATACCGACTGCTCCTGGGACGAGCTGCGGGTGAAGTATGTGGAGGAGCGCCGTTTCTGGAACGAGGGCGGCCCCGAGGCGGTCAAGACAGTGGAAGTTATGGTCCCCGGGCCCATGGGGGACGTGCCCGCCCGGGTCTACTATCCCGACGACAAGCCGGAGCATTACGCGGTGGTGTTCATCCACGGCGGCGGCTTCACCGTGGGCAGCAACGATACCCATGACCGCATGATGCGTTCCGTCATGGCCTCCAGCGGCTGCTGTGTCATCGGTGTGGATTATCACCTGGCCCCCGAGGCAAAGTTCCCCATCCCCCTGTACGAGTCCGCCGCGGTGGTGCGTTTCTTCCAGGAGCACGGCGCGGAGTACGGCATCCTCACCGACAAGATGGCCTTGGCCGGTGACTCCGGCGGAGCCAATCTGGCCCTTGGCGTGAACCTGTACCTCCGGGACACCCCCGGCGGCAATGAGTTTGTCAAGGCCCTGCTGCTGTATTACGGCGCCTTCTGGCTCCAGGACTCCTCTTCCGCCCGGCTGTACGGCACCCTGCTGGACGGAATGCGGAGGTCTGACTTGGCCGCCTACATGAGCTACTATGTCAACGCAGAGGATATGGAGAACCCTTACTTCGCCGCCTTCCTCAACGACCTGTCCACCGGCGTGCCCCCCATCTATATGTGCTGCGGCAGCTTGGACCCCCTGCTGGACGACACCAAGACACTGGAGCAGATGATGAAGTATTACGATGTCCCCACCCAGGTGGACATCGTTCCCGGCGCACTCCACGCCTTCATGCACTACGGCCGCATGATGCCCGAGGCGGTGGAGTGTTTGGAGCACAGCGGCGCTTTCTTCAAGGCCCAATTGTAAGGGATTCCCGTCATTGTGGCCTCTGTCCATGGGGGACATGGATGACGCCGAATGCATACCGCCCCACCCAAATGGGTGGGGCGGTATTTTTTCATGTCATAAAGGCCGGACGGGATTGTACCCTATTCTGTCCAATGCGTTTTATGGACCCACACAGCCCAAGGCTGTTTCCGCACGGATCACGGCATCTCGAAAGGTAGACTTTGGAATGCCACACCGATCTGCGGCCACACGCAATGTAATCTGACCGTCCCGCCATGCCTGCCGCATCGTATCGAAATTACCCGGTAATGCCCGGGGCGGCGGGCCAAAACGCACACCCTTTTCCTTTGCCGCAGCGATGCCCTCCGCCTGCCGTCGGCGGATGTTCTCCCGCTCCGTCTGTGCCACATAGCTGAGCAGTTGGAGTACGATGTCGGCGATCAGCGTCCCGGTCAGGTCCCGTCCCCGTCTCGTATCCAGCAGGGGCATATCCAGCACCACGATGGAGGCCCTGCGCTTCTTGGTAATAAAGGCCCACTGCTCCAAAATTTCCTCGTAATTGCGCCCCAGCCGGTCGATACTTTTGACTACCAGCACATCCGCCGCCCCAATCCCGTGCACCAGGCGTTGGTAGCGGGGGCGGTCAAAATTTTTCCCTGACAGCTTTTCTACGATAATGTGCTCTTCCGTCACCCCAAACTCCCGCATAGCGTTGAGCTGGCGCGCTTCGTTCTGCTCCTGGGTAGACACCCGCACATAGCCGTAAGTCGTTCCTTCCATAAGGGTGGCCTCCTTTTATAATGTTAGCCACCATATTCTACATGAAATCCCTGTTTTCCCCAAAATAAAACAAGGATAAGGCACTTGGTGAAAAAATGGCCCCCCGATTTTTAGACGCAGCTTGCATAATATTGGTATCCTGTTCTCTATGCAGCATCTAATTCAAGCATACTTATAAAAAACCGCTTGACAGCGGCTCTCTTTTTGAACACAATTCCGATATTAGACCTCTTGCGAAATTAGATAAGAGGGATTGACATATTGATTGCCACGATTTATAATTTACGCTATATATAATCTCAGTTATGTATCATGCAAATTATAAATGGAGGTGCAAAAATGCCGGCAATCGCAAAAGTCACAAAAGAAATGATTATAGACGCAGCCTTTGAAATTGCAAAAGAAATGGGAGTCGAAAACATAACCGCCCGGACAGTTTCGCAAAAACTCGGCTGTTCCACACAGCCCGTTTTATATCATTTTAAAACGATTGAAGATGTCCGAATTGCAGCACATAAAAAAGCAAGCAAATTTCATATTGACTATGTAACAAATTTAAGCGGCAAATACGGACGCCCTATGTTAGAAGTGGGTATGAGACATATTCAACTTGCCATAGAAGAAAAAAATCTTTTTCGCTTTTTATTTCATTCAAACTATAATACAGGCATTTCCCTTTCTGAATGGCTTACAGCGGAAAACTTTGATTCTTTAATTTCTATTTTAAAGAAACAGGCAAAAGTAGACAATCGACAGGCATATGACATATTTTTTCAAATTTATTTAGTAACACATGGAATAGCCAGTCTGCTTGCTGATAATGCAATGGTTTATGATGAAGCATACTGTATAAAGATATTGTCCAATGCCTATTTTGGCGCAATGTATCTGCTAAAAGAAGGAAGCTTATTATGAAAAAAACCCTAATATTTTTCAGTAAGGACGCACGAAATTAGAATGAGCAAAAATGAAGAGCTGATTGGCAATGCGAAAATCGGAGGTGCAAATATGAGCAAACTTTTTAAACGCGACTTTACAATGGTTGTTATCGGTCAGATCATCTCGCTTTTCGGCAACGCTATACTACGGTTTGCTTTACCGCTTTACCTGCTTCGCGAAACGGATTCCTCGTCTCTTTTCGGAGTGGTAACAGCCTGTGCATTTATTCCAATGGTGATTTTTTCCCTCTTTGGGGGAGTTATTGCCGACAGAAAAAACAAACGGAATATAATGGTGACACTTGATTTTACAACAGCGGCGGTTATTTTGATATTCAGCTTTGCGCTGGGAAAAGTTTCGCTTGTCCCCCTGATGATAGCTGTGCTGATGATACTGTACGGCATTTTTGGAATTTATCAGCCCGCCGTTCAGGCAAGCATACCGCTTATTGTGGAAAAGCAATTTCTTATGCAGGGCAACGCGGTGATAAATATGGTAAGCACCCTTGCGGGTCTGCTGGGACCGATCACAGGCGGCGTTCTGTTCGGCGCGTTCGGGATTATGCCCATTCTGTTTATAAGCGCCGGCTGCTTTGTTTTTTCGGCAGTTATGGAAATTTTCATATATATCCCCTTTGAAAAAAATATCGACGGCAAAAGCATTTTGGGTGCGGTGGGTTCTGATCTGTCCGACAGCTTTAAATTTATTAAAAACCAAAAGCCGATCTTTCTTTCGGTACTGGGGATAGTTGCGCTGATCAATCTTATTTTGTCGGCAATGATGATCGTGGGTATTCCTATAATTGTGGTGCAGATTTTGGGAATGTCCGATACCGCCCTCGGGATAACACAGGGCGCAATGGGTCTGGGCGGACTTGCGGGAGGAATTATCGCAGGCGCTGCGGCGGAAAAGCTCCGTCTTAGGAACGGATATGTTTTTTTGATCATATGCTCGCTGGCGGCGGCCTTTATGGGAATTTCACTTTTTGAAGCAGCACCGAAAAACGTCGGATATTTCGTAATAACCGTCATAAGCTTCGGCGCAATGTGCGCGTCCACAATGTTCAACGTGTCCATGATGACAGCGGTACAGCAGCAAACCCCGACTAACCTTCTCGGAAAAATAATGGCTGTGACCATCGCCGTGTCAAGCTGCTCCCAGCCTGTGGGGCAGGCGGTTTATGGAATTTTGTTTGACGTTTTTTCTGACAAGCCGTATTGGGTAATGATAGGAGCGGCAATTTTGGCTATGGCGGTTTCGCTGTACTCCAAAAAGGTTTTTGCGGTTCTTGAAATGGAATCCGCTGTAAAATAAAACGCAATTAAAAAAGGTCCGACACTTACGCCACACTGTCTCTCCAAAACGGCACGGAGATGAAGATCCGCTTCAATGCGTCAGGCTACTACTCGGCGGACTTCACAACGATGTTCCCAGAATGCAAGGAAGAAGAAAATGAGAAGCTGTACCAATAGGAAAGAAAGTGCTATAATAGGAGCATGATACAGAAAAA
>CAJTTS010000084.1 GCA_910579155.1 uncultured Oscillospiraceae bacterium | reverse complement strand
AATGTATATGAAAAATGGGTTTGCCATTGTTAAAACAGAAGAGACTTGATTTTGAGCGATTGTACAAATTTTTTGCGGGGCAGTTATCCATGTTGGATAGCTGCCCGTTCAGTCATTTCGTCGATGAGAATAATTTATAGGTGTCTATCAACACAAAAGGTAAAAGGGATTATAAATCTGGTTCCGTGCAAAACGGAAGGACATGAAAGCGAGGCGAGTAAAATGATATATGCGTGTGATAGCTGTCACTTCCTGTTCTCCAGAGTATCTCCGATAGACCGGTGCCCGGACTGTGGGAAAGAACGTATTCGTCCAGCTACCTCAGAGGAAACAGAAGAATTTGAGAAAAGAAAAATGGATGATTTGTGGAAAAAATAACGCCGATGCAAGGAGGTAACCTTATGCGCTGTATTATCTGTGGTGAAAACAGTCAGCCCTCGCTTGAGCATATCATCAGTGAGGTGCTCGGCAATAAGAAGTTTACTATTAGGTCTATTTGTGAGAGATGTAACAATTTGTTAGGAACAAAAGTTGATAGTTATCTATCAGACTATCTTCTTGTAAAGATAATGAGAGAAGCAGAGGATATTCCAACAAAAAGCGGAAAAAAAGTGTACGCATTTGACGGTAATCATCGTTCCGAAGATGGGGTTTTATTTCAGCGTAAATATGGTGAAATAAAACTAATCCCTGTTCCAGAAGATACTCCAAACGGAATTCGTCTCTCAGTATCTTCTGACGATTTGAAAAGCGGCTTTGCTGTAGCCAGGAAAAAACTTAAGCATATGAAAAAAACAGATGGTACGATTTATTCTCCATCAGAGATTGATGACATAATCAATTATGCAACAATAAGCGAACCACAAGAAACCGATTTACATACCAAAATAGATGCAAGTATTGATTTAATACGGTATTCTCTTGCGTTTATAAAAATTGCATATGAGTATGCAAGCAAGATATTTGGAGAATGTTATTGGGAGGACAAAACCGGGACAGAGTTGCGACATTTTCTATATAAGGCAACCACTTTAGAGCGCAGTGAAATCGCGGATTACTTCACCCCTATAGAAATACGGTCGTTCGTAAAACTATTTGACAACGAACTTTCCGAACAGCTTATTTTTAAATATGATAAGCTTGTTTCGGATCGAATAAGGCACTCTCTTCTGCTATTTGAAAGTAAAAACAATTTATTTTGCCAGATCTCGCTGTTTCGAGCTGGTATATCATCTGCCACCGTTTTGATTAGTAAGGACGCTCAAAAGTTGGCACATATGTTTGGAGAAATTTTCCATTTGGTACTGATTCTTGCGGATGGAACCGTATTGGATACATCTGAAACAGAATTCCAACTGTATGAACTTTAATGCAAAAAGGAGTATAGTCCATGTCTTTCTACGGTGCCATCATCGTCCCCCATCCGCCCATCATTGTCCCCACCTCAGGCCGGGGTCAAGAGGGCAAAGTCCAGTCCACCATCGACGCATACCGCGCCGCTGCCAAACAAGCCGCGGCATGGGAGCCAGAGGTGCTGATCGTCACCACGCCCCACCTGGTCATGTACGCCGATTACTTCCACATCTCCCCCGGCAAGGGTGCGTCCGGCGATATGTCCGCCTTCGGCGCAGCTCAAACCCGGCTGACGGCGGAATATGACATGGAACTGCGGAAGGAGATCATCCACCAGGTGGAAAACGCCGGCATCCGGGCCGGAACCCTGGGGGAAAAGGTTCCCTCCCTGGATCACGGCACCTTCCTCCCGTTGTATTTCCTCCAGGAGGCGGGGGTGGACTGTCCCATCCTGCGCATCGGGCTGTCCGGGTTTTCGCCTCTGGAGCATTACCGGCTGGGTCAGTGCATCGCCAAAGCAGTGGACAAGCTGGGCCGCAGGGCGGTGTTCGTGGCCAGCGGCGACCTGTCCCACAAACTGAAAGACGACGGCCCCTACGGCTACGCCCCAGAGGGCCCGGTCTTTGACCGCCGCGTGACCCAGGCCATGGCGGACGGGGATTTTTTGAAATTCCTCACAATGGACGCCGGCCTTTGCGAACAGGCAGCGGAATGCGGCCTGCGCTCCTTCCAAATCATGGCCGGGGCGCTGGACGGTCTGGCGGTGGAAGCGAAACTGCTCAGCTACGAGGGGACCTTCGGCGTAGGCTACGGCGTGGCCACCTTCGCTGTGACCGGCCCGGACGAGAACCGCCGTTTTGCGCGGCAGTGCGAGGAGCTGGAACACGCCCGTCTGGCAGAGCGCAAGGCGGCCGAGGACCCCTGGGTCAAGCTGGCCCGGCTGTCGCTGGAGACCTATGTGCGCACTGGGAAACAGCTGGACACGCTGCCGGACGGTCTGCCTGGCGAGATGACATGCAGAGCCGCCGGGGCCTTTGTCTCCCTCCACACTCACGGCCAGCTGCGGGGCTGTAGCGGAACCACAGGGCCGACCACAAACAACGTGGCCTGGGAGATTGTCCAGAATGCCGTCTCTGCCTGCTCCAGGGACCCGCGGTTTGCGCCGGTGCGGGCGGACGAGCTGGACAGTCTGGAGTACAGCGTGGACGTTCTGGGGGAACCGGAGGCCATCTCCTCTCCGGCGGAGCTGGATATCAAGCGGTACGGCGTCATTGTATCCTGCGGCGGCAGGCGGGGCTTGCTGCTGCCCGATCTGGAGGGTGTGGACACGATAGAACAGCAAATTGACATCGCCCGCCAGAAGGGCGGCATCAGCAGACGGGAGCAATACAGCCTGGAACGGTTTGAGGTGGTGCGGCACACATGAAAACGCGCTGTGAGCTGTGCTTCCACCACTGTGTACTGGACGTGGGACAGATCGGGCTGTGCCGGGCCAGAGCCTGCCAGGACGGCAAAATCGTTTCCCTAAACTACGGAAAGCTGACCAGCCTGGCCCTGGACCCTATTGAGAAAAAGCCTCTGCGCCGGTTCCATCCCGGAAGCCTTATTTTATCTGTGGGCAGTTTCGGCTGCAATTTGCGCTGCCCTTTCTGCCAAAATCATGAAATTTCTATAGCTGGTGATAGTGGGATACAAACTGTGGAGGTGTCCCCGGAGCAGTTGGCCGCCAAAGCGGCGGAGCTTGTCCCCCAAGGGAATATCGGCGTGGCCTACACCTACAACGAGCCGCTGATCGGCTATGAGTATGTCCAAAACTGCGCCGCCCTGGTCCATGAGCAGGGCATGATCAATGTGCTGGTCACCAACGGGACGGTTGAGGAGGAACCCTGGCGGGCGCTGCTGCCCCTGATCGACGCCTCCAACATTGACTTGAAGGGTTTTACTCCCGCATGGTACCGGCAGCTGGGCGGGAACCTGGAGACGGTCAAGCGTTCCATTGCCCTGGCGGCGGAGCGGTGCCATGTGGAGGTGACCACCCTGCTCATTCCCGGAGAAAACGACAGCGAGGAGGAAATCCGGGAACTGGCCCGCTGGCTGGCCTCAATCAGCTCAGAAATCCCTCTGCACCTGTCCCGGTTCTTCCCCCGGTACCGGATGCTGGACCGTCCGCCGGCGCCCGTAGAGCAGGTCTGCCGTCTGGCTGAAACGGCGCGGAGGTATTTGTCCTATGTCTACACCGGAAACTGCTGAGCCGCTATTCATGGAGTGTCCCCAGAAAGCCGATGGGATGAATGATATGCTCCCCTTTGGCATCCAGGTCCAGAGCCAGGTCTACCAGCGCAATGGCCCGGCGGATGCTGTGATACCCATACTTGCCCCGGATTTTGTCCAGCGTCCGGTCGATGTCGGCCCGGCGCTGGGCTTTTTGCTCCTCCGGAAACAGCGACAACTGCACAACGCCGTCCGCCGGCGTCAACCCGCTGGCCTTCACCGACAGGCTGCGCACAGGCTCCCTGCCGGTATGATGCCTCCGGAACAGCTCCACGGCCGTTTCCCAGATGTCCAATGTGTTCGCTGTGGGTCGGTTCAGTTTGGCCTGCCGGTCGTAGGACAGCAGGCGGTTGTCCCGGATACCCAGAGCTACGGTAGAGCAAAGGCAGTTCTGCTCCCGGAGTCTGGCTCCCACGCTTTCGCACAGGGCCATGAGGGTAATCTTTACATCATCCTCACTGACCAAATCCCGGGGTGCAGTGGTGGAGTTGCCAATACTCTTCATGGGCGGTACGGCATAATAGCGCCGGACGCCGGAGTGGTCCTGCCCATTGGCAAACTGATGGAGCATGATTCCGTTTTTGCCCAGCAGCCAGTACAGAAGATCAGGATTGGCCTGGGCCAGCTCCCCAATCGTGGTGATTCCATACTGGTTCAGCTTCCGGGTGGTGGCAGGGCCCACATAAAGCAGGTCACTCACAGGAAGGCTCCAGGCCTTATCCCGATAGTTCTCCGGGGTGATGACCGTGGTGGCATCCGGCTTTTTCATATCTGAGCCCAGTTTGGCAAATACTTTATTGAAGGACACTCCTATCGATACGGTCAGCCCCAGTTCCCGCTTCATGCGGCCCCGGATATCATCGGCGATGGCCGGCCCTTCCCCAAACAGTCCCACAGAGCCGGTGACATCCAGCCAGCACTCGTCCAGGCCGAAGGACTCTACTTGGTCCGTGTAACTGGTATAGATGCCCCTGGCTTGGGCAGAGAACGCGAGGTAACGCTCGTAATGGGCAGGGACACAGACCAGGCCGGGGCACTGCTGCCGGGCCTCCCACAGCACCTGCCCGGTGCGGATGCCGAACCGTTTGGCAATATCGTTTTTGGCCAGCACAATGCCGTGGCGGGCCTCCTCGTCTCCAGCCACCGCCACTGGCTTGTCCCGCAGCGTGGGATCATACAGGATCTCCACGCTGGCATAGAAATTGTTCATATCCGAATGCAAAATCACAGGCTTCATGTCCTCAGTATATGAGGGCAGTCCGGCCTTCATCCTCGAAAGGAGTAAGCAGCATGTGCGGAAGATACAGTTTAGCACCGGAGCAGTCCAAGGAAATCGCCCAGATTGTGGCCGAGGTGCAGGCGCGGTTTGGGGCTGCCAGCATCCATACCGGGGAGATATTTCCTACCAACGCCGCACCTATCCTACTTCCGGACGGACAAAAAATGACCCCCAAGCCGATGACCTGGGGTTTCCCCAGTTTCAAAGGCAAGGGGGTCATCATCAACGCACGGGGTGAGACGGCGCTGGATAAACCGATGTTCCGCCGATCCCTGCTGGAGCGGCGATGTATCGTGCCTACGACCGGCTTCTATGAATGGGATGGTCAAAAAAGGAAATACCATTTTCGGCTGCCGGGGCAGGACAGGCTGTATCTGGCCGGGCTTTGGAACACTTTTCAAGGGGAGGAACGGTTTGTGATCCTGACAACTGCCCCCAATGACACTATCATCAATGTCCATGACCGGATGCCGGTCCTGCTGACGGATGATGAAGTGGTGCCTTGGCTCCATGATACTGGAATGGCCTCGGCAAAATTGACAGCTTTGCAGCCAGCCTTGGAGGGTGCTGCCGTCTGATCACCAGCGGATGCGCACCCTCTGTCCCCACAGTGTCTCGATCTGAACGCCGACCAGAAACCAGCCGCGGCTGTCCATCTCAATGCGGGTGGGTACCCATTGCTCGTTCAGCCAGATGTCCATTGTGGTGCCACAGTGTAGCCCACCGTAGCAGTCGTCGCTGCTGAAGTGGATATCAGCACGTCCGCTCTGCATATCGGGAATTAGAATTCCTTCTCTCATGTTAATTGCTCCCATCAAAAATAGTAAGAAGTACCAGCCATGAGGCTGGTACTTCTTTTGCCATACCAAATCCTTTTCGTTTGTCGTAAAACTGTCGTAAAATTCAAATGTGCATCTCAGACTTCGTAACAATTTTTTGAATTTACACCATGCTTTTCAGCGATATGGTCCGTTTTTCTAATTTCTAATGCCGATTTTTAGTCCAGCGGCTTCATCGTGGGGAACAGCAAAACCTCCCGGATGGAGTCGTTGTTGGTGAGCAGCATAACACAGCGGTCAATACCGATACCCAAGCCGCCTGTGGGGGGCATACCGTACTCCAGCGCGGTGAGGAAATCCTCATCCATCATACCGGCTTCGTCGTCACCCTTGGCCCGCAGCTCCACCTGCATCTGGAAGCGCTGGCGCTGGTCGATGGGATCATTGAGCTCAGAGAAGGCGTTGCCCATCTCGCTATGGCAGATAAACAGCTCAAACCGCTCGGTGAGTCTGGGGTCGCAGGGGGAGCGCTTAGCCAATGGGGACACGTCCACCGGGTGCATGGTGATAAAGGTGGGCTGAATCAGCTTGTCCTCCACCCGCTGGTCAAAGCACTCATACAGGGCGTTGCCCCAGGTCTTGTCGGCGGTCTCGGGCAGCTCCACGCCGATGGACCTGGCGGCGGCTATCGCCTCCTCGTCAGAGGCAATAGCCATAAAGTCCAAGCCGGTGTGCCGCTTGACCGCCTCGTGCATGGGCAGCCGGGGCCAGCCGGGGGTCAGATCGATCTGCTCCCCCTGCCATTCCACCTGATAGGTACCCAAAATCTTCTGGGCGGCGGAGGACAGCAGGTCCTCAAACAGGTCCATCATATCGTTGAAGTCGGCGTAAGCCTGGTACAGCTCAATGGTAGTGAACTCCGGATTGTGCCGGTTGTCCATGCCCTCGTTGCGGAAAATGCGGCCTATCTCATACACGCGCTCCAGACCGCCCACAATCAGCCGTTTCAGGGGCAGCTCGGTGGCAATGCGCATGTACATGTCGATATCCAGCGTGTTGTGGTGAGTGATGAAGGGCCGGGCAGTAGCGCCGCCGGAGATGGTGTTGAGCACCGGGGTCTCCACCTCCATGAATCCCCGGGCGTCCATAAAGTCCCGGACATGCTTGATGAACTGGGAGCGGATCACAAAATTCCGCTTCACATCGGGATTCATAATCAAATCCACATACCGCTGGCGGCAGCGGGTCTCCACATCGGTGAGACCGTGGAACTTCTCCGGCAGGGGCAGCAGGGACTTGGACAGCAGTGTAATGGTCTTGGCCTTGATGGAAATTTCGCCCCGCTTGGTGCGGAACACCTCGCCCTCAACACCCACGATGTCGCCGATGTCGTACTTTTTGAAGACGGCCAGCGCCTCCTCTCCCACGTCGTCAATGCGCACATAGAGCTGGATGCGGCCTTCGCCGTCCTGGAGATCGGCAAATACCGCCTTGCCCATTCCGCGCTTGCTCATCAGGCGGCCCGCCAGGCAGACGGACTGGCCCTCCATCTTCTCAAAGCACTCCTTCACCTCATTGCTGTGGTGGGTGACGTCAAACCTGGTGATGACAAACGGGTCCTGTCCTCTCTCCCGCAGATCGCTCAGCTTGTCCCGCCGGATCTGAAGCAACTCGGACAGCGAGGGCTCCTCCTGGGCTGCGGCCTGATTGTTGGTCTGCTCAGACATTGATCTTCTCTCCTTTGTATTGTATCTGTCCGGCCGCCCTCACCGCTGGATAGCGACCACCTCATATTCGATATTGCCCGCAGGGGCCTCCACCACGGCGATGTCGCCGACCGCCCTGCCCAGCAGGGCCCGGCCGAAGGGGGATTCCTCGGAAATACGGCCGTTCATGGGATCGGCCTCCTGGGAGCCCACCACCTGGTAGGTCTCCTCGTCGCCGGTGACCACATCCTTCACTGTGATCCTGCTGCCCATGCCCACCACATCGGTGTTGTCGGCGTTCTCTTCAATGACCACATAGTTAGCCAGGATGTTCTCCACCTCGGCGATTCGGGAGTAGAGCTTACCCTGCTCGTTTTTCGCCTCGTCATACTCACTGTTTTCCGACAGGTCGCCGAAGGACCGGGCCTCCTTGATAAGATCGGCTACCTCTTTCTCCCGCACCGTTTTGAGGTAGGTCAACTCTTTTTTCAGTTCCTCCAGGCGCTCGGCGCTCAGCTTATATTCCTTGGCCATCTTGTCTTCATCCTTTCTGATTCCCCGTGGGGATCGTGAACCGCCCGGAGGCGGGGCACTGGGTCGCAACAGTTGTTCTATGGAATTATAGATACTTTGCACACTTTTGTCAAGTGTTTCCGTGCCCCACCACCGGATGAACGGTCATTTTTTCCGGGTAACGGTCCGTTTTTTCTTCCTTCTCCCCCCCAGCATGCCCGCCAAAGCGCCGCCGCACAGACAGCCCGCCAGCTCAATGAGGGCCTGGGCTCCCAGCGCAGGAGCGTCGCTCATCAGCAGACTCACCGCCAGGATGAGCAGATAGCACACCATCCCCGCAGCCAGCCCGCCCAGCAACCGCCGGTCACGCCACCTGGAGCAGGCCAACATCCCTCCGATGAAGCAACCCACCACACAGGCCGCCGCCGTAAGCTGGGACGCGGAGTCCTCCTTCAAAACCCCGTTGGACACCGCCAGCGCTCCCAGCAGCAGGATCATCAGCTCCACCCCCAGGGCCAGCAGGCCGCCCAGCACCACTCCGGTGGCCATCTGCACGGCGTTGGTTCCCCGCTCCTCAGCCTTACCCATAAAAGCACCCCTTTTCACATGGTTTCTATACCATATGCAAAAGGGGTGCTTGTCATGCCAGAACCAGGTCGTTCACTTATCGTCCTTTTTATCCTTCTTGTCTTTCTTCTCCTCTTTTTCAGGCATGGGCGCATCCTCCGTGTTCTGGGTACCCTTGCTGGAAATAGCCCACTTGGTAAACTCAATACGGACGCGGTCTGCCCCGGTCTCCATCACGACGGTCTGCTCCTTCACGGCGCAGATGGTGCCCACAATGCCGCCGATAGTGGTAATGGTATCCCCCGCCTTCAGGCTGTTGCGCATCTCCTCGGCCGCCTTTTTCTTCTTATTCTCCGGCCGGATCAGCATGAAGTACATAATGGCAATCATGACCACGAGCAAAATAATTTCCACTTAGTTTTTCCCCCAATGTAAAAATTTGAACAGAACTCATATGGTTGTATTATAACGGTTTTTGAGGGAAAACACAACCCCTTATTTTTTCGTGGGAAGCAAATATGCCTTTCAAGAAAAAATATACAATATTTCCCCACTATTTGTTTTTATTTCTGGATAAATGACCTTTTACATTCGGCAGTATACGCACTATAATAGGCACGCAATCCAGCGTCAGCATCGCAAACTTTAATGGAGGCGAATACGCCATGAATAAGGATCTAACCGTCGGGAAACCTGAAACGGTACTTTGGAGATTTTGCCTGCCGCTTTTCGGCAGCATCATTTTTCAGCAACTGTACAACCTGGCCGACAGCTTTGTGGCCGGCAAATTTGTGGGAGAGGACGCTTTGGCCGCGGTGGGCAACAGCTATGAGGTCACGCTGATCTTTATCGCCTTTGCCTTTGGCTGCAACATCGGCTGCTCGGTGGTGGTATCCCAGCTCTTTGGGGCCAAGCGGTTCCGGGAGCTGAAAACCGCAGTGTACACCACCCTGATCGCCAGCGGCGTGTTATGCCTGGTTTTGATGGCGGCGGGCGCCCTGTTCTGTACCCAACTGCTCCACCTCATCCACACGCCGGACAATGTGATGGCGGACTCCAAGCTTTATTTGGACATCTACATCCTGGGCCTGCCCTTCGTGTTTTATTATAATGTAGCCACCGGCATCTTTTCCGCCCTGGGTGATTCCAAAACTCCGTTTTTCTTCCTGGCCACCTCCTCCCTGTCCAATATCGCAGTGGACATCCTGTTCGTTACCGCCTTTGACATGGGGGTGGACGGCGTGGCCTGGGCCACCTTTCTTTGCCAAGGGGTCAGTTGTGTTCTGGCCCTGGCCTTTGTGCTTCGGCGCTTTCAGAAGATCGAGACGGACGGGAAAGCCGCCCTCTTCTCCTGGCCGCTGTTTCGGCGCATCGCCGTGGTGGCGGTCCCCAGCATTTTGCAACAGAGCTTTGTGTCCGTGGGCAACATCATCATCCAGGGCATCATCAACGGCTTCGGTTCCAGCGTGATGGCAGGGTATTCCGCCTCCGTCAAGCTGAACAACCTGGTTATCACCTCCTTCACAACCCTGGGCAACGGCATCTCCAACTTCACCGCCCAGAACATCGGCGCGAAAAAAATGCCCAGGGTCAAGGACGGATTCCGGGCCGGGTTAAAGCTGGTGTGGACGCTGAGCTTCCCGCTGTTCCTGCTCTATTTCTTCGCGGGGCGGTATCTGGTGTACATCTTCCTGGACGCCGCCAGCGAGACGGCGGTGTCCACAGGCGTGCAGCTCCTGCGCATCCTTGCGCCGTTCTACTTCGTGGTTTCCGCCAAGCTGGTGGCGGACGGCATCCTCCGGGGCGCCGGTATGATGAAGATGTTCATGATCTCCACCTTCACCGACTTGATCCTCCGCGTTGCGCTGTCCAAACTGCTCTCCGGCGTGCTCCAGGCCGCGACGGGTATCTGGTGCGCCTGGCCCATCGGCTGGGCGGCGGGCACGGCGCTCTCCATCCTGTTTTACAGAACCGGACCGTGGCAAACCGCGCGGCAGGAAGCGACCGAAGGATAAGCAGCAACACAGACAGCGCGCCGGGAAGCGGTTATGCCTCCCGGCGCGCTGCCTATTTAACGCTCACTTTTTTGCCGGCTTCAGTTCCATCCCCCAGGGCAGATTATAGGGACTGTCTTTGCGTCCTTTGATGGCCCAGTATATGTCCGCCCGCTGCTGGACGGAGGCCATATCGGACTCGTCGGCAGAGCCGGACAGCCTCCAGGCGGCGAAGCCGTCCAAAAAGCTCTGGCACAGCTCGTCCCAAGACTGGAAGGTCCGCTGAATGATTTCCCCCACCTGGCAGGACCGGCGGACCATCTCCTCCCGGTCGCACCACTCCACCAGATAGGCGCAGCCCAGAAGCTGCATGGAGCGGCACAGCTCCCAGGCTCGGCCCGCCTGGTTGATACAGTTATGAAAGCCCGGGCCCACGCTCATGTACTCCACCGTGTCCAACAGCTCCGCATAGTTCCCAATATCCCAACTGTCGTCCAGGGTGTCCTTCATCCCCTGTAGCGTCTCCCGGGTTCTAGGTACTGCCCCGATGTAGAAGGGGCCTTTCCGGGCCGCCTCCATTCCGGAACCGTATAGCCCGGCATAAAACTGTCCCCAGATGGCGTAGGTGCCCACCAACCACAGCTCCAGGTCATTCCTCGGCCGGGTGATCTCCTTCTGCCTCCTTTGGCGAAAGCGCCATAGGGCCCGGCATACCGCCAGCACCGCCATCGCCCCAATGGCGCCGAAGACCGTAAAGCGGCTGGTGAAGCTCTTCCGGCTCAGGGCGGATTCGCGGTTGCCCAGCATGTCCGCATAATAATCCGTGGTAGTCAGACCCGGCGCTTCCCGTGCCAGGATTGCCCGCTCCTGATCCGTCAGCGCCCAAGGCCGCCAAGCGCCGATGGGCGAGCCCCAAAAATCATTGGCGGGATCATACCGGTCGGCATCCGAATTGACCCGCATGGCAATCTGTTCGCCGCTGTCCAGGGTGGCGAGCCTGTAGTAACCGCCGGGCAAATGAACCCCCTCCGAGTCGTCCCAGCTCGTCTGGACCGCGTGGACGGCAAAGCGCTCCATCGCCTCCATTTCTGCGATGGAATGGGCCACAGGTGTGTCCTCCTGGGCCTCGCCGCCCACACCGCCGGGGCCCAAATCCTTTGCTTGAACGTACAGCGTCCAAGCGGGTTCGGCGAGTCCCACAGCAAACACAACCGACAGGACCAAAAACACAAGGCATCGCACCACCGATCCGTTTTTCTTAATCCAATCCATGGCTGCTCCCTCCAAAACATCCGGCTCACTTCCGGGAGACCCATATATACCGGGGCATATCCACCCACGTGCTGTTAAAGCGGTCTCCGCTGAGCTGATAGGCCTTCATGTCCAAACTGAACTCCGCCGCCGGGAGGCTGGCCAGTTGGACCCCATTGAACAGGTATTGTCGCGCCGCCTCCCCGGAGACCGGGTCCAATCCGCTCACCAAAAAAAAGGTTGTTCCATCCAGCTCCACCGGCCCCTGGGCTTCCAATTCATAACCGTCTGCGCCGAAATCCTCCCAGGCCAGGCCGCTCTCCTCCACCAGGAAGGCGCACAGGGCGGCTCCCGCCTCATTTTCGTAGTAGTCCCGAACAGCGTCCGTCTCAAAGGGGACGCCGGCGGTATAGGTGTAGTAAGTCAGGTCCTGATAGGCCAGGATCATTTGGAACGACGGCGGAAACGCCTGGTACCAGGACTCCGATCCCAGCTCCTTTAACAGGTGGCCAAGGGCGTCAATCCCCTCTCTCCCTCCCGTCAGGGGCAGGCGCACCACATAGCTCCCCGGCGAAGTTCCATAGGCTCCCATGACACCGTCGCAGCCGCCCTCCTGGATAAGGGCCAGCTCCCATCCCTGCGTCTGGGCAAAGTCCCGCAGCGCCTGGGTCACCATCACATTGCTGTAGTTGGTGGTATAGCCCCGCTGTCCCGCCGCCAGATCCCGCTCCCCCTCCGGCCAGGCCATGAACAGCAGGTCCGGCTGATCCCAGGGCGCGTAGAGGTTCTCGTAATTGTCCCGGCCCTTCCACTGGGATTCCACCACCCGGTTAAAATCCTCCTCCATGTACCGGCACAGGAGCTCCTGTGCCTGCACCCCGGTCCGGTCGTCGTGATAACCGCCGAAGAATACGCTCAAAAAGATTCCAAGAACAAGACACGAAACCGCAACGGCCAACAAAATCGTCCAAGTCTTCCTCCGGCTCTTTCCCCGGCGGGGCTTCGACTGCTCTTCCGTCCCCGCCGGTGTGATTCCCAGCAGTATCTCCCGGAGACCCAGCCACAGACCGGGCACATTTGTCCGGCGCAGGTTAAACGCCTTGATGAGTTCCGTTTTGACCTGTTCATCCAGCTCCGGCGTACGCCGGAGAAACCCCTCCAGTCCAAGGACGAAATCCTCGTCGCCCTTCACGGAGAAAAAGACACTGCTATTCAGGAAAGAAGTCCAAACATATACCGGCACACCGCCGGCATGGAGTTCCTCCACCGTCATCAGCGCCCGGTCCACCCTGAGCCACTGCTCCTCCAACCGCTCCCGCTCTTCCGGCGTGGCCGGATTGTGCCGAGCAAAATAGGCGTCCTTCCGCTCCTGGGTCCGGCGCTCCCGCTCCTCCGCCCGCTGGGCCGCCTGTCGGGAGAAGATGCCCTCAAAGTCCCAATCCGGCTCTTCCGGACCGGCTTCCTCCTCATCCGTCCCCTCCGGCGTGACGAGCTCGTCCTTATCCCAGCCGGACTCCTCCCGGTGCCTCTGCGGCGGAGGCTGCTGCCCGCCTGTGCCCTTTCGGGCCAGGCGGCGGGCCTGCTGATAGGCCTCGTGCAGGCTCCGGGTCCTCCTCTGGGTGGGTGGTCTTCAACCGCTCCGCATAGGCGCGGCGCACCTCAGACAGATCAGCCGGACCGGGAAGGCCCAGCTCTCTCCAGGGCCAGTTCATTAATTTTCGTCCTCCTCATCGCCGTGGTCGGTGACAGCAACGATAACCCACTGGTATTCAAAACCTTTGACAAG
>CAJTTS010000083.1 GCA_910579155.1 uncultured Oscillospiraceae bacterium | reverse complement strand
CCTGCACGAGCTTGTCATCCCCGGATGGAATGCCAAGCGGCCGCTTTTTCGCCGGGTTATTCTTCTTGGCGGTATAGGTGCGGCGGGCTGGGTTTGGGCGGTACGAGTGGTCTTTCAGTGACGCAATAATTTTGTCAATGCGTTCCAAGCTCATACCATCGGTGGTTACGCCATCCACCCCCGGCGTCATGCTGCCATCATTTGCGTAGATATTTTTGTAAGCCAGCAGATAAAACTCCGGGTTGTACAAGTTGCGGTATAGCCGTTCAAACTTGTACATGAGATTTTTCGATTTATCGCTTAAACTATTCAATACATCAGTTGGATTTCGCATAGTGCCTCACGCACCATCCTTTCATTTTTGTATTGAAGAAACAGACTGCTTCCCTTCGCCATGTGAGCGGCTTTCCCGCTTCCGTTTTTACGGCTATCCCTGTTGATTCAGGGTTCTCAGACTACTATGGAAGCTGTGTTGCCCTGCCCGCTGGCTGCGGGTTTAGGCAATCCCCAGTAGCATATATCAAATGAGCATTTCGCGTTGTCGGTAAAGGGGTTTTCCCATGTGACGTTCGCCATTTTCCTCTATCTGGAGGTGCTGCACCCTGAATATCACGCACTTGCCCCTATACACATGACAAGTGCCAAGATGACGTGTGTTTCAGCTTCTTTCACACGTAGACGTCGGATATTTCCCAGCTCTGGCTGTCAATCAAGCAGTTTAGCTTTCATCCTCATACGCGAATTTTCATCCCTATATAGAGCAGTTTTAGAAACTTATTGTCTGCGCTATATCCGCTGCAATTACAGCGACACCATGCTGCACTCCCCATTGGGTTTCCCCTTCCGGATAAGGTGTGGGATGACGGGGTATTTTTTCACCTGCCTTTCTTTGATACCTTTCTTCCCGCCGCTTGCTCAAGGCGGCATTTGATATATGCCCTTATGGGCGCACGTAGAGCTCGACCATACTGTTCGAGATGGGCGTCCCCGTGGCAAAGGTGATGCCCCGGCCCCCGGTGATCTCATCCATGTATCGGCATTTGCCAAACATATCGCTGGATTTCTGGGCGTCCGTCTGGGCGATGCCCGCCACACGGCTCATTTTTGTGTGGAGGAACAAATTTTTGAACGAATGTGCTTCGTCCACAAACAGCCGGTCCACACCCAGCTCCTCAAACGTTACCACATTGTCTTTTTTCTTACTCTCGGTCAGCCGTTTCAGTTTGGCCTCCAGATTTTTCTTGGTCTTTTCCAACTGCTTGACGGTGAAACGGTCCCCGTCATCCTCCTTGGCCTCCCGGACGGCCTCCATGATCTCGTCAATCTGGTTTTGAATAACGGCCTTCTGGCGTTCCGGGGACAGGGGGATCTTCTCAAACTGGCTGTGCCCGATGATAACCGCGTCATAGTCCCCGGTGGCGATCCGGGCACAGAACTTGCGGCGGCGCTTGGGCTCAAAGTCCTTTTTGGTGGCAACCAGCACCTTTGCGCCGGGATAAAGGCGCAAAAAATCGCCTCCCCACTGCTCCGTCAAATGGTTGGGGACGACGAAAAGGGATTTCTGGCATAGGCCCAGCCGCTTGCTCTCCATGGCGGCGGCCACCATCTCATAGGTCTTGCCCGCGCCCACACAGTGGGCCAGCAGCGTGTTTTTGCCGTAGAGGATATGGGCCACGGCGTTGCGCTGATGGGGCCGCAGGCTGATCTCCGGGTTCATGCCTACAAAATTGATGTGGGAACCGTCATATTCGCGGGGCCGGATGTTGTTGAACATCTGGTTGTATTTTTTGCACAGGGCCTCCCGGCGCTCCGGGTCCTTGAAAATCCAATCCTTGAACGCCTCACCGATGGCCTCCTGCTTTTGCTGGGCAATCATGGTCTGCTTCTCGTTGAGAACGCGGGTTTCTTTCCCATCCACCCACTTTTTATCAAAAATACGCACATCACGCTGGTTCAGTGCCGCCTCAAAGATCTCATAGGCGTTAATCCGTTTGGTGCCGTAGGTGGTGTGGACACGGACGTTATCCTTGCTGTCGGCGCTCTTGTTCAGCACCCGCCACTCGCCGGAGGAATCGGAGTACATCAGCTTGATCTTGTCACCCCGCAGCTTTTCCGGGGTCTGACACAGCTCATACATGAACTGCTGATAGTATGACCGGTCGATCCAGGACGCGCCAATGCGGACGCTGATCTCCGACGCGGTGAGGTCCTTGGGCTGTATCTGCTCCAGCTTCTCCACATTGACCTCGAACTCCGGGTGTTCCTCCGCCATGAGGCGGGCCTGGGCCAGCTTCCGCCGCACGTCGCCGGACAGGTATTCGTCCGCCGCCTGCCAGCCCCGCAGGGCGCTCTCCCTGTCCTCCTTCAAATCAAAGGGGCCGGTGGCAGGGTCTTTGAAAATGACGCCCTCCAAATCGACCACGATCTGTGGAATTTTCTCCGGCCCGCCCATCAGACCGGCCATGTACTCCAGGTCCACCCGGGCCTTCTCCCCGATGGACACCGCCAGGGCCTCCACCGCCGTGTCCACGCTGGTGACGGCGCGGCGGTTCTGTATGGTGCGCTTGGTGAACATATCCGCCTTGCGCTCCAGATTGCCCTCATCGTCCAGCACCTCCAGCGAACACAGCAAGGGGTAGGCGGAATCCTGCTCAAAGGCCATCTTATTGCCCAAACTGTTCAACAGCCCGTATTTTTTTGTGAATTTGGTCATAGAGCCGGTTGAGCTTTGCCTGTTCCGCCTTCACTTCATCGTCCCTGGTGTTTTGCAGTTGGAGGTCGATGAGCCTCCGGGAACTGTCCCGAATGGCGATCATGCCCTTGACGCGTTCGACAGGCACCTTGCCCATTTCCACCCGCGTCATGCGGGAATTCTCGCGGAAATAGAGTCTGCCCTCATGCAGTGTGTAGCTGAAATTGCGCACAGAGGGGTCGGCGGGTATGGATTCCAGCACTTCGCCGGTCTGCTCATCCGCCGCATCCAGTTCCAGCAGTTCTTTATCAGGTGGGGAGAGGTTCTGAATGGCCCCGGTAAGCTGCTCGGAAAGGTTTGCGACCTCAATGGGGATCACAGTATAGTCCTGTAAGGCGTACTGGGTGTTCTCAGATGTGGACTGACCCAGAACCATGCTTGGGTGTTCCAGAAAATAATTGTTGATCTTGAAGCCATGTTCATTTTTACCTACCCCTACCCAGCTTGGCAATTCAACGGCGGGGCGGTCCCGCTTTTGCAAAAAGATGATGTCGGACACTACTTTGGTTCCGGCATTGTCCTTAAAAGCGTTGTTGGGCAGACGAATGGCCCCCAGCAGGTCGGCCCGCTCCGCCAGATATTTGCGCACGGTGGAATCCTTGGCGTCCATGGTGTAGCGGCTGGTGACAAAGGCCACAATGCCGCCAGGGCGCACCTGGTCCAGCGCCTTGGCGAAAAAGTAGTTGTGGATGTTGAAGCCCAGCCTGTTATAGGCGGGGTCGTTGACATGGTACTGCCCGAAGGGTACGTTACCTACCGCTAGATCATAGAAATCCCGTTGGCTGGTGGTTTCAAAGCCGTCCACGGTGATGTCGGCGTTCTGGTAGAGCTGGCGGGCCATGCGCCCGGTGAGGCTGTCCAGCTCCACGCCGTACAGCTTGGCCCCGGCCAGAGACTCCGGCAGAAGGCCAAAAAAGTTGCCGATGCCCATGGAGGGCTCTGTTGCCGTCCTATAAATGATACAATGTAACGAAATCCAAAATGTACTCTCTTAACGATGAACCTATGCCAGGTGCAAATGCACCACCCTCATAACGATTGAGGCGCAATCGTCATAAAATGTTTTCTTCAAAATTTGCCCATAACGGTATTGACCTATAGCTTTTCTGAAAGAAGGACATCCCGCCGAAGCGGGGTGCCTTTCCCTATGCCGTGATTTCCGTTCCATTGCGGAAGGTTATCGTGATTTCTTTCTTCCTGCCAACCGTAACGAAATCCACCATGCTGCCCCAGAGCCGCTCATCAAACTCGGCCAGAATCCCCTTCTGCACTTGCATGACCTCAATGAAGTTCGACAGCCGTTCACTCTGGGCAACCTTTGCTGTAATGGCATCGACCACTTCACCGTGCCGCGCTCTGGCGGCATCGTAGCGTTCCATCAAAGCATCGTAACGCTTCTGGTACTCGTCCTGGTTCTGCGCGATACGGGCATTTTCAGCAATGATGCTCTGCGCCATCTCGACTACTACGGACATCTCATCCTCCAGTGTGTGCTTTTCTTCCTCTAAAGCATCCGTCCGGCAGAGGGTCTGGCGGATGATCTGCGCATTTGCGATAATCTCTGCCTTCTCAGACACAAGCTGGTTATATGCCGAAACGAACGCCGCCTTGACCTCATCCTCTGTAACATGGGAAGTTTCGCAGCGGTTCTCCTTGTACTTCCGGTTGCAGCGGTATATCACCCTGCGGTATCTATCGGTCGAATGCCAGACCTTAGAGCCGAACCATCCGCCGCAGTCGGCGCATTTTATCTTGTTCGAGAAAATGCTCACGCCGCTATATCGGGAACTGCCGTTCCTGCGCTTCTCCAGTTCCGCCTGCACCAAATCGAACACCGCAGGCGGGATGATGGCTTCGTGATTCCCCTCCACATAATACTGGGGAACTTCACCCTCGTTCTTTTTCATCTTTTTGTTGAGGAAGTCCACTGTGAACTCCTTCTGCAAAAGGGCATCACCTTTGTATTTCTCGTTGGAAAGCATCCGGCGCACCGTCTGCTGATTCCACACATCCTTGCCGCCTGGAGTCTTGATCCCCCGTTTGGTAAGTTCCGCTGCGATGGAATGAGGACTCATCCCTTCGAGAAAAAGGGAAAAGATGAGCCGCACGGTTTTCGCCTGCTCGGTATTTACCACAATCGTACCGTCAGGTCCTTTGTCCAATCCGAGGACCCGGCTGTAGGCAAAGCTGACCTTGCCATCAGCGAAACGCTTGCGCTGCCCCCAAGTGACATTCTCCGAAATGGAGCGGCTTTCTTCCTGCGCCAGCGAGGACATGATGGTAATGAGCAGTTCGCCTTTGGAATCCAACGTCCAAATGTTTTCTTTCTCAAAATAAATCTCGATGCCCTCATCTTTCAGTTTTCGCACCGTAGTAAGGCTGTCCACGGTATTCCGTGCGAAGCGGCTCACGCTCTTTGTGACAATAAGGTCGATTTTTCCGGCGAGGGCATCCTCTATCATGGTCTTGAAACCCTCGCGTTTCTTTGTATTTGTTGCCGAGATGCCTTCATCCGTATATATGGCAACAAACTCCCAGTCATCCCGGCTCTTGATGTAATTCGTGTAATAATCAACCTGCGCCTCGTAGCTTGTGGTCTGGTCTTCATGATCCGTGGAAACACGGGCATAACCGGCAACGCGGCGCTTTCTTGTGCTGTTGATGGGAGCGGCAGTGTATTTGTTTATAGTGGCGGGTATCGCCGTTACTTTCCTTGTCATTCACCATCACGCTCCTTCCGCTGTGTAAACTCGTTGAACCCCAGGCCCGTGCCGTTTCTGCCGCCGCGACAATTGTATTCGCTCCACAGAGCCTTGCGCTCTGGCGTCCACATTGTTTCCTTGGCATGGGATTTCCATTTGACGGATTTTACCTCGCCGCCATAGAAATGGAACTCCATCGTATCTTTTCCGATGATGATTACACTCTCAATGCGCTCCGCAAAGGAAAGGCCGTCAAATTCTCCTGTACAGAGGACTTCGGCACATACACTTTGCAGCAGTTTTTCTGGGATGTCCCGCGCTCCGCAGCTTTTCCCCCTGCCTTTTTTAGAGCCACAAGTCCAAATGACATAACTTCCCCGTTTCCGGGCGGATCGCAAAAAACTCCGTCCACAATTCCCGCATTTGATTTTTGTGGAAAAGCAGGACAAGTTCAGCGACTTGTTCGCAAAACAGCCAAGCTCCCTGCGCCGGGCCATTTCCTCCTGCACATAATCAAAAATGGCTTTGTCAATGATGGCTGGATGTGTGTCCTCCACATAGTATTGCGGAAGTTCACCAGAGTTTTTCCGCCGCTGTTTGCTGATGGGGTCCGCAATGTACTCTTTTTGCAGGAGCATATTGCCCGTATAGGTGATGTTGGTAAGAACAACCTTGATGTTGGAATCCACCCATCGGCAGCCATCCCTCGTGGTGACACCCTCGGCGGCAAATTCTCGTTCCGTTTCCAGTCGGGATTTTCCATCAAGGAAGTTCTGAAAAATCCTGCGGACCACTGCGGCCTCTTCCGGCACAATGACAAGGCCATCGCCCTCCCAGCGGTAACCATACACACGGGAGCGCCCGTTTGGAATGCCCTCCGCCATCCGTTTGCGGATGCCCCATTTCACATTGTCGCTGATGGAGCGGCTCTCCTCCTGGGCAAAGGACGCAAGGATCGTCAGCATCAGCTCACCGTCCCCGCTGAAGGTGCTGATATGCTCACGCTCGAACTGCACCTCCACAGCAATGTCCTTTAAATGCCGGACGGTTTCCAGTAAGTCCACTGTATTCCTGGCAAACCTGGAAATGCTCTTTGTCAAAATAATGTTGATTTTCCCAGCTTCGCAGTCATCCAGCATACGCTTGAACTCGTCACGCTTTGCCGTTCCTGTGCCGCTCACAAAATCATCTGCATAAACTCCGGCGTATTCCCATTCTGGGTTCTTTTGGATGAGCGAACTGTAGTAGCTTACCTGTGCGGACAGGGAATGGTTCATCCTCTCGCTCTCCATCGAGACGCGGGCATAGGCGGCGACCCGTTTTCGCTTTTTTAGAATAGGAGCGGTTGGCTCCACACGGCTAATTTTCGCCATAAAATCACTTCCTTCCGCTACTATACATCACTCTTAAAGGCTATAAAGTCAACGACAAGCCGGAAAATAATGTGCCGAAAACAGGCTGGTATTTCGCAAGAAAAATTGTATCAATCTGACGATACTCTTCCTCTGAAATCAGCCCCTCGGAGAACATTTTCCTTGCCATGCCCATGGTGGCCTGATAGAGCTTCTCATTCCTAAAATCGTCCTTATCCATGGTGGACACCTCCAAACCGGTCGGCAATGTAGCATTCATGGCTACAATACTTCCTGCGGCTGTTGCCATAGACCTCAAACTCCCTGCCGCAACCAGGGCATTTGTGCTTGTACACAGCTTTCCGTTTCACAAGATCGAGGTGGGAATTCCACCATTTGTTCCTGCAGGCATCAGAGCAGAACCGTTTCGTTTTATGCCCGAAAACCTGGTGTATCTCCTTGCCGCAACACTCGCAAAAACTTGTTCCCGTTTCCAATGGGTCAACTGCCTCCGCAGCGGTGGCAGGACCAGCACTGATGTTATTCCTGCGGCAGTATGATTTGACTGTATTCTGCGATATGCCGAGTGCAAGAGCAATTTTGCCATAGCCATTGCCCTTGGCGCGGAGATTCGCTACTTCCCTCTTTTGGCTATCCGTCATTTCCTGTACACCTCCATCTGCGGGACGCCTGTCAATCGTTATCAAGTCATCCCTTCTGACAGCTATGTATTGGGAAATGCCAAGGCTCCTAATTTTGAGCGAAAAAATAAGGCCCACCAGAGAAAATCCCCGGTGGGCTTGAACTGTAGGTCAAAATATTGACCGCTGGTTAAATTTTCTGTGCGTAGTCCAAGGAAATCCAGCCTGCGTCGGATTTCAGCCGCCCCCATCCTGCGGTGGAGCCGGGGCCGTCCTTGACCTCGGTGATGGTGAACACACCAACCCCCGTAAACTTCCCGGTGGCGGCGGTATTGGTGCCGGGGCCGCTGCGGATGCGCAGGTCGGGAATGGATACCTTCACCATGAAAGGGACGGCGGCGGGAGCAGGAGACGGAGCAGCCCCACCAGCGGTGGCGAGGATGGCTTTGAGAATGTCGATGATCTTCTCCCCATAGACTGCGCCGGTGGCCCAGCCCTTGCCCTGGGGATTCTCTTTCTGGCCCAGCCACTCCACCACCTCGGCGCAGCCTCTTGCCACATACTTGAACCGGGGGTCGATGCACTCGCCCTTCAGCGGCTCGGTGGAGGCGTAGGCTTTGAGGTGCTGCACCTGCGCCCGGATGCCGAGCTGTGCCGTGGAGAAGGAGTTTCCTTTCAGCCCATTGGCGGTGACACCCATGCCGCAGAAGTTGTTCTGCTCCAGTGTGACAGCGGAGCCAGCGAAGCTGAAATTCCCGGTCTCCAGACAGGACTGCGCAAAGGCGATGTCGCCCCGAACACCCTCCGCCGTACCCTCGGAGAGATAGAGTGGCACCATGTCCAGGACGCTCTGGGCCACATTGGGATTTTTGGCCTTGATGTAAGCCGCCATCTGCTCCGCCGTGGCCACCGCCGCGCCCATGATCTTGGTGCCGGACACACCGCTGGGAGCAGCGGCCCCGCCGCCCATCGTGGCCTTGACCGCCGCCCGGAAGGTGTTCATCGTGTAGGGCAGGCCGAGCTGCGTCCACAGATGCTCCGGGTCGCCGTGGTTGGAGGCGGTGCCCCGCTTGCAGCCCTCCTTGTGGCTGACAATCACCCCGTCCCCCAGCGGGTCGAGTGAGAACTTCTGGCAGAGCATGGCGAACAGCTCCACCGCCGCCTCATAGGTGCGCTTGGCAACAGCCTGGGCGGTGGCCTTGTCGGAGCAGGTGAAGGTGGCCCCTCCCGTGTATTTGATGCAGGCCGGTTCGCACATCTCCACCCCGATGTGGGTGTTGTTGCCGCTGGCCCCGCAATGCCAGCCCCGGTGGTTCCAGGGGAGGCACTGGTAGACGGTGCCATCATTGCCGTCAATGAAGCCGTGGACGCAGGCCCGGTCGTAGCTGGCGCTGTTCCAGTTCTTCACGAACACCGATGCGCTGGGCTGGGGACAGCCCACAGAGTGGAGCATCAGCCCCTTGACCGTGATCTTCCGGCCAGCGGTGTAGCAGGGGTTCTTGGTGAGGATGGATTCAACGAGCCTCATTCGTCCTCACCGCCTTCCTCCGCCTCCGCCCGGTCGTGGAGCTGGGCCAGAACATCCTTCAGCTTGGTGGGGACAGGCAGACCCAGGTGTGCGGCGTTCTCCAGCAGGGACACACCCTCGTTGGACAGGTAGAAGAAGATGATAGCCGTCCGCAGCACCGAGCCGGTGCCGATGACCTCCACGTCCAGGATGTTGGCGATGCCCACCAAAATGAAAATCAGGACCTTCCGGCAGATGCCGCGAAAGCCCACCTCGCTGGACAGCTTCTGGTCGTTGATGGCGCACATGACCCCGGTGATGTAGTCCACCACGGCGAACACCACCAGGGCGATGAGCAGGCCGTCACAGCCGCCCAGGAAGTAGCCCAGCCAGCCGCCCACGGCGGCGAACACACACTGGACCGTGTTCCAAAATTCCTTCATTGCAAAAACCTCCATTTCTGAAAATTGGTATAATAAAAGGCCATCCGCCAAGCGGCGGACAGCCCTTCATCCATATTTGTTTTAGGTCGATCTGGCTTTGATATAGGCTGGGATGCCGTCTTTGCTCATGACCGGGAGCCATGCGCCCTCGCCGGAGAAATCCATCAACCCATCGAACAGCAGCTTACACACCACCGGGATGCCAGCGGAGTTGAGGCCGCTGAGATACAGTGCGTTCTCGCCGGGGAGATAGGTGATGCAGCCGTTCTTCGCAATCAGCCCCAGGAGACCCATCGTGTCGATGTAGCCCCAGCCGCTGGTGGCCAGCTTGGAGCCGAACAGCAGCCCGGTCCCCACAAAGATGAACCACATGGACTGCTCCGCCACATAGCAGATGGAATCGGTGAACAGCACCGCTCTGGACGGGAGTTTGATATTGATGTCCCTCCACTCCGGCAAAGTGCTGCCGTTGTACCGCCCATGCATCAGTGTGACCTTTCGGTCAACGAGGTCTACGTTGTAGAGATACTCATTGTTCGCACCAGTAGGGAGCGTGATCATCTGGGGGGTATAATCCTCAGCAACAAATCTTTTCAGATACCTGCCGCGCTCATCCTGTTCGATAGCCGTTTCCATGTTGGTGTAACTGTTATAGGAAGAATACGGATCACTCTCCGGCGTTCCATAGAGGGACTGAGACACAGAAGCGATGCTGAACCAAAACTTGTATCCGTAGTTGTTCGAGTAGAGATAGATACCAAGGAAACGCGAAGCATAGAGCGCCTCGTTCTGATTCTTCACGGAAAAGCCGAACTTTGCAGCCAACTTCGGCGTGTAATGCTTACTCATGCTGCCGCTATAAGCCATGCAGTAGCCTTGAATCTGCTGCGCCGAGGAAGAATACTGCCCAGCCGTCCATGTGATATAGTAGAAATAGCTGTCACTCATATAGAGGGCCATCATCTTGGTGCCGCCCACATCTACCACATAAGGGATGGTGTACTGGTTCGCCGTTTGAGTCACCCGACCACTGATATAGGTGGTTACCGCCGTCATTTTGATAGAGGTTTCCGAGCCGGTGAACGACACCAACTCAAACAGGAGAATCTTCGCCTGCGTTCCACCGATCTGTGTCAGGTAAAGAGAACCACCGCAGATAGAGAGATACACCGGGCTTGCTCCAGACAGGGCCTCGGCGCCAGTCACGGGGATGGTCTTTGCCGCGCTGGTGGCCGGAACGCAGACCAGCAGATGGGTGTCCACCAGATAGGCCCAGATAGAGCCGTTGAACACACAGGTATTGGTGATGGCTCCGGCCTTGTCTGCGGTGTAGGCCGTCTTGAGGTCTTGCGCTGTGGGCTGTTTGGTCCCCAGCAGGGCCACCAGTTCCGGGTAATCGTCCTCGCTCACAAAGCTGCCGTCACACTTGAGCCAGTCATCGCCCATGTCCGGCGCGGCGCTGTAGCGGATGGACCCCACAGGCTGGATGTCCTCGGCCTTCAGATTCAGCTCCTCCCGCAAATCCTCGATGTCGCCCTCCAGACCGGCGATGCTGGTCTCGGTGTCGGTGAGCAGGTCCTTCAGAATGTCCAACTCACCCACCACATCGCGGGCGGTGAACACGCAGGAGCCGTCCTGCACCTGGTCGCCTACTTCAGCGATGCCCAGATAATCCAGCGGCTCGGTGGCGGCGGTCACACCTTGGGCGGTGCAGTAAAGCGTCACCCAGCCGGGAGCGTTCTTGCAGGTCACGAAGTCACCCTTGAAGTATTCGGTGGAACGCTGGAGGGAGCTGGCCCCGCCGCTGCCGGAGACCCCGGTGATCTTCTCGAAAGTCGCGTCCGGATTGGTGATGCCCGTCCGGGTCACACCGAAGGTGGCCAGCTCCAGGTCGTAGGCGGTGTTGTTGAAGTTCACGTCCTCGTCCCCGGTCAGGTCGGTCAGCACCGAGGCCGTTTCCGTCAGGAGCTGGATCGGCTCGTCCGCATTGGACAGGTCCATGTGGATGTAGAGCCGCCCCTGGAGGGTGCCGGAGCCGCTGTTGAGGATCACCCCCACCTCGCAGTCGTACACCTCGAAAAACCGCCCCTTGATCATGCCGAAGCCCTGGGACACATGGAGGACGTTGCCTCTGGCGTAGGTGACATTGCAGCCCTTGAAGATGCCGTTGGTGGCGATGACCGTCTGCTGGATGATGGCATCGTCCAGCGGGGTCACGCTGCCGCCGCGAAAGGTTTTCAAAACGATGTTATTGGCCATTGCCGCCCCTCCTTAGTATTTTGGTCAGGTCCAGCCGGACGGTGCCGAACACCAGCTTGGTGTTTTTCCCGCGCTCCCGCCCGGTGAGGATGCTCCGATAGGCCACCCCGTCCGAGATGATGTCCACCTCCTGCCCGAACTCTATCCGCTCCGGCTTCACCAGCCCATCGTCATTCGCCATGGTCAGCTCGATGAGGTTGGAGTAGGCCAGCCCGGAGAACTTGTCGTGGGCGGCGCGGATGGCGGCGGCATCGAAGGTGCTGCCCTCCTCGCTCTGCACCGCCTGCATCTCGCAGACCACAGGGGTGATGCGGTCCCGGTCGTAGGTGTCGTAGCCCAGGTCGGGGTGGAGGTAGTAGGTGCGGGTGGCGGCGTAGTCGGCACTGTCGTACAGCACCAGCTTGTTCACATCCGCGCTGACCTGCTTGATGGTGACGCTTTTCTTGATGATGTTGGGAAGGTCGGCCTCGATGGTGAGGATGCCGTCCCCGGCCCGGCCCACCGTCACGTGTATCTCCCGGTTCTGGATGTCCAGCGCCGCCTTGACCAGAATGCCGTATTTCTGCATGGCGGGGACGATGACCGAATCCATGAGGTTGACGATGTTGTAGTGACCGCCGCTCTCCGCCGGGGTGATGTGCAGGCTCCAATCAGTGGTGGCGCTGGTGTGGGCTACAGACAGGCCGTGGATATTCTGGAGGGTGTCCGGGTTGTCGATGAAGGTCTCCCGGATGCGGTCACAGATGAACTCCTCCAGCGTCCCCTGGCCCTGGGCGTTCACATCGAACAGGATGCCGGTGTTCAGCAGCTCCACCAGGGGCTTGTAGGAAATGGTCTGGAGCCGCTTGGAGCGGTCGGTGCCGTAGCCGATCTCGGTGACCACCCCGGCGTACTCCTCGCTGCCCCGGCTGATGCGGATGAAGTCCTGCTTTTCAATGCCGGGGAGGGCCAGCACCGTGATGGTGTTCTCGTCCGAGGTGAGGTAGTCCTCTTTGTAGGTGACCTCGTTGACATTGGTGTTCCCGACCATGGTGAAGTCAGGCCGGAAAATCTCCACACTATACGGTTTCATACGAAATCTTCCCTTCCACCATCATTTTCACTGTGTTCAGCCCATCGTGGGAAACGGAAATGCGGTTGCTCCCATGCTTGAGGTGGAAGAACCGCTCCGTGGTGAAATCACAGAGCTGGTAGCGGTCGGCAACGATATCGTCCGCCGCGCCGCGCTCAGTGATGCTGTATGGAATGCCGGTGGCGTCCACCACCAACTTGTGGTCCGCCATGATAAGCCCCTCGTAGCGGCCTGTCTCGAACAGTTCATTGTCCACATAGTGCTTCCAGACCGGGTTGAGGCAGGGACCAAAGATGGTGACCTTGCAGGGGCTGTCCTCGTAGCTGTCGCTGTCGATGACCAAGGTGTTCTGGGACACCTCGGCGTAGGAGTAGCTGTAGGTGTAGGGATACACTTTCCCGCCGATGGAGAGGACGCCGCTCTGCCGGGTGACGCTCTTGTAGAACAGCCCGGTGGCGAGGAAGGCCACATCGCAGACCAGCCCACCGCCGCCCTCCATCAGTTCCCCCTTGGAAAGCTCGGTAAGCCGGACAGGGACTCGGTAGGTCTCGTCCGTCTGGTAGATGAGGGTGAGCGGCACCGCCCGGACGAACCGGGAGAAGTCCCGGTAGGTCTGGTAGGCGGCGGTACCGCCGAACAGGATGCGGCCCGACATCTCCCCCTGGGAGAACAGCTCCTCCAGGGGGATGAAGTCGGTGCCGACCTGCTCATATTGGGTGCCGTCCTTGAAACCCAACCCGGCGATGTTGTGAAAGAAAGAAGAGCGGCTGTTCAAACCCCAGCCGTCCCCCGCGCTATTGGTCAGTCTGAATTTTCGGATCATAGGAAAGCCCTCCCCAGCGTTCGGTTCATGCCATCGGACAGTTCGCCCACCAGGGTGCCGGAG
>CAJTTS010000082.1 GCA_910579155.1 uncultured Oscillospiraceae bacterium | reverse complement strand
CGTTGCTGCTGAACTTGCCGCTTTCGTCCGTGGTCTGGTGGCGCTCAATGTACCCGGCCCGCTCCAATTCGTTGACGGCGGAACGAATAGCGTCCTTGCTCTCCCGGTTGATATAGCACAGGCCGGACAGGGTGTAATCCCAATCTTCCGGGAGGCTAAGTATCTGCGACAGCAGGCCCTTGGCTTTCAGGGACAGGGACTTGTCCCGCAGGTGGTAGTTGGACATGACCGTGTAGCCCTTGTTCCTCTCCACGCGGAATACTGGCATGGCTTTCCGCTCCTTTCGGTGTCTGGACATGAAAAAACGCCGCAGACTTTTCTAAATCTGCGGCGTTGGCCTGTCCATACGCTATTCAGTTTTTGTGTTCCCACACTCCATATCAATGACGACCGAAACCGTGATATAGTCCTCAATGCGCTTATTGCGGAGTTTGTCGCCCTCGGCGTCGAACACCACATGGCGGGCAAAGTGTTGGAAACGCAGGATTTCTACGAGTTTTCTCTTTGTAGCAACACAATAGTCTCCACATGGGCGGTACGGGGGAACAGGTCCACAGCCTCCGCCCTGACCGGACGGTAACCCCGCTCCCCGAACCGCTTTACGTCCCTTGCCAGGGTGGCCGGGTCACAGGAGACATACACCACCCGGTCCGGCGTCATGCGGGCAATGGTGTCCACCACCTCGGGGGCCAACCCCTTCCGGGGCGGGTCCACTGCCACCACGTGGGGGCGAATCCCCTCCGCCTCCAGCTTCGCCGCCAGCTCGGCGGCGTCGCCGCACTCAAAGCGGGTCCTGTCCGCCAAACCGTTCCGGTGGGCGTTCTCCTTCGCGTCGTCCACCGCCTGGGGCGCCACCTCCACCCCGATGACCTGCTTCGCCTGCTCCGCCAGGGTCAGGCTGATGGTGCCGATGCCGCAGTACAGCTCCACCACCGTCTCGGTGCCGGTAAGGGCCGCAAACTCCGCCGCCCGGCGGTACAGTACCTCCGTCTGCGCCCGGTTCACCTGGAAGAAGGAGGGCGCCGACAGCCGGAAGCTGTGCCCGCACAGCTCCTCCTCCAGCCAATCCCGGCCCCACAGGGTACGGTATTCCTTGCCCAAAATTACGTTGGTTTTCCCGGTGTTCACCGACAGCACCACCCCTGCCACCGTGGGCGCGGCGGCGCACAGGGCGCCCACCAGCTCGTCCTCATGGGGCAGCGACTTCCCGTTGGCCACCAGGCAGCACAGCGCCTCCCCCGCGGAGTTGGTGCGCAGAAACAGGTGCCGGACCAGCCCCTTCCCCGCCCGCTCGTCGTAGGCGGGGATATGAAACCGCCCCATCCAACCCTTGACGGCGGCGCGGCACACCGTGTCCAGCCCTGGCTGGAGCAGGCAGTCCTCAACATCCACCACCTTGTGGGTACGGCCCTGGTAGTAGCCGATGCCCCCCTTCCCCACAGGGAACTGCACCTTGTTCCGGTAGCGCCGGGTCTCCTCCGCCCCGTGGATCACCGGGACCGCCAGGTCCGCTCCGCCGATGCGCCGCAGGGCGTCCTCCACCCGCTGCCGCTTGGCCTCCAGTTCCTCGGCATAGGTCATGTGGCGGAACTGGCACCCGCCGCAGCGCCCGTAATAGGGACAGTCCGGCTCCACCCGGGCCCGGGAGGGCTCCAGCAGCTTCTCCACCCGTCCCCAGGCGGCGCTGTGGCCGATGTGCTCGATGAACACCTCCACCCGCTCCCCCCGGAGCGCACCCTTGACGAATACCGCCATGCCCTCGATCCGGGCCACCCCCTCGCCGCCGCTGGCATAGCCCTCGACAGCCGCGGGATAGACCCCGCCCTCTCTCAGCACTGGCGCTCCCCCCTTCCCTGGGCCTTGTGGAGCTTGTGAAGCTCCTTCTTCCGACGGTTGGAGAAACGGTCCTCCTCACTGTACACGCAACCACAGTATTTCTGCATGTAAAGCCCCAGAGCCCGGGCCTCCTCCTGTCCCTCCCGGAAGCGGGGGCGGAAATCATAGGGGACGAACTCCACGCCGTACCGCTCCCCCATCCTCGCCCCGGTGGCGCAGATCAGCTCCCGGTCCTGGTAGGGGGACACCAGCAGGGTGGTGGAAAAGCGGTCAAAGCCATTTTCGGCGGCATACTGCGCCGTGCGCTCCATCCGGCAGGCGTAGCAGTACCCACAGCGGTGGTCGCTGTCCTGGGCCACGGCGGCGGTAAAGAGACGCAGGCCGTAGAAGTCCTCCTCCCGCAGCTCCAAGCCGATATCCCGGGCGTATTGCCGCAGGGTGTCCCGCCGGGCCTTGTACTCCTGGAAGGGGTGGATGTTGGGGTTGTACCAGAAGCCGGTGGGCTCCGTCCCCTCCTTCCGCAGCATTTTGACGCAGGCCACGGAGCAGGGCGCACAGCAGATATGGAGCAGGGTGCCCATGGGCACGCCTCCTTTCTATCACAGAGTGAGACAGCCAAGACCGGGCGGGTCTTGGCTGTCAAACGCGTTTAGGGAAGGATGTCCAGCCCCTTCAGCACCGCGTACATCCCCGCGGCGGCCTCCTCCCGGAGGATGGGGGCGGAGGGGTCGATGTTTTTCAGGGCGGTGTACAGCATGTCCCCCCTGGCGTCCATGGTGTCCTGCAGCCCCCAGGCCAGCACGGACACGTCGCTTTTCGCCCAGTCGGAGAAGGAGGCCAGGCCCTGCCGCATATCCATAGGCAGACTGTTCGCGTGCTCCTCCACCTGCAGGCCATAGGCGTCCAAGGCGAAGTTGATATACCGGGCCGTCCGGCCCATGATGGCCAGGAACTGCTCCTGGGTAACGGGGCTGTCCGGGTCAAATTTCCCGCCGCCCACGCCGTTGACCAGGCCCAGCTCCGCCATGGCGTTCACACCCCCGGCGTACCAGGCGCGGCCGTCCACGTCGCTGAACCGGTCGAAGCCGGCGGAGGTCACGTTGAGCACCCGGGCCAACATGACGCAGAGCTGGGCGCGGGTGAGCTGCCCCTCAGGGCCGAACACGCCGGAGGAGGTGCCGTTGAGCAGCCGGTAGGCCCCCATGGCGTTGATGGCAAAGGCGTAGGGGCTGTCCTCCACGTCGGAGAACCAGCGGCTTTCCAACTCCAGGCCCAGCTTTTCGGCGATCTCAGCAGGGGTGTACTGGTTAAAGACCGCGCCGGGCGCGGCGCTGTAGAACACCGGCATCTGGGGCGGAATGGCCTCCAGCAGTACCCGCAGCACGTCGTCCGGCGTGTCCGGGTCCACATAAAAGGGTACGGAGTCGGGGATCAGGCACAGCTTCGCGTTATCCCGGTCGCCGCCGGTGAGGGCCAGGGCCACCGCCTCGGTATAGCCGTCGTCCACCAGCAGGGTGGGGATGACGCCGATCTTGTCGGTGGTGTTCCCCTTGGCGGAGTAGAAACGGCCGGTGGTGATCTTCAGACAGTCGCCGTCAAAGTACGTGGGATCGGAGCTCTCGTCAAAGACATTCTGCCCCACGCCCTTGCCAAAGGTGCGGCTGCCGATGACGATGCCGCGCTCCAGGTCCCGGACGCCGGCGGCCAGGGCCTCGGAGGCGCTGGCGCTGCTATCGTTCACCAGCAGGAGCACCGGCTTATCGCTGACGGTCTGGGTGGTGCGGCCATAGTAGCCCACCTGTCCGTCCTTATACTCGAAATAGATGTACCGGCCCGGCCCGCTCAGCGCGGCCAGCATGTCGGCGGCGGCGTCCGCGTAGCCGCCCACGTTGTCCCGCAGGTCCACCAGCCAGTAATCCACCTGGTCGTCATACTCTTTCAGGCCCTGGGTAAAGAGTTCGCCGGTGTCGGTGCCGAAGCTGTTGCAGTCCACATAGCCCACGCCGCCCTCCAACAGGGTGATCTCGGTGTTTGGGATGTGCACCGGGCGGCGGGTGAGGGTATAGTCATGGGTTTCGCCGTCCCGCAGCACGGTGACGGTGACTTTCGTCCCCTCCTCGCCCAGCATGAGGTCGCGCTGCTCCTCCCCGGCGGGGACGCAGGAGGTCCCGTCAATGGCCACGATCAGGTCGCCGGGCTGAAGCCCCGCCTCCAGGGCGCTGCCGCCGGACAGCACCTCCCGGATCAGTATCCCCTGGTCGGTGAAGTTGATGACCACGCCCACGCCCACCATGTCCACGGTGGACTCCACCAGATCCACAAAGGCGGCGTACTGCTCCGCGCTCATGTATTCGGTGTAGGGGTCGCCCAGGAACTGCAACAGTTCCTCCAGCGTAGCGGCCTCATAGGCCTGCTCCGGGATGTCGAAGTAGTAGTTTTCCTCCAGCAGCTCCAGCGCCTGATCCACCGTAAGGGCGGAGGCGGGGGCGGCCAGCAACGTCAGCGCCAGAAAGGCGGCGATGACACGGGACAGGTATTTTTTCATAGCGGTTCTCCTTTTTGCGCCCAGGGGCGTTTCGTCAATTGACAAATAGGCCAGAGCATATTAAACTAATGATACCACAAAACAACACAGTTGGGGTGAACAAATTATGACGAATTTTACGGAATTTACCTTTCCCTCCAAAGACGGCGTTCACAACTGCAACGTCAGCCTGTGGACGCCCGAGGGCAAACCGAAGGCCGTGGTGCAGATCGTCCACGGCGTGGCGGAGTACGCCGGGCGGTACGACCACTTCGCCCGCTACCTGGCGGACCACGGCTTTGTGGTGTGCGGGGAGGACCACCTGGGCCACGGCAAAACGGTGGACGACGGCAAATACGGCTATTTCGGCAAGAAAAACGGCTGGACCCTGGTCACCTCCGACGTGCGGAAGCTGCGGGTGCTGATGGGGGAGAAATACCCCGGCGTCCCCTATTTCCTGCTGGGCCACTCCATGGGCTCCTTCCTGGCCCGGACCTACCTGTGCGCCTACCCCGGCACGGTGGATGGCTGCATCCTGTCCGGCACCGGCCAGGAAAAACCCGTCCTGGTGGCCTCGGGCAAGGCGGTGGCCTCCACTGTCTGCGCGCTCCGGGGCCCGGAGGCCGTCAGCGCCCTGGTTTACAAGCTGTCTCTGGGGGCGTACAACGAGCAGTTCAAGCCCAACCGCACCAGCGCGGACTGGATTTGCCGGGACGAGGCGGTGGTGGACGCCTATTTGAAGGACCCCTTCTGTACGTTCCAACCCACCGCCGGAATGTTCCGCGACATGATGGGGGGCTTGCAGTACATCTCCAGCGAGGAGGCCCTGTCCCAGATGGACCCCCGCACCCCCATCTACCTGTTCTCCGGCGACCGGGACCCGGTGGGTTCCAACGGCGAGGGGGTCAAAAAGGTGTATGGCTTTTTCAAGGACCACGGCACCGCCGACTTAACCATGAAGCTCTATCCAGGCGGACGCCACGAGATGCTCAATGAGATCAATAAGGGCGAGGTCTACGCCGACGTGCTGGCCTGGCTGGAGAAGAGAAGCGCGGAGCCGTCGTGAGCAGCGCGGATGGACCGAAGCGAAGGCAAAAGCCCAAGACCCGCAAAGCGGGACTGGGTTTTGCCTGAGACGGAGGGAAGCCGCGCGTTGCGAACAGGCGAAGCGTGACAGCAAGAACCAGAAAGAACTTTTAGACTATTTCTATTGAAAAGCTGTGCTGAGATGTAATGTATAAAGGGTGGTTTCACCAGGCCACTACATTACATTGACTGCGGTTCATTTGTGGCAGAATGGCACAGGCTGGAGGGGCGGTGATTGACCAGCAGGAGAGAACCGAAGCGGGAGCGTCCGGGGATGACCTGGGCGCTCCGTTCTCTTTATAGGCCCTCTGCTAAGAGCGCACTTACCCACCACCTGCCAGGGCGCGATGGTGGTACTGCCTGACGGCAGCCGTGCGCCCTCCGGGGGCGGCTCCACCGAAGGTGCCCTTCCCTGCCAGTATATACCAGCAGACGCCAACGGCGGCTTGTGCATCGGACGTAGCTGCGTCGATGCACTGGGGGCTTGGGGGCCTTCGGCCACCAACAAGCAGCACCGGGTATATACCGGTGCATTGCTTGCCACTACTACCACACCGTATAAAAACAATTGATTGGCGGCTACCGATGTGCTATAATCAATTTCAGTCAAGTTGAGCAAAGCGGAATTTTATACGGAGGACAATATGGAACGGACAGAAATAATGAACATCCTGTACAGCGGAAAAGAAAAAAATGAAGATAGCCGCCTTACACGCAGCCGCCATGGTCAACTGGAATACTTGACCACGATGAACTATATCCATAAGTTTGTGCCGTTTACGTCAAAAATCCTGGAAGTGGGCGCGGGCACAGGTCGATATTCCATTGCGCTGGCCATGGAAGGATATGATGTGACGGCCGTGGAGCTTGTGGGAAATAACCTGGAAATTTTAAGGCGAAACGCTGCTGGCTTGGAGAACATCACTTCTTATCAGGGTGACGCTGAGGACTTGAGCCTCTTTGCGGATAACAGCTTTGACGCGGTGCTTGTTCTGGGGCCGATGTATCATCTATTTGAGAAAGCGGAACAGCATAGAGCGCTGGACGAGGCGATTCGGGTATCAAAGCCGGGCGGCGTCATTATGGCGGCTTTTCTTTCCATTTATTCAATCATGTATAACAACTACCTTTTGGGAAACTTCCGGGAGGGTATAGAAGAAAATTTCGACGCGGACTTCCAAGTGAGGCATTTCACAGAGCAGGGGTTTACTGGCTTCGATATAGAAGAGTTTGAGGAACTGTTTTCGGGAAAGCCTGTTCAGAAAATCGCGCTTGCGGGAACGGACAGTGTTTTAGAGTTGGCTGAAAAAGCACATGTCATGCATTTGTCCGATGAAGATTTCCGGCTGTTTTCCGAATACCATTTGAAAACCTGTGAAAAGAGAGAGTTGCTGGGAACTCAGACACACTTGCTATATATATGCAGAAAAATCGAGCAGCTATAAATTCCAGTTTTTGGTAAAAATACCCTTGACAAATCTTCTCTTGAAATAGAAGTAGTCTAAAAGTTTCTTTTTTCGCCTCCTTTTTTCCCTTTCAGGGACGCACTCCACTAAGCTTTTGCCGCGCAAAAGCAAGTATCGTTGCAATCTTTTCAAAGAAAAAAGGAAAGCCCTTACCCCCGGCGCAGGAACTTGAACTGGGTCTCGGAGCACACCACCGCCAGGAAGATGAGGCAGAAGCCCAGGTACATCAGCGGGGCGGGCTGCTCTGCGCCAAAGAGCACCGAGAAGGCCACGCCGAAGGGGGCCTCCAGGCTGAGCAGCAGGGCGGCGGAGGAGGGGTCTGTGTACTTCTGCCCCACGTTCTGGAACAGCAGGGCGATGGAGGTGGCGGCAATGGCCAGGTAGAGCAGCACCCACCAGGCCCGCTGGGGCAGACCGTCCGCCGGAATGCCATGGGTGACGAAAAGAGTCCCCGCCCAGCAACACAAAGCGGTGGCGGCAAATTGGAGCACCGTGAGAATAAAGATGTCCCGGCCCCGGGAAAACTTGGCCACCGCCACGATGTGGCAGGCGTAGATGAATCCGGACAGCAGGGTAAGCAAATCGCCCCCCGTCATGGCCAATCCCCCGTCCCAGGACACGAAGCCGATCCCCGCCACGCACAACAGCGCGGCGAGGACGTTCCAGCGGCTGGGGCGGAGCTGATCGACGGCCCAGTACAGGAACGGCACGATGACGCAGTACACGGCGGTGAAGAAAGCGTTCTTCCCCGGGGTGGTGTCCATCAGGCCGTAGTTCTGCACCGTGTAGGCGGCGGCCAGCAGTACTCCCAGCACCCCGCCCTGCCACAGATAGCACAGGTCCATCGCCTTCCACCGCTTCCAGAACACCAGGGCCAGAATCCCCGCCGCCAGGGTAAAGCGGAAGGCCAGCAGGAACATCAGATCCACATCGTCCAAGGTATCCTTCAGGATGAAAAAGGTGGACCCCCAGATGAGGGTGGCCAGCACAATCATAGGCTTGGCCAGTTTTTTCAGCGTGTTTTCGTTCATGAGAAGTTCAACTCCGGGTTTTCAAAAGAGGTCAGGAATGGTATACTAAAGAAAAAGGGGAAAGGAGCGGGAACATGCTCCCTCAGACATTTTTCGACGGCGACACGGTGGAAATCGCCCGCGCCCTGGTGGGCAAATACCTGGTGCGGCAGTACGGCGGCGTCACGCTGTGCGCCCGCGTCACGGAAACCGAGGCCTACGTCGGCCGCATGGACAAGGCGTGCCACGCCTACAACTACCGAAAGACAGAGCGCACCAAGACCCTCTACGCCCCGCCGGGAACGGCCTATGTATACCTGATTTACGGGATGCACTGCTGCCTCAACTTTGTCACCGAGCGGCCGGGCGAACCGGCGGCGGTGCTCATCCGGGGCCTGTCCCCCCGGTACAACCAAGATATCATAGCAGAAAACCGCTTCCATTGCAAGTATGGGGATATGACGGCGTACCAAAAAAAGAATTTTCTCAACGGTCCGGGCAAGCTGTGCGCGGGAATGAACATCGACCGGCGGCTCAACGGCCTGCCCCACGGGTCACAGGGACTGTTTTTGTGCCAGCGCCTGGAGGAGCTGGGGCTGGCCACTCCCGCCGAGGACCTGGAACCCCTGGACATCAAAGCGGGCAAGCGCATCGGCATCGACTACGCCGAGGAGGCCATCGACTTTCCCTGGCGGTTCTATGTGTGAACCCCTTACTTGACGGGCGCACACTTTTTTGGTAAGATGATAAGACGCTGTCAACAAACACCAAGGAAAAGCCCAAAGCTTTGGGAGGTCAATACCATGCGCGGCAACACCCTGTACATTGTGGTCCCCTGCTACAACGAGGAGGAGGTCCTCCCCGAAACCGCCCGGCGGCTGGGGGACAAGCTGAAAGCCCTCATGAACGCCGGAAAAATCAGCCCCCGGAGCCGGGTGCTGTTCGTCAACGACGGCTCCAAGGACAAAACCTGGGAGGTCATCGCCCGCCTCCACCGCGAAAACCACCTGCTGTGCGGCGCGGACCTGTCCCGAAACCGGGGCCATCAGAACGCCCTGCTGGCCGGGCTGATGACCGCCAGGGACAAAGCGGACATGGTGATCTCCATGGACGCCGACCTTCAGGACGACGTGGACGCGGCGGACGCCATGGTGGACAAGTACCTGGCCGGGGCGGATATCGTCTACGGCGTGCGCTCCTCCCGGAAGAAGGACACCTTCTTCAAACGCACCACCGCCGAGGCGTTCTACCGCCTGATGGACCTGCTGGGGGCCGAGACGGTATTCAACCATGCCGACTACCGCCTGATGTCCAAGCGGGCCCTGGAGGCCCTGGCCCAGTTCACCGAGGTCAACCTGTTCCTCCGGGGCATCGTGCCCATGATCGGCTACCCCACCGACACGGTGGAGTACGAGCGGGGCGAGCGCTTTGCCGGGGAGAGCAAATACCCGCTGAAAAAGATGATCTCATTTGCCTTGGAGGGGGTCACCTCCCTGTCCACCAAACCTTTGCGGATGATTACAGGGCTGGGCTTCCTGGTGTTCCTTGTGTCCCTGGTGATGATCGTGTACAACGTGGCCCGCTGGGCCACGGGGAACACCGTGGCCGGCTGGGCCAGCCTGGCCTGCTCGGTGTGGTTCATCGGGGGGCTGATCCTGCTGTCCCTGGGGGTCATCGGGGAGTACCTGGGTAAGCTCTACCTGGAGAGCAAGGCCCGGCCCCGGTTCCTCATCCGAGAAGTGCTGGACGGCGAGGAGGAGAAAGATGGGCGCTGAGTCCAAAACATGGCCGGTTTTTTGACAAAGTCTTAAACCTTTCTAAACAATGACCAAATCCCCTTGCATTTTTTGCCCTAGGCGCATAAAATAGCATCAGTGGAAATGAAGCGGCGGGTTGGACGCCGCCGCTGGGCGGCCCACATTATATCAGGAGGTAAATTTACCATGAGCATTGATTACGAAAGCCTGAAGGACAAGGCGGTGGTTGCGGCCCAGAACGGCGTAACCCGCGTGAAGGAGCTGACCGAGACCGGCATCGCCAAGGCCAAGGAGTTGGCGGACACCGGCGCGGCGAAGGCCAAGGAGATCGCCGAGATCGGCAAGCTGAAGGTGAACAACTCCGCCGAGCAGGAGGCCATCCGCAAGGCCTACTCCGAGCTGGGCAAGCTGTACTACGCCGAGCGGGGCTCCGCCCCCGAGGCGGCCTACGCCGACGCCTGCCAGCGCATCACCGACGCGATGGCCCGCATCTCCTACAACAACGAGCGCATCGCCGACATCAAGGCGGCGGGCCAGATCACAGACGAGGAGATCGACGCCGTCGAGACCGAGGAAGTCCCCGGAGAAACCGGGTCCTGCTGCTGCGGCGGGGAGGCCTCCACGGAGGACGCTTCCGCCGGGGACGGGGACAAAACCGAGGAATAACCCCAACACCCAAAAAGCGGCCCCGGCGCGTAAGCGCCGGGGCCGCTTTGTCCATTCATTTGGCGTTACATCATCTTCACCGTGAAGAACACCGCCTGGGCAAACAGCCAGCCCACCAACGCATACAGCAGGTAGTGGGACAGGGACACGCCCAGTACCAGGCCCAGCACCATGGCGGCGGCGGTGACGCCGCAGGTGAGCCAGGTCATGGTATAGTTGGAACTGGGGGGAAGAATCCGGACGCCGCCCAGCTTGCCGTCGCTCTTCTTGATCTGGAAGGCCAGCGCCGCGGCTGCGGCCAGCACCACCACGCCGCCCACCACACAGGCGGTGATGATCGTTGGATGGTTCATATAGTATTTCCCGTGGAGCCACAGGGCCAACAGCCCGCCGCTGGTGAGAATGGCGTTGTAGAAGAAAGGCCGCTGATAGAGGAAGAAGATGATAATCAGCACGGCTCCCGCCGCAGGGAACATCATCAGAATGCGCACGCCGTCGGGATAGACGAAACGGCACACCAACGAGATCGCCCACAGCCCGGCCGCCGCCGCCCCGATGCTCACGGGCAGCAGGATATTTTTTCCGCCCCGGGCGCTGATTACCGCCCACGCCGCGCAGCCCACAACGAGTACCAGCCCGGCGATGTTGTAGATTTTGAAGAACGTAAGCAGCCACTTGGCGATCATGCCGTTCCACACGATCTCCACATATGCCTTTTGTAGCAGCAGCAGCAGCAACTCCACCGCCACCGCGCCGGCCAGCCACAGGAGCATCCGGTTAAAGACCTTATCGTCCTCGCTCTGGCGCTGTGCGCGTTTACCCTTTTCAAACATCATTCAATCAGTCCTTTATCTAATATCTATCGTTGCCGGCCCGACCGGAGCGTTCCCCGGTGGCCTCCCTCTTCTCTTTTGTCATTCAGATGCGGAACAGCCTGTCCTGACATCGAACAGCTAATAGTATAGCAGAAACTTCCCCGCTTTGCAACACCAAAAATCGAGCCGCACCCTAAGTTTTCCCCCTTCCAACCGGGGCAGAAACCTGCTATACTGTAAAAAAGGGGCCTTCTGCCCCGGTTAGCCAAAAAAACCCATTTAGAAAGGAGTTTTAAACATGACTGATCAAGCTCTGGTGGACCTGGCCTTCTCCATGCTGGAGCGTTCCTATGTCCCTTACTCCCACTTCCCCGTGGGCGCGGCCCTGTTGTGTCCCGACGGCACGGTGTTCACCGGCTGTAACATCGAAAACGCCGCCTATGGCCCCACCATCTGCGCCGAGCGCACCGCCCTGTCCAAGGCGGTCAGCGAGGGATACCGCGAGTTCACCACCATCGCCGTGGCGGGCAAGAGCACGGATTACTGCTGGCCTTGCGGCATCTGCCGCCAGGCGCTCTACGAGTTCGCCCCGGACCTCACCGTGCTGGTAGCCCGGGGGGACGGGGACTATGTGAAGCTCCCGCTCAAGGAACTGCTGCCCTACGGCTTCGGCCCCAGCTCGCTGAACTGAATCGGAAAACGGAAGGGCCCGCGTGGGTTGCGCGGGTCCTTCCCTTTTTCCGTTCTAGAGGAAACGCTTCATTTCCTCAATATTGGCCTGCTCGGTTTTGAGCAGACGGTCTGCCAGGCGGCGGACCTCGCCCTCCTTCACGTTGCAGTCCCGGATGGTGCGCAGGCTCTTGGTCACCCCCATGGTGGAGCCCTGGATCATCATCTCCGCGATGTTGGCGGGAGAGCGGTCCGTCATGGCCTTCATGGTGCTCATCACCTCGGAGGAGGCCTTGGCCACCGGGTTCAGGCCGTGGGGCCGCTCCCCCCGGGCGTGGAGCAGCGCCCCGGCGGCGTTTTGCAGCTTCTCGTATTCGGTATACTGGCTGTTCAGCGCATCCGCCAGACCGGGCTCCTCGGTGTATTTCAGCACCGACTGGATGCCCTCCCGGCCCATCTCGGCAGTCTGGTAGATGTGGTTGAGCAGTTCCTTCTCGTTGAGCAATGTCATCACCTCTCCCTTAGTATGCCCGAAATGTCCCGGGCAAACCGCGGGAGAAGACGATCGTCATTTGTCCAACCGGATGGGAACGGGGGGCTGGTTTTTCTTCCGGGCGCTGGTCTTGCCCTCCTCGTGGATTTCGCCGGCGGCCACCAGGGAGCGCTTGGTCAGCGCCGGGCCCACCAGCTCGTACACCAGCACGGAGAACAGCACCACGTTGCGTACCATCAGGCCGTCCGACAACTGCTGAGCGGTGAGGGCCATGCCCAGGGCCACCCCCGCCTGGGGCAGCAGGGTGACGCCCAGGTGCTTTTGGATGCTCTCGCTGCACCCGGTCAAAGCGCAGCTCCCGTAAGCGCCTATATACTTGCCCAGGGAGCGGAAGACGATATACACCGCGCCGATCAGCAGCACTGGGGGGTTGGCCAGGATGTTCAGGTCCAGCTCCGCGCCGCTGAGCACAAAGAACAGCACAAACAGCGGCGTGGTCCAGCCGTCTACGCGGCCCATCAGCTCCTCGGAGAAGTCACAGATGTTGCAGAAAACGGTGCCCGTCATCATGCACACCAGCAGCAGGCTGAAGCCGCAGTGCATCCCGCCTACCTCGAACTCCACCATGGACAGGCCCACCGTGAGCAGCACGAAGCCAATGGAGATGGATAAACGCTTGCTCCGGGAGTGGAAATATTTCTCCACCCGGTACAGCACCCAGCCCGCCATGCCGCCCAGCAGCAGGGACAGCACGATCTCCACCACCGGCTCCACCAGCACCGTGACCACGTTCACCGATCCGCTTTCCAGGGCGGTTGCCACCCCGAAGGAGGCGGAGAACAGCACCAGGCCCACCGCGTCGTCAATGGCCACCACCAGCAACAGCAGCCGGGTCAAGGGGCCGTCGGCCTTGTACTGCCGGACCACCATCAAGGTGGCGGCGGGGGCGGTGGCGGCGGCGATGGCTCCCAGGGTGATGGCGGAGGACACGGAAATGAGGTCCGGGTTGATGAAGTGCAGCCCCACCAGGGCCGCATCCACCAGGGCGGTGGTAACCACAGCCTGAAGGATGCCCACCGTGATGGCCTGCTTGCCCATGCTCTTGAGCTGCGCCAGGCGGAACTCGTTGCCGATGGTGAAGGCGATGAAGCCCAAGGCCACCTGGGAGATCATGTTCAGGTTGCTCACCGCCTCCGGCGTGGCGAAGCCCAGTTGGGAGACGCCCAGCGCCCCCAGGCAATAGGGCCCCAGAATCAGGCCGGTCACCAGATAGGCGGTGACGGCGGGGAGGTTCAGTTTTTTGGCCAGACGGGACATGAGCAGCCCGCCCACCAGGGAAAAGGACAGTTGCAGAAGGATTTGCATGATGGGACACCTCGATTTCGGATAGCAAAGAAGCGGGCCCATATCTCTGCGAACGGGCCCGCATGTCTTTAAAACGGTTCAAATCATAACACTTAATACCCAAAAACGCAAGAACGAATCGTGAAAAAATAAACAAAGATGCGTTTGTTTTCCCGCCCGATTTTGGCAGGCCCAATTTTGTCCGCGCCCAAGCGCCGCCCCTTTGGTGAATATTTTAATACAATCTAAAGATTTGCCGGAGGGAAAACAGCTTGCCGCCTATTCTTCCGTGTGGTATAATAATATGCTCAAAATTTCAGCTTATCCAGCGAATATTTGATCCAATAACAGGGTTGACATATTAAAACTTATGTTCTATCATAGAAACACAGTGTTGAGGGAGGCGCGGCTATGCCCAAATTTGAAGTGGTATCCGAATACACGCCCAGCGGAGACCAGCCGGAGGCCATCGCCGCCCTGGCGGCGGGCATTGAAAACGGCCTGGACGAGCAGACCCTGCTGGGCGTTACCGGCTCGGGCAAGACCTATACCATGGCCAAGGTGATCGAAGCCGTCCAGCGGCCCACCCTGGTCCTGGCCCATAACAAGACGTTGGCGGCCCAGCTCTGCGCCGAATTCAAGGAGTTCTTCCCCAATAACGCGGTGGAGTATTTCGTCTCCTACTACGACTACTACCAGCCGGAGGCGTATATTCCCCACACCGATACCTTTATTGAAAAAGACTCCTCGGTAAATGACGAAATCGACCGGCTGCGCCTGTCCGCCACCGCGTCGCTGCTGGAGCGGCGGGACGTGATTGTGGTGTCCTCGGTGTCCTGCATCTACGGCCTGGGCGAGCCGGAGGACT
>CAJTTS010000081.1 GCA_910579155.1 uncultured Oscillospiraceae bacterium | reverse complement strand
AGTGCATGTGGCGCACATCCTCGCCAAAGGTCTGGAACCAGTCCTCCAGGGTCTCCCCCGCCACACCCATGGCGCAGGTATCCACCATAACCTTCAGGTTGGGATGATTCACCTCGTCCATCATGCGCTTGGCGTCCTTCACAGTGATGACCAGCTGGCTCTCCTCCGGACGGATGGACTCCATCACCAGCGTAATCCCGTGCTCCCGGCCGAACTCGGCCAGACGGGAGAGCATATCCCAACTGCGCTTCCAGGCCTCCTCCCGGTCCTCGTTCCAGTAGCCCCAGCCGGAGTTGACCTCCATGTACCGGCAGCCCAGCTCCTGGGCCAGACGGATGCCGTTGGAGAAGTAGCCGAAGCTGCGCTCCACATGTTCGGGTTCCTTGGCGGCAAACTGATAAGGATAAGTGCAGTTTTCCGGGGTAAGCACCTGAACGGTCAGGTCCCGGACACGGATCTTTTGGGCGATCTCTTTGGCGTCAAAGTAGGCCAGGTGATCCAGCCATACGTGGGGGGCGGCGCACCACAGCTCAATGGTCTTGAATCCCGCCCGCTGCTGAGCGTCCAGGAAATAGTCCAGGGAATAGTTGATATAATGGATATTCATCCCCGCCACCTGTTCGCGGCGGATGGTCGGTGTTGCCATAGCGCTCCCTCCTTTAATCCACAAAGTACGGCTCGAAGGCGGCCACATTGCGCCGGTCCGCCTCGGCGGGGTCATCGAAGTAGCGGCCGTCCGTAATCTCCTGGCCCAGCAGGCCCTCATAGCCGAATTCGTTGAGTACGTCCAGGTAGCGCTCCAGAGGGAACAGTCCGTCGCCCCAGACCAGATGGGCGTAGGGGCGGCCGTCGATGAAGTGGGTGTGGACGATGTCCTTGCCCAGCGCCTCGAACCACTGGCGGGGAGTCTCCCCCGCCACGCCCATGGCCACCGTGTCCAGCCCCGCCTTCACGTTGGGATGGTCCACATCCCGGAGCAGCTGCTGGAGCTCAGGCAGGGTGATCACCACCCGGCTCTCCTCCGGCCTCACCGTCTCTACCGCGATGGTGATCCCGTGATCCGCCGCCACCGGGGCCAGCTCCCGCAGGCTCTCCACCGCCCGCTCGTAGACCCGGTCGTACTCCTCGTCCCAGGTGCCGCCGATGCAGTTGGTCAGCAGCTTCTTGGCTCCCAGACGTTCCGCGGCCTCCAGGCCCCGCTTGAAATAATCCATGCTCCGCTGGTGGAAGCCCGGGTCCGCGCCGCACATGGTGTAGTGGTAGCTGGCACATTCAGGGGTAAAGCAGCCGATGGTCATACCCCGATCCTCCACCTTCTTCCGCATCTCCATCGGGTCCTGATAGCCCTTGTAGTCGATGAGATAGTGGGGCGCCATGCCCAGCAGCTCAATGGTCTTATATCCGGCCCGCTGCTGGGCGTCCAGCATGTAATCCAGCGGGTAGTAGATGTAATGAATGCCAATGCCCGCCAATTGTTCCCGTTTCAGCTGTGCCATAGCGCACCTCCTGAATTACAGATTTTCGTAGACAATACGTCCGTCCGAGATGGTCAGGCAGACCTTAGCCTGTTTGACATCCTTCAAAGGCATTGCGAAAACATTCCGGTCCAGCACGGCGATATCAGCCAGCTTGCCTGTCTCCAGCGTACCCAGACGGTCCTCGTTGTAGCAGTTATACTGCCCGTTGCGAGTCCAGGCGGTGAGCATCTCCGCCACCGTGAGCATATTCTGCTCGTTGTAGGACTCCCCGTCGGCAAAATAGCCGCCGCAGCCGCAGGTGATGGCCTCGGGGATATCGGGGATCAGCAGGGGCAGGTCGGTGCCGCAGGAGACGCAGATACCGCTGTCCCACATCTTCCGGCGGTTCCAGTAGTTCTTGCCCCGGTCGCCGCCCAGCTGGCGGTCGATCATGTCCAGCACATCCTGCTTCTTGTCCAGGGACTGAATCTGGGCGTAGACCTCGGTAATGCCCCCCATGGCGCCAAAGCGCTCCAGGTCGTCGGGAGAGGTGTACTCCAGGTCGGTGATGGCGTGGCGGTTTTTCAGCTTGCCGTCCACCTTCTCACAACGGTCAAACAGGTCTACCGTGTGGCGTACGGCGCCGTCGCCCTGGCAGTGGAGGGAGTAGCGGAACCCATTTTTGTCCGCCTCCAGTGTCTCCGCCTCGATGAGCTCCCACTCCACCGGCACCAGGACCTTGATGTCCGGGCGGGATTTGTAGGGCTCGTTCAGCTCGCCCAGGAAGCTGGGGATGCCCCGGTCGGTCATCCGGTTATAGCCGGTGAACCGGAGGAAGTCTCCCTGGAAGCGCTCCCGCATGGCGATGCCGTGGGGGATGTCAATGCCCCGGCCCACAGGCTGGCTCATCATAGACACCCGGACCGTCAGGGCGTCCTCCCGCTCCAGCCGCTCCATCACATCCATGAAGCCATAGTAGTCGTCAAAGGTCATCTCCTTGATGGTGGTAACCCCTCGCTCGTTGAGCATCCGGGCGTACTCCTGATACTTCTCCGCCATCTCTGGCTGGGCCAGATACTCAGGCATCATCTTCCAGATCTTCTCTGCATAGCAGGCCTCGGGGGTAAAGCCATAGCGGTCCTTGGCGGCCTGGTTCATCCAGCAGTTGTCCCGATCGAAGGTGAAGATCACCACGGGGATATCGGGAAATTCCTGATCCAGCAGGCCCTCCTGGGTAGTCTCAAACTGGTCTGGCTCCCAGCAGTGGCCGAAGATCGGAGCGTCCGCCGGACGGCCCTCCCGATAGGCGCGGAGCTTTTCCACGCCCTCCCGGTCAGAGCGTACGCCGGTGAAATCCACGCCCAGGCTGCGTAGCACCCATCCGCTGAAGAAGGTATGCACATCGGTAAAGCCCGGGGTGACCACCTTGTCGCCCAGGTCCAGCACCTTGGCCCCCTCCATCCAGGAAGCGGCCTCGGCCCGGGGACCTACCGCGGCGATCTTGTTACCCTCCACGGCGACAAAGCCGTCAAAGGGCTCCGTCCCGGTGGCGGGAAACACGTTTTTGGAAAGCAGGACAAGCTTGGTTTCTCTGGTGTTTGCCATGACAGTTCAACCTCGTTCCCTTAAAAATCAGACCGGAAGCATACCGGAGATCGCAGTAAAGACCAGGCCCAGCACAGTAAGCAGCAGCACAAATTTCCAACAGGTTTTCCACCACTGGGGGAAGGAAATTTTACACACAGCCAGACCGGCCACAGTCATACCTGCGGTGGGGCTGACGGTGTTCATGATCTGGTTGGCGAGGGTCAGACAGGTAACAGAAGCCTCGGGGTTGACGCCCATCAGTTCGGTCAGGGGGGCCATCACGGGGATGGTCAGCGCGGCCAGACCGGAAGAGGAGGGGATCAGAATGGTCAGCAGGGACTGGACCACATACATCATGGAGGTGAACACTGCGGTGGGTACGCCGGCCAGCAGGTTGACCATGCTGTTGAGGATGGTGTCGATGATCATGCCGCCCTCGGCCACTACCAGGATGCCCCGGGCGATGCCGATGATGACCGCCGCATAGGCGAAGTCCTGCATACCAGTTACAAAGGACTCGGCCATTTCCTTCTCGCTCAGGCCACCAAGGATACCGGCCAGCAGACCGATGCCAAGGAATACCATGCTGATCTCATCCATATACCAGCCGTTTGTCACCAGACCCCAGACGATCAGGCTCATGCCCGCGGCAAAGACGAGCAGCACCAGCTTCTGACGGCCGGTAAAGGGGATGTCGATGTCGCTGTCGTTCACGGAGAACTCCTGACGCTTGATCAGGTCGTCCTGATAGGTGATGGAGGTCTCGGGGGCCTTCTTGACCCGGCGGGCATACATCATGACCCAGGCGATGCCCAGCACGGTGAAGATGCCCCACTGGATAAAGCGGAACCACAGCTGGGGATTGCCCTCGATGCCGGCAATACCCTGGGCAATCAGCACGTTGAAGGGGTTCACGGTGGAAGCGCAGTAGCCCACCTGGGGACCCATGAAGCAAATCATGAAGGCCGTCATGGAGTCATAGCCCAGACCCATCATGATGGGCATAAAGATGGCGTAGAAAGGCAGGGCCTCCTCCGACATGCCGAAGGTAGTACCGCCGATGGACAGCAGCAGCATCACAATGGGGATGATGAGGATGTCCTTGTTTTTTAGCCGGCGGATGACCCGGCTCATGCCGGCGTTGATGGCGTTTGTCTTGGTGATGATGGCAAAGGTGCCGCCGATCAGCAGGACGAAGGCCACCACGTCGCCGGCGGCCTGGATGCCCCGGGTGGGGGCCATCAGCACCGCGTCGAGACCCTGGCGCAGGTCGTTGCCATCTTCATCCACCTTGGGAACCTCCGCGTAGGTGCCGGCCACAGCCACGTCGCGCTCACCGGCCGCCGTGGAGATGGTCTGCCGCTCAAACTGGCCGCTGGGGACAATCCAAGTCAAAACGGCGAACAGGATGATCAGCATAAAAGCGATTGTGTACACATGGGGCAACTCAAATTTCTTCTTTTGCTTGGTTGCTGACATAAATGTTTCCTCCCTCTACAAATGTAGAAATTTTTTAGGGGCTCCCACCCCTTTGGGCACAAAACATAAAATACTTCGGGGTCCTCCTTAAGACATCATATATCGTCTTGTATCGTTATATGTGATAATAAACACTTTCACAGAAGTTGTCAAGATGTTCTAATATGTTTTGTATACATATATAAAAATACGCTTGGTTTTTTGTGGATAAAAAACAAAGGCCGCGCAGTCCAGATGACTGCGCGGCCTTTATAACCGTCATTTTTCAGTTTAGATATGGAGTACGTACCGCTTTCCTACAATATACTGCCGCCCCACAAACAGAGGCTGGCCGTTATAATCCAGAAAATAGATATTCATATAGAACAGTGGCTCTCCCACAGGCACGTCCAGAAGCTGGGCATATTCCGGTGACGCCCGGACAATCTCCACCGTGGTATCCGAGGTATTGCAGGTATTGATGCCATGCCGTTCCCGGAGAATCTGGAGCAGGGAGTTGTGTTCCAGGTCCTCCTGCCGGAGAAAGGCAAAGCGGTCCAGCGGATAGAAATTGTTTTCCAGCTGAATGGGGACTCCGTCAGCCATGTGCAGCCGCTGGATATACAGCAGCTTTGAACCAGGCTCCAGGTTCAAAAACTTAATCTCATCCTGTCGGGCAGGAACCTCCTGACAGGTCAACATCCTGACAGAGTGGACCTTTCCGTTGAGACGACATACGTCGGTAAAACTCATGGTGTTGTTACCTGGAAGCTTGCGCTGGAGCTTAGCCCGTCCTACAAAGGTGCCCTTGCCCTGTTTTTTCACCAGATAGCCCTGGGCGCACAGCTCATCCACCGCCCGGCGTACTGTGATACGGCTCACGCTGTACAGCTCGCTCAGCTCCGGTTCAGAAGGGATTTTCTCCTCCGGTTGATACTTGCCATCTTCAATGGCATACTTGATGTCCTCCATCAGCTGTTGGTACAGCGGGGTCAAAGACCCTTCATTCAGACGCAAGCTGATCACCTCCTATGATATTCAATGCTATTTATTCTGAATTATATCATTAGCGAAAAATTTTTGCAAGTATTATGGCATTTTCCCGTCTTGATTTACATTTATCCTAAAAATGAAAAATTGGAATTGTATATCCCTACAAAATATGCAGTAGCTCTTGCCTTTTACAGTGCAGTTGTGATATCCTACATATCATAACGTCATAATTCGTTCTGTATCGTCATATTTTGTAAAAAGGAGAATGTACCATGTCCTGGCTTAAAGACCTATTCGCGACCGAGCAGCCCATTATCGGCCTGCTCCATCTCCGTCCCCTGCCCGGCGATCCCTTTTTCGGCCCTGAGGATACCATCCAGGGCGTGATCGAGGCCGCCCGTACCGACCTGCTTGCCCTCCAAGAGGGCGGTGTGGATGGCGTACTGATTACCAATGAATTCAGCCTTCCCTACGAGAAAAAGGTTTCCGCCGTCACCACTACCTCCATGGGCATGGTAATCGGAGCCCTGTCCCCCCTGTTCACCATCCCCTTCGGCGCGGAGGCCATCTACGACGGGGACGCCACCATCGAGCTGTGCGCCGCCACCGGGGCCAGCTTCACCCGCTGCCTGTTCACCGGTGCCTGGGCCGGTGACCTGGGGCTGGTCGACCGGGATGTATCCCGCACCCTCCGACTCAAGCGCAACCTAGGCTTGGACAAGCTGCGCCTGTTCTACTTTGTCACCAGCGAGGGTGAGGTCTTTTTGAATGACCGGTCCACGGTGGAGATCGCCAAGACCCTGCTGTTTAACTGCCGACCTGACTGTCTGGTGGTGGGCGGCTCCGCCCCAGGACGAAACCCCGGCCCGGAGCTGGTCCGGACGGTCAAGCAGGCGGTGGGCCAGACTCCCGTTGTATGCGGGACCGGCTGCCGGCTGGACAATGTGGCCGACATCCTCGCCGCCGGGGACGGAGCCTTCGTGGGTACTACCTTCAAAAAAGACGGAAAATTTGAAAACGCTATCGACGCTGTCCGGGTCAAGCAGTTCATGGACCGGGTGAAAGAAGTCAGAAAGGATTGAGAATATGTATTTTTTGGGAATCGACGTAGGCACCAATGAGAGCAAAGCTGCGCTGATTGACGAACAGTGCCGACTCGTCTCCTTCGCCAGCGAGCCCCATCCCCTGATGAACCCCCAGCCGGGCTGGTTCGAGCACGATGCTGAGGAGGACTGGTGGGGCAGCTTCTGCCGCCTGTCCAGGCAGGTCCTGTCCGACAGCGGCATCGACCCGGCACTGATCGGATGCGTCGGGCTCTCCGCGCTGGGCTGCGACTGCGTCCCGGTGGACGAGAACTGCACCGCCCTGTGCAACGCTATCCTTTACGGAGTAGATTCCCGCAGCCATGAAGAGATCGCCTGGCTGAACAAACATTTCGGCGATCAGGCGGAAGGGTTGTTTGGCCACCCCATCTGCTCCTCCGACATCGCCCCCAAAATTCTGTGGATCAAAAACAACCGTCCCGAAATATATGCGAAGGCCGCCAAATTTTTGACCGGCTCCTCCTATCTGTGCGCCAAGCTCACCAGCGAATACACCATCGACCAGTATCTGGCTGAGGACTTCCTGCCCCTGTACGACCTGAAGCACCGTGCCGTCGACACTGAGCACTGTACGCTGTTCTGCCGTCCGGACCAGCTGGCTCAGGTACGCAGCGCCACCGATATTGCCGGCAGAGTAACGGCCCGGGCGGCGGCGGAGACGGGACTCTGCGCCGGCACCCCCGTCCTGGTAGGCACCGGTGACTCCGGCGCGGAAGCGGTGTCCACCGGCGTGTTCCAGCCGGGCGATATCATGGTGCAGTTGGGCTCCAGCTGCTTCTTCGTCTACCTTACCGACCGTCTCGTGGACGAGAATCGCCTCTGGCCCGGAACCTTCATCATTCCTGATGTCTACTCCATCTGCGCAGGGACGAACACCGCAGGCACTTTGACCAAGTGGTTCCGGGATCAGATCTATGGAGATCTGGCGGCCGCAGAGGCCGCAGGCGGCGAAAACGCCTACGCCGCCATGGCGGCGGCTGCTTCGGATATCCCCGCCGGCAGTGACGGATTGATCTGTCTGCCCTATTTCGCCGGGGAGCGTACACCTCTGAACGACCCCTTCGCCAAAGGCATGTTTTTCGGGCTGGACCTGCATCACACCCGTGCCCACCTGTATAAAGCCGCCCTGGAGGGCATCGGCTACACCATCGCTCAGCACTTCGACATTCTGGAGGAAAACGGCCTCCCGGTGAAAAAGGTAATGGTGGTAGGCGGCGGGACCAAAAATCCGGTTTGGCTCCAGATTGTGGCGGATATCCTCGGCCGGCCGGTGTGCACCGCAAAGGTAACCTTTGGCGCTGCCTACGGCGACGCCATTATGGCCGCCTTGTCCGGCGGTGCCTACACCAGCTGGGCTGAGTTGGAAAAGTTCGTTCAGCCCGATCGGATTATCCAGCCCAACCAGGAGGCCCACAAGGTGTACACTACCCAAAAGCCCATTTTTGACCAGCTGTACCGTAATAACAAGAATTTGATGCGCCAGGTGGGCTCCAAATAAACGGAAGGAGTGCTTTCAATGGAAAAATGTATGTGCTGCGGCCAGGAGACCTCCCATGCCGCCACAGTTTACCTCAAAGCGCCGGGGACTTCTCCGGTCAAACAGACCGAATACTTCTGCGGGAATTGTGTCAAGAAACGCAGCGGTGGCCTTTCCTCCATTATCTTCTATCTGGCCCTTCAGCTGTGCTGGTTTACCGCTTTGAAAACCGGTCTTTTTACCCCTTTCGGTATTCTGTCCGCCTGTATCGCACTGGTCGGGCTGTGGCGGCTCACAGTCTTCGGCTTCGCCCGCTTAAGCGGAAAATTCAGCGCGGATGACGCCAGTGAAGCGCTGAAGAGGTTTCTTCTGGAACGGGATATCAGTGCCACAAATCAGATCCTGAACATGCGGGAGTACCAGCGAACCTACAAAACGCAATAGGATGTGTGCTCGTATCACCGTCCAAGTGGTACGCATCGTATAAAACTGCCAAGGCGGTACGTCGATTTCCCCGGCGGCAGTCAAGTAGTATGAAAAAATTTTGTAAGGGGTGGCTGAGAGGTAGGATCGAAATTTAGGTCTCTATAGTTAAAACACTTGAAAACGCTCAACAAATGAATTAAAATAAATATTCTAAAACTATGTAGCGCCCAACCGAAACGATCTGGTTGGGCGCTTTCTATAAATCTTAGGTATAAAATAGAAGTAACATTATCCAGTCATTCATATTTGATTTTGCCAGAGCTGTCTCATATAATAGCAAATAGCATCACATTGCTAACAGTTCCCTCATATTGATATACCCGATAAACTTGTAGTAAATATCTACCTCCTGGCTTTTGATGCCATCCTCGTCTATCTGTTTCTCATGTACCACGATTTTCTCAATCAATTCATTGAGGATGTGAGCGTTCAGCTCTGTAATGTCCGTGTACTTTCGGATGAGCGGCAGGAAACGCTCCACATTTTTGTAGACCTCCTCGCTTTGAGTGATCTCTGCCAAAAGGGCCTCACGCTGGCCTATTAAGGCTGTCTGCTCCCGTTCATAGCCAGTAGCCATGGACTGATACCGCTCCTCGCTGATCCGCTCCAGTGCGGCGTCCTCGTAGAGCTTGTTCAGTATCTTTTCCAACTCGCCCAGGCGCTTCTCCACCTTTTTCAGTTCCCGCTTGCAGCGGTTGATCTCCTGGGTCTTTTTCTCCGTCTTCATAGACACCAGCATATTCATGTAGTCCTCCGCTGCCAGATTTGCCACCTGAGCATTCCGGCGGATATCCTCCAGCACCAGCTGGTTCAGCGTCTTCCATCCGATGGCGTGGGAGGTACACCGCTCCTTACCGTAGTTCTTATACACCCAGCAGGAGAAGCCGGTGTACCGCCCCCGCTTCTTATCGTAGCTGACATTCAGGGAGGAGCCGCAGTCGGCGCATTTCACCAGCCCTGTAAAGTACTGCACCTCGCCGCTGGAGTTCTCTCGCCGCTTAGCCTTCATCATCTGGTGGACGGTATCCCACAGTTCCTGGGAGATCAACGGCTCATGGGCGTTCTCGGTGACGATCCACTCCTCCTCCGGCGTCTCCACCCGGCGTTTATCAAAGAAGCCCTTAGTCTTGCTGCGGCCGAAGACTACCTTGCCCAGATAGACCGGGTTATTCAGAATAACCCGAATGGAGGTGGCGTGCCAGTCGTAAGGCTTGCGCCAGTAGTCGCTGTTTTTGTAGTAGTCTGGGTTGTTCTGATTGAAGTATGCCTGGGGATTCAGCACACCCCTTGACCGTAAAATCTTGGTCATCCGCACATAGCCTACACCATCAGCGAACATCTGGAAAATCTCCCGCACTACCTCGGCGGCGGGCGGGTCAACGATGAGGTGATGGCGGTCGTTTGGGTCTTTCATATACCCAAAGGGAGCGTGGCTGCCCAAATACATTCCAGACTTGGCCCGAGCCTGGTGAGCGGCTTTGGTCTTACTGGATGCCTGCCGAGCGTAGAAAGAATTGATCACATTGGTGAAGGGCAGTACCAGGTTGTCAATTCCGTTCTTTGAGTCGATGTTCTCTGCCACCGAGATGAACCGCACCCCCTTCTCCTCAAAGTAGTGCTCGATGTACATCCCCATCTGGGCGTATTCTCTCCCGAACCGGGAGAGGTCTTTCACAACAACCATGTTGACCTTGCCCAACTCAATATCGTCGATCATTCGCTTGAAATTCGGGCGGTCAAAGTTGGTACCGCTCCATCCGTCATCACAGTAACAGTCACCAACTTTAATATGGTGTTCTTTGCAGTACTGGGTGAGCAGAGTCTTCTGCGTCTGGATGCTCCCAGATTCCCCAACACTCCCGTCGTCCTGGCTGAGCCGGCAGTAGATCGCCGCTGTTTCCATTGCCATAAAATTCGCCTCCTTTGCCACACACAATACCCGAAACGCTACGCAATAGCTATACCATCATCCACCAAAGGTTCCTTCGTAATTTCGGCTATTTTAGTGGTAGAAAAGTCGCTTTTGATCAGGCCGCCCACCTTTTGAAAGATGTCCTTGTCACCGCCATAGAAGCTGACGGTGATATACCGCACACCGCGAATCGTCTTAGTGCTGGCCCTGAAGTCATTCTCAAATAAAAACATTTTGTCATTCTCCTCTCTACATACTCATGGAAAATCCATGGTACTGTTCATACTCTTCGTCCTCGTCATCCACCGCATACTGAACGGTGCGGTCGATTTTTCCGCCTCGTCTGAGGATCAGTTTGATCTCGTCCTCGCTGTGGTGGAGCGTCTCCAGATGGAACCGGTCATTGTCGCCTACTGCCAGCGCTTCGAAAATAGAGGCCAGGCCGCAGACCGCGTCGTCCAGCGTCGGCTCAGGCTCACCGGGCGCGCTCCACTCACGGCGGCTCTCCAGATACTCACGACCACCCATCGCAAAGTAGTGCTCCATGTTTTCCCGCAGGAGCGTCTGGTCAAAGAGCTTGCTGTCCCGGCAGCGCATATTCTCCGGGGTGGTGTAGGTGACGTGCTTGTGCCCCTCCTCCCACTTCACGCCGTATCCCCACGCCTCCATACAGCGGATGAACTGTTCTCGGTCATAGCACAGTTCCATTGCCTGCTTGATATCCCTGCGCAACTTCTTTTTCCACGCCGGGATGCGGTGCGGGTCAGCTTTTGTCTCAGTGACGGACAGTCCGTATTGCAGACACAACCGGTTGGAGAACTCCTTGGCCTGCTGCATCTCTCTGGCACTCTGATGAAACTTCCTACCCGTCTCATAATTCACTGAATTCATGATGATGTGGTTGTGGATGTGATCTGTATTCATGTGAGTGGCCACTATACACTGATAGCCCTGGAAGTATTCCGCGAACTTCAAGCCGATCTCATGGGCGGTTTCAAAGTCCAGCGGGTCATCCGGGGAGAAGGACTGGACGATGTGGTAGTACCCTCGACCATCTGTCTTGTGGAACTGCTTTTTCACCGCCTCGAACTCATCCTGCGCCGACTGCGCCACACAGTTCACACCGGTGATGAGAGAGTCGGTGGTTTTCTCTCGGTTGGTCACATAGTCCAGAATGCCGCCTAAGCCCCGCGAGACAGCAACAAATTTAACGCTCGCCATGTGTCCTGATACACCTCCACGAAAGGTTTGAAGTCCACCAGCTCAATCCGTCGCTGCCGGGCCAGTACCGTCAGCTGGTTGAGGTTGTTGCCTTGACGGCGCAGCTCCGTCAGCAGCTCCGCCCCGCCGTCAATAACCACCACGTCCTTGTTCAACACCGCCCGGCGCACAAACTCACTCTCGGTCATCCGGGCTTTCCTGGCGTTCTCCGAGATCACGAACTTTTCCCAGTTCGCAACTCTGGCCCTGATGAACTGATTTTTTGCCATCGGTCACTCCTCCTCCGAATAAAACAGCTCCAGGAACTCGTCCATGGACTGCACCATCCCAGCCGATTTCATACACTTGAATCGGATCAGGTCGCAGATGGTGCGGACGTTGACTTCGATGTGTTCCAGCAGCTGATCGACTACGGCGACCTCCTGAGCATCCATCGGTGCGTCCTGATCCATGCTGAGCAGACAGTCCAGCAGCTCCTGTGTGTGCTGATCAAAAAACTCCATCGTACCATTCTCCTTTCGTTTGATAGGGGTGCGGGCTTAGCCCGCTCTGCCGAAGGGGACGGGCGGGGCAAATGCCCCAGTCCGTACCACAAAGGCGAAACTTGCCACGCCCCAAGGGGCGTGTTCCGCTCCCACCGTCCCCGTTCCTACTCTGGAGGTGCTGGTCTCTCCTGCGACAGCTGCGACGGCTGTGACGGCAAATCTGACACGGGGCTTGTATCATTTTTGCCGTCATTGCTGACGCAGCTGACGCACAGAGTCAGCTCTCTGCGGTCATGGGTGCGGCGGGTCGAGAGCGTGATCCCCAGGTCCAGCAGTTCCTGCTGACAGCGAAGCAGTTTCTTCATCAGCACGTTGGGCTTGTATGGTTCACCAGCGAACTCGTCCAGCGCCTCTGCCAGCTCCGTCGCTGTTCCCGTAAAGTACTTCCGCTGATTCAGAAATTCAGAGAGAAAAAATACCAGCTCATCCTGGGGACGAGCCGGCTGCTCCACATTGTCCTCTGTCAGCTTCCAGATGTGCTCTGCGCTGTCGAACTCCAGCGACAGCTCCCGGTATTCAATGTCCCGGCCTGTGCAGTAGAGCGTGGCGGAGTTGGAGCTGCGCTTGCTCTTGCGGAGCACAAAGTTGGTATCCGTCGCGCCGCTGATTCCGGTGGTGCCGGAGATCATGTTCATGGGGTCGTCGTCATTCATCTTCCGCAGGTGGTGAATCAGCAGAATGGCGATCCGGTGCTTGTCCGCCAGCTCCTTGAGGATACCCAGGTCACGGTAGTCGCTGGCATAGGGATTGGCGTCGTTGACGCCGCCCCGGATACGCTGGAGCGTATCGATGACGATAAGCACTGTGTCAGGGTGTGCCGCCAGGAAGCGCTCGATCTGCTGCTCCAGTCCACTGTGCAGCTTCTCCGACATTGTAGCGAAGAACAGATTTGGCGGAGCGTCGTCCGTGATATCCAGCAGACGGTTTTGGATGCGGCTGTAGCTGTCCTCCAGACAGAGGTAGAGTACGTCGCCCTGGGTAGTGGAGAATTCCCATGCTGGCTCACCCTTCGCCACCTGAAGGCAGAGCCACAGGGACAGCCACGACTTCCCCACCTTCGGTGCTCCCGCCAGGACGTGGAGTCCCTGCGGGAGCAGTTGGGAGATTACAAAGCGGATAGGCGGCAGCACCGTATTTAACAGCGTCTCGCCATCCATGTAGGTCAAGGGTCTATCCATTTTCATTCCTCCAGTTCAAAATTTGCCCCTCTGTCTTTTTAAGGACACTGAGAGGAAATTTGTAAACCAGAAAAATGAAAAAGTTAAGGAGCCCTGTCATGTGACAGAGCTCCTCAACTTTTCGTGAAGCTTTTTCAGCCGCTTTGACACCGCCATCTTGGAGATCCCAAAGACCTTTCCGATCTCCTCCATGGACAACTCGCCGTCATAGCGCAGAGAGATCAGCTCCTGCTCCTGAGCGCTCAACTCCGCGACGGCTTTCCGCAGATTTTCAAGACGGAGGTTCCAGAGTACAGACTGCTCCAGCGGACGCCCGGCTGACACATGGCTGGACAGCACCGTTTCAAACTCACTTCTACTCAGATGCCTTTTGTCCTGTCTGGCCTGGGCCTGCGCACGCTTCCGATCCTGCTCCAGAAATTCCGCGACCTCCTTTGGCACTGATACTTGCTCACCGTTATAGAAAACGACTGTGTCGTTCATGCTTGTCCCTTCCGCTTCCTGCGGAGAGGAACACACCTGCGCTGCCGGCACAGCGCCAAATACTGTAAGCCCTCATGGAATCAACTCGTCATAGGGGAGTCGTGGTGCCCTTGGCGGCCCATGAAAGCCTGAGGTCACACAGGGTGTGAACCTCACCGGAAAGCTGCAGATTTCGGCTTTCGCCTATGCCTATTATAGTACACATGTTCCTATGTGTCAAGCGAATTTAACTCAGAGAAAAAGTTACAAAAACCCGCAGAAATCTTAAAATTCCTGCGGGTTTTGGAGCTAGTGGGGTGACTCGAACACCTGACCTGCTGATTACGAATCAGCTGCTCTACCGACTGAGCTACACTAGCGTATCATATTTAATTGAGTTGACTAAGGCGAAGGAAAAATGTCCCCTTACGGACAACCAGCGACCTGCTGATTACGAATCAGCTGCTCTACCGACTGAGCTACACCAGCGTATCATATTTAATTGAGTTGACTAAGGCGAAGAAGAAATATCCCCTTACAAACAACCAGCGACCCCATCATTACGAGTGATGTGCTCTGCCATTGAGCCACGCTAGCGTATTTGATTGTCTGTATCCGGTCTGACAGCTGCAAATCAGCGGTTCTACCGACTAAACCGCATCAGCAGCACAGCGGATATTATTATACTCAAACACCGCCTGTTCGTCAAGAGGTCAACGGGTAATTTTGCGCTATACTTTTTTGCTGAAAGATGTTAAAATATACATAACGACAAAGGGAAAGGGGCTGTATTATGGTTATCAGCGGCTTCCAGGAGCTGAAGGGCAGGCTTCACAACCTGCCGCCCAAAGCGGCGGTAGTGGCGGCGGCCCACGACGAGCACACGCTCCA
>CAJTTS010000080.1 GCA_910579155.1 uncultured Oscillospiraceae bacterium | reverse complement strand
CCGAGGAACAGGTGAAGCTGTTCCCCCGGGACTGCCAGGGGCTGGTGGAGGCCATTCAGAAAAAGCTGCTGGAGAAAACCGGCAAGCATGTGGAGGTCATGGTCTACGGCGACGGCGCGTTCAAAGACCCGGTGGGCAAGATCTGGGAGCTGGCCGACCCGGTGGTCTCCCCTGCCTACACCGCCGGCCTGGAGGGCACGCCCAATGAGCTGAAGCTGAAATACCTGGCCGACAACGACTTTGCCCACCTGTCCGGCGACGCGCTGAAGGAGGCCATCAAGGACCGCATCCACAAGAAGGACGGGGACCTGGTGGGACAGATGGTGTCGGAGGGCACCACCCCCCGCCGCCTCACCGACCTGATCGGTTCCCTGTGCGATTTGACCTCCGGCTCCGGCGACAAGGGCACCCCGGTGGTCTTTATCCAGGGGTATTTCGACAACTACACCACAGAGTAACAATGCCGCCGGGTGAGGCCCGGCGGCGTGGAGAGCAGATGTAAGCGTCAAATCTCTCCGTTCAGACAAGGCCCTTGCCGGGAAAACACTGGCAAGGGCCTGAAAATTTATTCAGCGTCACAGAAATCGGGAGCATTCCACGGCGGCTATGGGACAAGCCTCCTTTTTTGGTTGTCGGGAATAGAATGGGATATCCGGGCAAGCGCAACAGGAGGATGAATCCCTTGGAACTATATGTTGTAAAAAGCGGCGACACCATTTATCAAATTGCTCGCCGGTATTCCACATCAGCGGACGGCATCATCTTTGCCAATCAACTGCAAAACCCCAACGTACTGTCGGTGGGCCAGGCACTTATCATCCCGAACCATGAAACCCGCCGCACAGTGAGCCGCGGCGATACCCTGTATTCCATCGCGCGCAGTCATGGCGTAAGCCCTCAGCGCCTCATCGCGGCGAACCCTCATATCACCGACCCCAACCGCATTTACCCCGGACAGACGGTGGCCATTCCAGCCGATGGCCGGCAAATGCGGGAGATCATCGTCAACGGCTACGCGACCGACGCTGCGGACAGCACGCTGAACGCCACGTTGCCTTACCTGACCTTCCTCTCGCCCTTTTCTTACCGCTCCGATCTGCTGGGAAACCTGACGCCCACCTTCAACCTGAATCTCACGCTCTCCGGCGGGCAGCGCACGGCAAACCTTCTGACACTCACAAACCTGCTGGAAGCGGGAGGGTTCTCCAGTCAGATTGCCCACGCCGTTCTGACCGATCAAGCCGTGCAGGACACATTTTTGGAAAACGCAGAGGCATTGCTGCGGCAGGGCGGCTGGTACGGCGTGAATGTGGACTTTGAGTATATCTACCAGTTCGACCGGGAGAGCTACAATCAATTCCTGCGCCGTTTGACGCAGCGGATGCACCAATTGGGTTACATTGTGGTGACCGCGCTGGCACCCAAGCTCTCAGATAGCCAGCAAGGGCTTTTGTACTCCGCCCACGACTATGCCGCCCACGGCCAGACGGTGGACTATGTCGTCCTCATGACCTATGAATGGGGCTATACATACGGACCGGCCATGGCGGTGGCCCCGCTGGACAAGGTGCGCCAGGTGCTGGACTACGCCACGCGGGTCATACCGGCGGGACGCATTCTCATGGGCGTGCCCAACTACGGCTATGATTGGACGCTGCCCTTTGTGCAGGGCACGGCGGCGCGGTCTCTCACCAACATTGACGCCGTCACGCTGGCCGGACAGGTGGGGGCAAGCATCCAGTATGACCAGGCTGCGCAGTCCCCCTTCTTCCGCTACTACGACAAGGACGGCAGACAGCACGAGGTCTGGTTTGAGGATGCCCGCAGCCTCCGGGCCAAATACGTCCTGGTGGATGAGTACGGACTTGCCGGCGTCAGCTTTTGGAACCTGAATCACCTTTTTTGCACCAATTTTATCGTGTTGGAGTCCATGTTCCATGTGGAAAAAGTGCGGTAACCACCAATCCAGTCAAAAGAGAGGGCCGGGGCAGAAGCTCCGGTCCTCTCTTTCGTCCCCTGTGTCACTCCCCGGGGCCGGGGTATATCACCTTCCTGAGGTTCCAGTTGACCGCTGCCTTCCGGGCGGCGTCCAGGCGCTCGGCCTCGTTTTTGTAAGAGAGCTCCGCCGTGTGTGCGCCGCAGTATCCGCACTGGACATACACGCACCAACCGCCCTCCTCCTCAATGGTCCCTACGTTACCGCAGCAGGGGCAATCCTGTAAGTCGATCTCGTTAAAGTGATCCATAGCCTGTCCTCCTGTCATTTGTTTGCCCGCTTGATATAATGTACCGCAGAAAATGGATGTCAACGCCGGTGCGATTTTGTAGTTTTCCGCCGAACAGTGAATGCCGAAAAATGACATTTCATTTCGGCGAAAAATCGACGTTTTCTGGTTGGCGTTGACAATTGAGCTTCATATTTTCCTTTTTGCCAAATAATTAAGACCGTCCCCTTTTCTGCCTTTGCGCCGCGAAAATGTTTTGTGTAATCTGCTCCTGATCGGCGTCGGTCAGTTCCAAAAACCGGCATCCGTATTCAAATCCTGCGCTGTCCTTTTCAATGACGCGCATGACCTGACTGAACATGGCTGATTCCGGCCTGTCCTCTAACAGTCTGACTTTCAGTAAAAACTTATCGCCATCATGGTATCTGTACTCTGAACTGATGCAGGCTCCACCTATGCTGATATTCAGCAGCTTGCACGGTTTTTCGCCCATTGCCAAACCGCTGAACATGGTGGCGGTGGCGTCAAGATTTGTGTCAAGGCGGAAAAAGGCGCGGTCATTTCCAATACGGCACACCTTCAATTCCGTGACTGACCATTTCTTATCAGGCAGAGGCGCAATCACGCCCTCCATGTAGACGGCCTTTCGATCCCGGTCGCTGTACCCGCGGATTTTAACCGGAAACGGCTCCTCCTCAGAAATGGCGGCTTCCGAATATTGATGCAATTCCGCCTGATTCCCGTGCAGGCCCATCAGCTTTGCTACGAAAAGCATACGGCCATCCATAGCCGTCACCTCTACCCGCATCCCCGAATAGATTTCCAGCTCGTCTCCGTCATGTTCGCTCTCTTGAGGCGGCGCGTCCGTTTTCTTTCCAAATAGATTGAATAGTTTCATATAGCTTCTCCCAATTTTATTTTTCAAATTTCTGCTTTAACTGCTCATCGGCCCAAACGACCCTGTTGCGTCCGCCCTTTTTCGCGTCATACAGCATAGTATCAGCAATTTTTAAGTAAACATCATAGGCGCTCCCCGTTTCAGGAATTATGGTAACGCCGCCTATGCTGACTGTGACCGACTCGGACACAGTCGGATTGTGCGGAATGTGTAAATCCTCTATGGCTTGCCGGACTCTTTGCAGATGCTCAAATATTTTTTCAGAGGGCTCGCCCATTGAGACCGCCACAAATTCCTCTCCTCCGTAACGGGCCACGAAGTCCGTACTGCGTTTCAAATGGGAGGATATTGTTTTTGCTACGGCAGCGATTACCCTATCTCCAGCCGGGTGGCCAAACGTGTCGTTGTATACTTTGAAATGGTCAATATCGAACATGCAGATGGAAAAGGGGACGTGAAGGCGGACCGCTTCGTACCATTTCGTCTGACTGTAACGGTCATAGCTGCGGCGGTTGGCGACCCCGGTCAACTGGTCGGTCATAGATTGCTCTTCAATCTGCCTGCGGTATCGGTACAGTTTGATATGCGTGTTCACTCTCGCTTTGACAATCAGGGGAATATATGGCTTAGTAATATAATCCACGGCCCCTAGAATCAGTCCATACTGCTCATTTGCTACGTCCGCGAGGCTGGTGATCAAAATAACCGGGACGCTTTGGGTGATGATTTCCTCCTGCAATTTTTTTAGCAGCGTAAACCCATCCATTTCTGGCATTACCACATCCAGCAAAATGAGGGAAAAATCTTCAGCATGCGCCCTGCGCAGGCCATCTTCCGCCGTCTGCGCGATGGTAACATCATATTCGTCCTCTATGATTGCCTTTAGCTGTGTCGCTTGCAGGAGACTATCATCGACGATCAGTATTTTTTCCATAACTGCACTCCTCACTATATTTGCTTAAACTATCCTCCAAACAACTTAGTTTTCCTTATGTTGTATTGAATTGGAAATTGAATCTTTCGTTTCGTTGCAAGAGCGTAAAAAGGCCTGATAATAGGCGCAAAAAGCAGGCAAGATATGATAGAATGTATCCCGTCGGTTCTTTCGCGTTTGGATTTGGGAAAGGGCTTGTAAAACCCCCGGGTTTCCTGTATAACGCAGATGTATATGGTAACTTTTTTGCCGCAACAACATAAGGGAAATTATGTTGTGTTGTAAGGATTAACCCAAGCCGCGCCCCATTTGCTTGGCGTGGACAAAACCGCGCTCTGCGGTTTAAATACGGGTGGTAGCAACATTGGAATGGCCTAAAATATCCGTCAGCCGGGACAAATCTTTTTCCAGCGCGTAATACGTCCGGGCAAACAGGCACCGCAGGTTGTGGGGGAACACCTTGTCCGGCTCCGCTCCGGCGCTTCCACACGGTAAATCGCTCCTGATGAAATCCCCGCCAACTCACTGATATTCTGGATGCGCACCCCTTCCAGGCCATACCGACGCACCGCCTTTATTGCTCCAAGAATGATTCCCGTTTTGGCGTCATCCAGAGTAATCACTCCCCACTGCAATAACCACTTTTTCCAGTTGCTTATTTACGGAAGAATTATATACTAGTTTGTTCCTCTTGACAAGTGTTCCCCGCTATCGTCCTATGCACTGATTCATAGAACACTGATCGTAATAAAGCAGAGTTCTCATCTTTTCTATCCCTGATTAATTTTCCGCCGGTTTTTCGATTGTGATTTCCTTCCAGGCCAAGCGGCGTTTCGCTTTGGAGAAGCTGAGGACCCGTCCGCCGCTCTTGCCATAAGCTCCAGTTCGGCCCGGCAGGCGGCTGCATCCCGGCCGATCTCCGCCGCCGTCATGGGCTTCCAGCCGGACGAGGCGGTGGGCGGCTCCTGCATGGGGGGTACGTTCACCGATGATGGCATAGGCCACACGCTCCAACACCTCCCAATCCGAATCACTTTCTGCTTTCATTGGGAGTCTGTCTTTTTTCTTTCATCTCCGCTACAAAACTACAGTTTTCCAGCGTTTTTTACATTTTATTACTGGCACTAACATCCAGAGCATCTATTCACTATGCTTATCAGGAAACAAGGAATACACCGTTTTTCTTTACTTGCACTTTTTTCGCTCGCTTGTTATAATGATTTTAAAAGGTAAACCTGCGGCCACTGCTGTTGTGTCTGGTGGTTACGGGCCGCCGCTTAAATCAAGCTTTGGGTGACGCCGTCAATGAAATCGAAGATAACGGTTTTCGCATTAATAAAAGATATATCTCCCTATCGACGACGATAGCAGGTGCGCTATGGTCAGGGTTACTGGAGCCGCTTTTTCATCTTTTTCAGATTATTTTTCTTCTGCAAAGAATCTGATGGAAGTTTTGGGCGGTCCAATGTAGAATAAAGAGGTTGATTTTCATGCGCCAGATATCTGATCTTCATATACACAGCACAGCTTCCGATGGTCAGTATACCCCGGTCCAATTGGTTGAACTGGCAAAAGGGTGCGGATTAACGGTCATGGCCCTCACCGACCACGACACGATGGATGGGTTGGAGGAAGCGATTCGGGCCGGGAAACAATGCGGTTTATACGTTATACCGGGCGTTGAGTTGAGTGCGAAAGAATACCCGACATTTCATATCCTCGGATATGGTTTTGACTTACAGGCATCCCCGCTGGCGGAACTTTGCCGCAGGATGAAGACCCAGCGTGACGAGCGAACGAAACGGCTGCTGGTATTTCTGAGGGAAAAGGAGATTGACTTGAGTGTTTTCGAGGTGATGGAACTGGCCGGAGGTGATGTCATTGGACGCCCCCATTTTGCCCAGGCCATGGTCAGGCGGGGCTATGTTTCCAGCAATCGGGAAGCCTTCGACCGTTATCTTGATACACAAGAATATCACGAGAAAGTAGAACGAGGCAAGCCGTCCGTCCGGGAGTGCATGAAAGCAATCAAAGACTCTGGCGGCAAGGTGTCCCTGGCGCATCCGTATCAGATTGGAGTCAGCGATGGGGAACTGGACAAATTAGTCGGAGAACTCGTTGGCTATGGGTTGGATGCCGTTGAGTGCTATTATCCCAAATACACATCGGAGCAGCAAGAATTCTATCTCCGGCTCGTGGAGAAATACCACCTCCATCAGACCGGAGGCAGCGATTTCCACGGGGAAAAGGTAAAGCCGGATGTGGAGCTTGCGTCATTCCGTTTGAACGTGGACTGGCTGCTTGAAAATTGAAAAGAGGCTCTTGATTCGGCTGGTTGAAAGATTTTGCCGACTTTGAAAAAATTGTGAGCGCAAACTCCTTATTAAAAGTTTTTGGCCAGGCTCCGATATCACCAGAATTGACCTATCCCAATACCGCTTGTAGTGCCCTGATTGAGGCGGTCAGATATGGAGATATTCGAGACGTTGCCCAACAGTTCGACATATGTGCAAGCGTCTGCCCGAGTGCAGAGGGGGGCGCGACGGCTCGCGCAGAAGCAGCCCATGAACGGGCGATCAAAAAATGTGGACGGAAAAGTATACCTTTTCGTCCAAAAAAATTTTTTCTGAAAAGTCTTATTTCTCCGGAGTCTGTGCCGATAAAAGACTTAGAACAGGAATTTGAATCCCACAAAAAAATGTGGACGGAAAAGTATGATTCCTCGTCCGAACTTTTTTGCGGCGCCGAAAGGAGAGGAGGTAGTTTATGTACTTCATGGCGGTGGAAAACGGCGGCAAGGAGCAGCAGGACTATCTTCAACAGTTGGCCAAAGAGGTCTTGTCCAGGATTTCAGAACAGTATCCCGCTCACAGCAAGGAATTGATATCGGATTTTGCAGCGGAGCTTTTCCGGTCGGCAGCAGAACAGGAGCAGCAGAAAGCTCGCGGGCAAAAACAGATTGAGGGCATTGAGGCTGCAAAAAAACGCGGAGTGAGGTTTGGCCGCCGGCGTCTGCCGGTTCCGGACGGCTTTGAGGATATGGCGCAGCTTTGGAAATCCGGCGGCATCTCCGCCGGAAACGCCGCTGCGGAATTGGGCATGTCCCGTGATACGTTTCTTCGCAGGGCGAAAGAATATCGCGAAGCCGTGTAATTTGCGGGCAAAAATGGCTATATAAAGTCGGTTTCATCCGGTCCTAGGCCGGTTGGAATATATCCCCAGCGCTGGACGAACGAAATGCCCCGGCCAGGTCGTTTCGGGAAGCCGGAAGTTCTAAATGTGCAGAGGCAATGGATGGCCAAGGCACACAAAAAAATTAAAAAAAGGAGTTTGAATCATGAGGATCCAACACAATATCATGGCGATGAACGCCTATCGCAACTACACCAACAATGTGAGTGCGATGAAGTCCAACCTGGAGAAGCTCTCCTCTGGCTACAAGATCAACCGCGCCGGTGACGACGCCGCCGGTCTGGCCATTTCCGAAAAGATGCGGGCCCAGATCACCGGCCTTGAGACCGCCCAGAAGAACGCCAAGGACGGTATCTCCCTGGTGCAGACCGCTGAGGGCGCCCTGACTGAGGTCCACGACATGCTCAACCGTATGGTGGAGCTGGCCACCCAGTCCGCCAACGGCACTTATGACAATACCACCGACCGCGCCCAGTTGGAGAAGGAAGTCAACCAGTTGAAGGACGAGATCAACCGCATCGCCGACAGCTCCAACTTCAACGGCATCAAGCTGCTGGACGGCTCCATGGCCGTAACCGACGCCGTCGATGCTTCCACCAGCACCAGCATCGAGGATATCACCGGCATGGACCGCATCATCAAGACCGTGGCCGGCAAGGGCGAGAAGCCCTATGATGTCGCCGGTCAGAAGACCATTTTTGATGGCGCGGCCGGCAAGGCCACCAGGGCTCAGATGGAGATTGACCTGTCTACCATGGTGTTCACTGCCAGCGGCAGCGGCACCAAGGCTCTGGGTACTGTTACCATCAAGATCAATGGGACGGAGCTCAAAACCGCCGCCTCCGGAGTCGCCGCCGCCAGCGGCGTGGTCAAGGCCAGCGCGATCGCGGCGTCGATCGTCGCTACCGCCAAGGGCACCGCTTCTGCTGCGACGGTCAAGATCAACGGCGTGGACTGGAAGATGGTTGCCAGCGGGGCCAAGCTGACCTTCACCCAGGTGAATATCCCCAAGACCGCCGATGAGGCCCGTTCTAACTTTGATGTGAACGTTTCCTTCCAGGGATCGGACAACGCGATGTATAAGATCACCCTGAAGGATGGCGCCTCCGGCAATGTGAACGAGGTCGGTGGCCTCTATTCCGTCAAGGTGGGCACTGTCACCAAGACCGTCGGCGTGGCTCAGGAAGACGCCAAAAAGGCGAATACCGTGTTCGAGATTCGCGAGAGCGACCTGAAGGACGGCACCAAGATCGCCATCGGCACCAAGTCCATCATCCTGGCCGTCGGCCCCGATTCCACGGTGAAGATGAAGGCGAACTCCACCGCCACTGCCGTCAACGGCGAGCTGGTGGTGTCCCTGAACGAAGGCGACGACCTGAACACCGCCCTGAGCAAGATCAGCAAGACGATCGGCAGCACTGTCAACATGAAGTATCTGGATAAGGACGGCAACGAGGCGACCGCTCTGTTCCATATCGGCGTCAGCGACAGCAGCCAGGGCTTCCCCTCCGGCCTGGCCATCCAGCGCGTGAACGTCTACCAGGGCAACACTGCGGCCGGCAGCGCGGGCTTTGCCTTCGACAGCTTGGAGAAGCTGGCCCAGAACTTCAAGATGCAGGTGACCACCACCACCACCACCGAGGCGAAGGAAGCCGGTAAGGGCCTGACCCTCCAGATTGGCGACACCGCCGACAAATACAATCAGTTGACTGTGTCCATCGGCGATATGCACACCTCCTCCCTGGGGCTGGACAAGATCTCCATCGCCGACCAGGAGAGCGCCGCTGCGGCCATCAAGTCCATCAAGGATGCCATCAACCAGGTGTCCGACGTCCGCGGTACTCTGGGCGCCACCCAGAACCGTCTGGACCACACCATCAACAACCTGTCCGTCATGACCGAGAACATCCAGGATGCCGAGTCCACCATCCGCGACACCGACGTGGCCGACGAGATGATGGCGTACACCAAGAACAACATCCTGATCCAGTCCGCTCAGGCCATGCTGGCTCAGGCCAACCAGGTGCCTCAGGGCGTGCTCCAGCTGCTGCAGTAAGTTCAGGGCAGAATACGTTAAGCACAACATCGGCACACAAACCAAAACGGGGGCGGGCGGTGCCCGCCCCCGTTTTCCTGCCCATGTGGCGTTGGGGAGAGCTGCATCTCATGCGGCTGTCCCAAGCGCCACCAAGCACAGGAAGGGAGCAATACGCATGGAAGCGATAGAAATTGCCCGGAAACTGGCCGCACTGGGGCAGGCTGGGGACGCCTGCAAGGCCTACGGCCTGGCTGTCCAACAGGGGGCGGACCCCATGGGGCAGATGGAGGCGGCGGCTTATATTTTGCAGAACGGCGGAGATTACCGCATCTCCTATGGCTGTTTTGTGGGGCTGTATAACCAGGGGATGTTCCGGGAGGATATCCTGCCGCTGATGGAGGCGGTATTTTACCAACCCAACATTAAAATGCTGAAATCCCGGTATGAGCGCAACTGCAAGTTGCTGGCCAAGTATCCGTACCTGTTCCGCAAGGATTTTTTGTCATTTGAGGAACTGCCCGTCCGATTCTTTCCCTACGATGACCACAATGGGTATGTTCCCTTCTACCGGGCGGAGGAACGGTTCGGGGCGTTTGTAAACTTCGGCAATCAGGTTATCAGCCGGAATTTTTTCAGGGATCTGGACAAGCCGATTTTAGCGGCGGATGTGTTTTCCCAGTATGCGCTGGAATATTTGAACGATAATGTGCGCCGGAGTGAGGACATTGGCCGGGAGAACCACGTCTATCTGCACTACACAGATTGGGGAGTGTTCTGTTCCTACCTCCAATGTCTGAACTTGCGCAAGATACTGGAGAGCAAAAAGCTGGTGTTTTTGATCGGGGAGGAAATCGGGCAATATCCCATCGACTTCAAGGAGCGGTTTGGGATCGACTACAGCCAGTATCCGGTAAAGCCCATCCGGATTCGGGAGGTGAACCGGCTGATCTGGCATACCCAACTGTCCACCCACAACGGCGGCGACTTTTTTAACGAGGTGTTCGACGCCCACCCCAACCTGATCTGTATGCCGTCCGTCATGATGTCCAATGTGGCGACGGCGGTGGAAAATGTCCGCACAGCCTTGAACGATGCTCCCAACGCAAAGGCGATGATCCAAGCCGTGCAGTGGCCGCCTTATGTGGTCGAAGAATTGTATCACATGAAGGATCGCACGGATAAGGATATCCTTGTGGCGATTTTCCTCAGCCGAAAGGATGCTGTTGCCGGCATGGAGGCGAATTCCCGCATTTCACCAGCGCTGTTTTTCCAACCGCATTTCAGTAACATTGTGTACCAGCTTCGGGTGGACAGCAAAAACCGCACGGTGCTGGAGGCGGAAAATTATGACGAGATCCATCAGTCCTCCATTTTCCGCAATTTTAAATATATCAAAACCTTTACACCCATGCGTCGGTTCACGACGAGCCACGCCGCCACGGTTCGATTCATGTATGGACAGGCGCTGGCAGCGGACGACAAGGAAAAGGGAAAAACCAAGACCATCGTAAGTGACGCCGTTATGGAGCGCGTGGTGAACCGCAGCTTTATGATCGACCCGGAGGATCGGCTCTACAAGGATGGAATCCTGGTCCGGCTGGAGGATGGCAAGCTAAATCCGAAGGCAACGTTCCGTGCCTTGGCGGCATTTTTGGACCTGCCGTATGCCAAGAGTATGGAGGTCTGTAGCGAGGGCGGTGAACCGGTGCCCTATTTGGGGGGCGAGGGATATGCTCCGGGCTTCAGTCCTGAGACGGTCTATGCCACCTACGATGAGTATGCAAACGACGAGGAGCGCTGCTTCATCGAATATTTCCTGCGGGACGCCTATGAATGCTATGGTTACGATTTTCAGTACTATGACGGCACACCCATGGATGAGGAGCGGGTCAAGAAGCTGATCGGGGGGTTTACGACCATTAACCATTACATGGAGGAAACTCAGATCAAAATGTTCCGGGATGCGGAGGTATCCCAAAACGGGATGCCGGTGGATGAGGAGCTGGCGGAGCAGGTTTATCGTGAGCTGATGAAAAATCATATGAAGCAATTTGACGAAAACCGGCTGCACAGCGTGAAAATTCTGATGGAAGGCCTGCGCTTTGTTAACAAAAACGGACAGCCGCTGCATATGATGCCCATGCTGGGGCTGGACGAGGCGTTACTGGAGCGGCCGCTGTATCACTAGATGGAGCATGAGGATTTGGGTCTGGAGACACTGGACCAGGTGCAGTATCTGTTGGAACGAATGCTGGAGCTGGCGGAGCGGTCCGCTGGCGACGCATGCAGCGACGCTTCACGGGCCAGGCTTCAGCAGGGACTGGAGATACTGCGGGAGCAGATTGACCAGACGCTGGAACGATACCAAAGAGGGAGAACGACTGAATGAGCGAAAAGGGGACGGTATACTTTTTCACCGGTTTGGCCGGTGCGGGCAAGACCACCATTGGAGGGCTGTTCTACCGAAGGCTGCGGAAGCGTAAACGCAATGTTTTTTTTGCGGACGGCGACCAGGTACGCAGCATCTTCGGCCGTTCCGGGTACTCCACCGAGGCCCGGAAGGACGCGGCCCGGCGGGGCTTCCGGTTGTGGCGGGAGTTGGCGGAGCAGGGCATCGACGTGGTGGTGTGCAGCATCGCCATGTACGACGAGATCCGCGCCTGGAACCGGGAAAACATCGAGAATTATAAAGAGGTCTACATCAAGGTGACCCGGGAGACGCTGTACACCCGGGATCAGAAGGGATTGTACACCACGGGCCGGAAAGAGGTCGTGGGTGTGGACCTGCCCTATGACGAGCCGCGGAATGCGGATGTGATCGTAGCAAACGACGGCGCCGAGGCTCCGGAGACGATTGTGAGCAGGCTGGAAAAACAATTTGGGCTGGACCACAGCGTTTGAGGGGGCGGCCGGACATTGAATATTGCGTTGATCATTGCCGGCGGCAAGGGAAATCGAATGAATCAGGATATCCCCAAACAATTTTTGAATGTGTTTGACAAGCCCGTCATCATCTATACGCTTGAGGGATTTCAGCGGCATCCGGAGATCGATGCCATCGAGGTGGTCTGCCTGGATGGCTGGAGCGAGGTTCTGAGGGCGTATGCCAAACAATTTAACATCGACAAGCTGAAATGGGTGACGCCCAGCGGGAGCACGGCCCAGGAATCGATCCGGAACGGTGTATTTGCGCTGAAGGACACGTGCGCTGAGGATGACATCATCGTTGTGCATGATGGGATCCGCCCGATGGTGGAGGATTTTGTTTTGTCGGATGTGCTGGTCAAATGTAAGGAATATGGAAACGCTGTGACTTCGCTGCCCTATAACGAGCAGATATTCATGGCGGACGACGAGAAAACGACGACTCGATACATCCCGCGGGATGCGCTGCGCCGGGTATCCACGCCCCAGGCATATACATACGGAAAGCTGCTGTGGGCCTATGAAAAGGCGTTTTCGGAGGGAATCGGGATTCAGAACGCCACCTACGCCAACACCCTGATGGTGGATCTTGGGGAACGGCTCTATTTTGCAGCCGGGTCGGATAAAAATATCAAGCTTACCACAAAGGATGACTTTGAGCTGTTCAAATGCTACATCAAAATGGAGAAGGACAGATGGCTGAAATAGGGGCTGAAGTATGAAATTGATGGATCATCCGCACTATGTGAGCGGCCTGCGGCGGCTGCATCAGGATTTCCCCCACTGGGACCGCATGAACGGGAAAGCAGTGTTTATTTCCGGGGTTTCCGGGATGCTGGGCAGTTTTCTGACAGACGCGATCTTGCTGCGGAATGAATCGCTGCCTGCTGAAAGCAAGTGCCGGATCATCGGTGTGGGACGGAACAAAGCCGCTGCCGAAAAACGATTTGAGCGGTGGATGGGCAGCGAAGAGTTCACCTTTATGGAGCACGATATCAGCGTCCCGTTGGCCCGCTTGCCGGTTGAGCCGGACTATTGGATTCATGCGGCCAGTACGACCCATCCGATGGCGTATGCCACCGAGCCGGTAAACACGATCCTGGCAAACGTCTTAGGTACGCGCAATCTACTGGAGAGGGCTGCCCGAAAAAAGGACAGCCGTTTCTTGCTGCTTTCCAGCGTGGAGATATACGGAGAGAACCGCGGGGATATAGAATATTTTACAGAGGATTATTGCGGTTATCTGAACTGCAATACATTGAGGGCGGGGTATCCGGAGGCGAAACGGACCAGCGAGGCGCTCTGCCAGGCGTATATCGCGGAGCGTGGGATAGATGCCGTGATCATCCGTCTGCCCCGGTGTTATGGACCGTCTATGCGCATGAGCGATTCCAAGGCTGTTGCGCAGTTTATCAAAAAGGCGATAAATGATGAGGATATTGTGCTGAAAAGTGCGGGGACACAGATGTATTCCTATGCGCATGCTTATGATGCGGTGGCAGGTATGCTGTGGGCCGTTTGCAGCGGGGTTCGGGGACAGGCATATAATCTTGGGGACAAAGGATCGGATATCACATTAAAGGATCTGGCACAGTTGATCGCGGATTATGCCGGGACCAATGTGATATTTGATTTGCCCAGCGAGATTGAACGCCGGGGATATTCCGCTGCAACAAAGGCCTTGTTGGATGGGAGCAAGCTGGAGGCATTGGGCTGGCGGGCCAAATACGATATTATGGCCGGGGTTCATTCGGTAATGGATATTTTACGGGAGGGGTGCGGAGATTGCTGCCGATCAAATTAAACCTGCCGGAGGGGTTCCTGGAGGAAGAAGTGAGATGCGGCTATACCGTCACGACAGATTGCAAGAAGCTGTGGGCAGTCGAATTGGATCTGCTCGCAGAATTTGACCGTGTATGCAAAAAACATGGGCTGACGTATTTTGCGGACGGCGGAACGCTTTTAGGCGCGGTTCGTCATCAAGGATTTATCCCTTGGGACGATGATGTTGACGTGATCATGTACAGGGAGGATTATGAAAAGCTTGCCAAAGTTGCGGAGCAGGAATTTCAGCATCCCTATTTTTTTCAATCGCCCTATACGGATCCCGGCTTGGTAACTGGCGGAAGCAAGCTCCGAAATTCCAATACGACGCTGATCAGCGATTTTGACCATAAGCGGCCATTTCGGAATAAGGGCATTTTTATTGACATTTTTATTTTGGATAATCTGCCGGACAGTGAGTTTCAGATGAAGATATATAAGCGTGTGCTGAAATGTTATTGGAGGGTTTTGCGCTATGCCTCATATTATGACGGGTATTTCAAAACGGATCGGACCAACTCGCTGAAGGCGCACGTCGTTGGAAGAATGGCGCTGGCTCTAAAGCACATTGTTGGTATAGAGCGGCTTAGCGGCGGTTATACGATGTGCTGCTCCAGGTATCGGAATAAAAATACAGCGCGGATCGGCGATACAGAATCCTCCAGAGGAAAGTTTCAATTTCAGAAGGAGTTATATAATCCCAAGGACGTTTCTTGTATTCCATTTGAACATATTCAAATTCCGGTGCCAAATCATTACAACGAAATATTATCCATACTGTATGGCGATTATATGGTGATGAAAAAAATTGCCGGGGTGCATAGGGCTTTGCAATACGATGCTGAGACTCCGTATGAAGAATATGGTCAAATGGCAAGATGAGTAATTTCGGCGATGATTGCTCAGGCGGGAAAGGCCGCTTCTGCGGTGCGAAAAGAGGTTATAAGCGCGGTGAAAGCAGAAAAAAGGACTGGGACAAATAAAGTGGATAACGCCATTATTATGGCGGCAGGAGAATCAAGACGTTGCCTGCCCC
>CAJTTS010000079.1 GCA_910579155.1 uncultured Oscillospiraceae bacterium | reverse complement strand
CTATTTTTTCTCATTTATCCTGTCCGCTTTTCTCAAAAATCTCGTCGCGCTACACGCACGGTCTTGACCCGCAGCTCCTCCCAGTGCTGGAAACAGAAAAACCGATTTACCGCGATCAGCATGGAGTTGATGGTGGAAGGGGCGTAGCCCGACGCCAGCAGATGTTCCTTCCAGGCCACGGCGGCCTCCTTGTCCAGCGGCTTCTCCTCCAGCCACGCGGCGAAGGCGCGGACGTCCCGCAGATATTTTTCGATGGTGCCGGACTCCCGCTCTTCCAGACGCAGATGGCGTTCAAACGCCGTAAGTTGTGCTTGATCGATGTGCTTGTCCATGAAAACGCCTCCCCAAATCGTGTTATCCCATTTTACACAACCCGGGTCTTTCGGCGAAGAAATATTTAGCTTGCGCCTTACTTACCTCTATGTCATAATGGAGGGGAAGCGGGGTCTTCAGTTTTTAAAGCGCCCCGCTTGTGCGGGGGTGACGGGCCATGCTTCCATACTATCTTCTGACCGGCGCAAGCCTGGCCGGTGGGGCACTGCCCCTTCAGCGCCCTAAATACCGCTGGGGCTATTTGCTGGCCATGGGCCTGGCCTGCTGGCTTTTGGCCTCCTTCCGCTATGTCACTGGTTTCGATTATCGTTTTTATGAGTCCGCTTTTCAGTCCATTTCAGCTTCCGGCCTGGGTGGCGCGGACTGGTCAGAACCGGGCTATCTCCTCCTGAATTGGGCTGTTTTCCTGATTGGCGGAGACTATCGCATATTCCTGCTTGTATTCCATTTTATACTGACCGCCCTGGTTTTCGTCTGGATCGGCCGCTATTCCCCCTCCCCCTGGCTGAGCGTTTTCCTGTTCCTCACCCTGCAATATTTTGCTCTGAGTATGAACTTCCTGCGGCAGGCTCTGGCCGCCGCCATCGTGGTCTGGGCCTATCCATTTCTGAAAACCCGCCGTTTTCTCCCTGTTTGCGGGCTGGTGTTTCTTGCCGCCTGTTTCCACCGGACCGCACTCGTCATGCTCCCGCTCTGCTTCCTGCTCACCCTGCCGCCGTCCAGGCTCCACTACAGACTGACCTCGTTTACCGCCGGAGCCGCCTATTTCCTGATGGACCCGCTGATCGACATCGCAATCTCCGTCGTGCCGAAATACCAGCATTACCTTACGGAAAAATACTGGCAGGGCAACAGCTTTCTCTACGTTTTGATGCCGCTGGGTTGCTTCTTGTTCACCCTCCCGCTGCTCCGGCAGACGATACGGGACAAATCGTCTCCAGTGCTGCCCAACAGTGTGTTTTACGCCCTGCTGATCCAGCTGTTCATCACCCGGCACTTCATTCTGGAACGGCTGTCCATTTACGCCGCCATGTTCTCCCTGCTGGCTCTGCCCACCGCCGCTCAGGCCCCCTGCAGGCTGGTTTCCTCCAAGGTGAGGACCGGTCTGCTGGTCGCAGGTGCCCTGGCCTATTTCCTGTTCGCTGTCAGCCAGGGCTTCCACGGCGTATATCCCTATCACGGGATCTGGGAACGGGCCCTCGCCCCCTGACGGCAAAAAGGCGGCCGGAAGCCGCAGCTTCCGGCCGCTTGCCTGCATTCGCGGATACAGGGGCGTTTCTATTTGTTTATGCTCTTGCTTGGGATAAAATCACGCCTGGCGTACCACGAAGGTGGGGATGACGGAGAAGGAATTGTTCTCCGGGACCGCGTCGCCCAGGGTGCCCACCACGTACATGGTACTGTTTCCGTAGGCGTTCAGCGACATGACGTTGATATTCTGCTGGGTGTTGGCCTGAAGCCAGGTGGTCCGATTGAAGGTAGTTGGCATCTGGTTGGCCAGTGTCTCCGGCTGGAAGCCGATGGCGATCTCATTTGGGGCCACATTAGAGCCGGTCCCCCAGGCCGCCCCCGGAAGCTTGCTCAGATCCACCGAAGTATAGGTCACATCCAGGGCCACAGGGACGCTGGAGTTGTTGGTCACGGTGATACGGGGGGAGATCACCTTGTTGTCCCCCTCGATGGTGCGGCTGACATGGAAGGGGACATAGGTGGGCATGGTGACCGACATGACGCTGGGCACTACGGTGCCCACCATCAGCACCTCGTTGGAGGAGCCGATGGGCACATCGCCGGACTGATAGTTGCTGGACGCGTAAGCGGCGGTGGCCAAAAGGCTGACGGCCATCAGAGCGGCCAGAACAGCGGACAATCTACGTTTCATCAGATACAGCTCCTTTTCTGCCCCTGTAACCGCGAAGTATGGCCGAGATCAACTGAGCACCGTGATCTTGATCGCGGCGCCCGCCTGGCCGATGAAGGAGTGGTCCTCCTCCCGGTAGGCTTTGAAATAGGCCGTAGCCTGGTATTCACCCGGCTCCAGCACCTTGTCCAGCCTGGCGTTCTCGATGTAGGCCCCCGTGGGGATAGCTTTGGACTGGTAGACCAGTTCCTGGGTGGCGTCTATGTAGATCTCCACCACCAGCAGCTTGGCGTTGTTTGCCGGATTCTCCAGCATCAGGTTTCCCTCGGCCCCGCCGTTGGCAAAGACCGGGCTGCTGTTGATGGAGAAGGCGATCATGCCCTCGTCCAGCTGCTCCTGGAGCTGGGCCTGACGCTCCGCGATGTCGATTCCGGGCAGGATGCCCATGGTGGCGTTATCGTCCAATGCCAGCGGATCGTCATCTTTGCCGTTATCCGCTCTGGTCAGCCAGAAGGCCGCGCCTCCGATGACCAGAAGCAGGAGACATGCGGCGGCAATGATCAGCGGTTTCTTTTTTGACTTTTTTGGCGGTTTTTCGCTCATAATAAGACCTCTTTTCTCCTGTAAAAATATTGCGGATGATGTGCCTGACCGCATGGATATGGACGCCGGCGGAACGGGAACGGCCTGGAGTTTTTATCACAAATTCCGCATATCGTCCTGACGGCGGGCAAAAAATGCCGGACAGGACGGCGCAAATGCGGAAAAATCATGAAACGTCCCTTGTTCGGCACAAGAAAGGGCGCAAAAAAATAAGCTGGACAAAATTCCTCATTGCCCGGCCTGATTTGTTATGTAAAAAATTGTTTTGAAGGGGCTTGCGCTTCCTCACCGCCTGTGCTATGATGATTTCGCCGAAGGAAAATTGGAAGGAACCGTTGTTTTCTTTCCGGCTTCTACACGGCGATTTGCGGATTTTGTGATATCGCCGCGCTAGGAGATCAGCCCCAGACGGTCCAGCTGCCGGACGTGTTCCGCGCCGGTGGAGATCAAGTAGATCCGGGTTGTTTCGATGGAGCTGTGCCCCAGCACATCCGCCAGCTTCACCACGTCGTGGCACACCCGGTAGAACGCTTGGGCGAACAGGTGCCGCAGGTTATGGGGAAACACTTTGGTCGCCGCTACTCCCGCTTTCTCACAGAGGCTTTTCATCTCTGCCCAGATCTGCCTGCGTGACAGCCCTTTCCCGTTTCTGGTGAGGAATATCTCGCCGGAGACGATTTTTTGTTTTCTGGCGTATTTATGCAGCTTCCGGCACAGCTTTCCAGGGATCAGGATGGTGCGGATCTTGCCCTTCAAGCTGATCTCGGCCCGTCCCTCCTCTATAGCCTCCGCCGTGATATATTTGACCTCCGATACCCGGATGCCCGTGGCACAGATGGTCTCCATCAGCAGGGCCAGCCGGGTCCTGCCCATACTGTTGGCGGTCTCCAGCAGCCGGGCGTAATCGGCTTTGGTCAGGTCCCGGTCCGTTCTGCGGAACAGCCTGTGCTGGATGCGCAGGTATTTTATACAGCAATCCTCCCTGTGGATAAATTTGAGGAATTTATTCAGTGCCGACAGCTTGGAGTTGACAGTCTCTGGGCATAGCTTTTCTGTTTGAAGATGCTCCTTCCAGGCTGTACAGGCTTCTTTGTCCAGCGGTCTATTGCCCAGCCATGCCCCAAAACTTCGGATGTCCCGCAGGTACTTATCGATAGTACCAAGCACGCGCTCCTCTGAGCGCAGCAGTTGTTCAAAGCTGATGATTTGAGCGTCTTGAATCGTTCGTTGGTCCATATTCGAATGGCTCCCCTCATTATAATTATGAATCAGCATTCCCATTTACAGCAAGCATATACGATATCACAACTCAACTCCGATAGCCATCTTTTTTCACACGACTATCTCAGCAAGCAATGAGCGGCGATATCCTTTTGGATTTAGCCGCTCGCTTGTTGGGGTTCCCCCAAGCCCCGGACTAGCCGCTTCGCGTCCAGTCGAACACGCCTTGCGGCGTGGCTTTGCGCTCCCGTTGGTCGCTTGTTCCCGCACCTCCGCACGGGACATATAAAATGGACATACAGACCTGGAATTTACAGCAGCGAATAGTCCGCAATCATCATGCTGGCGCTGTGATCCAGCTCTGGGTAGGCCACCCGCATAATTGTGCAGGCAATCATCAGCGAGGCCCTTCTTACCACGGCCTCAATGTTGGAAACAGTCAAAAACTCCTGATCAGACGCCTCCATATCCGGCGCTAAGTCCTTGACAGAGATCACAGCCGGGATCCCGATAGAAATGACCGGCACACCAATCGTGGACTGCGATAATTCCTCTCCACTGTAATAGATCCGTGTTTCAGAGTCCGTCAACTGTATACTGCGGCAGAGCCAGGAATGATCCGTGCAATTTGTGGAATCGACCAGCAGCACACAGACCGCGTCTACTGCGGATGATGCGCTGGCAATCAGGGCGCTTCCGCTGATGTTCGTTTCGCCGCTCACGCCTGGAGCCAGCACCGTCAGTTTTTCAAATGCAGACTTCATCGGAACGTGGGTAAAAATCCTTTTTGCGGTTTCCGGCCCGATGGGATCAGCCGGGAAATCCCGGTTCCCTATTCCGCAGACCAGCAGCGTTTTTCCTTTGTAAGGAGACAGGTAGCGGTCCAGCTCCTCGGTCAAACAGGCGCAGACATTTTCCAGATCGTCATAGTCGCCCAGCGACCCCGTCTGAAGGGTGGACTATTGCCCAACAGCTTTACTAAAAAGACCCGCCATATCTTCATCCTTGATGTTCACGCGCTGGACCGGAATACCGTGGGCTTCGGTTTCGCTGAAGTCCACATATTCGGCGATCCAGTCACCACTTTCTGACTGCGCCCCTTTTTTGAACAGCCCCTCCAGCACCTTGCCAATTTTGGGCGGCAGATTTGCAGCCATAATAAATTCCCTCTCGTTTTGTCAGTTCAAATCTTCACTGTTGAGCAAGCGCCTGGGTGAACGGGTCGATCATGATGATCTCCCGCCCCGCCCTCTGTGCGTAGCGCACAGTCGCCGCCGTTCCTCCGCGCCGCTCTCCGTTGTAGACAGCCAGCAGAATCCCGGCCTGATCCACCAAACGCCGGTTACGCGCCAGCATACAGCCGTCATAGTATTTCCGGCTCACATAGTCCACAAAATCGGCCCGCGCCACGATCATGTGATACCGCTCCCGCGCTGAATCGCTCTATCTGTCCGCCTGTCCCTCGCAGGGCAGGACACAGTGGAGGTTCAGCGCGGGATCTTTTCTGTGCAGGTCAAGAACGATCTACGCACAGTAGGTGTCGGTTCCTTCCGCCATGCCGCTGAAAAAATCCGTGACACCGGCCTCCATCAGTTTTGTGATTCACTCGGTCAGCTCCTCTTTCAGCGCCACGCACCAGCTGTCCGTTTCATCATATCGCCACGGAAATTTACTGGGACGGTGGCCGGTGAACGCGCAAGCAGTGTTCATCATAATCTGTGTCTCCTTATCACATATAATTATATGTATTATACGTGAATAAATGGGTGAAATCAATACACACTATCCTATGTATGGTACGCTTCCTAAAAATGAGGGGGAACTGCCTTGAAAAGCGTGATGGACTTGCTTCGGGAACTGCGGGAAGATCATGACTACTCGCAGAGCGATATAGCATCAGTTTTGGGTATCTCTCAGCAGCACTATTCCAAATACGAAAAAGGAGAATATGAGCTTCCTCTCCGGCATTTCATCACGCTGGCAGAGCATTATGGCGTATCTGCTGATTATCTGATCGGCCGATGCTCCTACGATGAAAAGAAGCCGTTGGAAATGGTGTACGTCACTCGTGATTGCTCCTGTGAAAAATTGGTGAAGGACACGCTCTCTTTAAGTGAGCATGGGAGGATGTCGGTTGTGGAATATATAGAGCTCCAGAAATTGAAAGAAAAACAATGGAGCGCATCATAATGAAAAAGCATCGACCCTCACTTGCCTACAAAAGACAGATGCAGCCCAATAGGACCTATGGAGACTTGCGGCAGAAGCATAAAGCCAAAATTGCTGATTGGATGTTCAAATCCGTGTGCGAATACTATCGGGAACATGGAGAAATGCCCAAGGACGCGGCGGTGTCCGCGATCACGGATAAGATATATGAGAAAATAGTTTCCACCTGCATATGGGTCCCATATGACAAGGTTCACCAGGAGCTTCTCTCTAAGCTGTCCCAATACGAAATTCGCATTCAAGAGGGTAGGCTTCCAGATAAGCCGCAGCCGTCCCCAAATCCTCCGTCTGCATCCCAAAAGAAAGGGAGCGGCGGTAAGGTCTGCCCAGTGTGCGGCAGAAAAATGAAGCAGCAGTTCATAGGGCTGAAGCATTGCAAATGCGGCATGAGCTGGCAGAGGGGGGCGGGCTTCTTTGAACGCTCCAATGATATGGTATTCGCGCTGGAACGGCGGAAAACCGGGAAGAAAGTCAAGCAAATTCCAGTGATTCGTTTCAAAGGTGAACAGCGAACAAACGCTACAGTTGAACAAATATAAAAATTCTCCCATACCAAGCGGCATGGGAGAATTTTTGCAGTCACCGCTCCGACTTCTGTTCTCTATTCTGTTCCTGCTCCTCCAGCTCCAGGCCGAGGATCTTGTCCACGTTCTGCTTTGCCGTCTGATAGGCGATCATGTCCTGACGCGCCGCCCGGTACTCCTCGTATTCCCGCTGTTTTTCCGCCAGCAGCTCGGCATACTCCTGGGAAAGCTGGGCCACTTTAGGGATAGGCTTCACGCCCAAAGCGTCAAAGGCTTTCTTTGCCGCCTCATGCTGGACGATCTCCGCCTCATGCTCCGCCCGGAACTCCTTTCTGTGGCGGGACTTCTTATAGGCGGCGTAGACCTCCCGCGTCTTGGAGTAATTGATGATATGGGTCTTTAGCTGGGCGACCTGGGCCATTCGGGCCTCCAACTGTTTGATGCGGCGGGAAGCGGCATCAAACCGGCTCCTGGCCTGTTCCGACCGCTCCGCCAGTTCATCATAATCGGTCAGGCCATTGTCCACCAGAAAATTCAACGTCTTAGCGGCCTCTTTCAGATTGAATATCTTCGCCCAATGCTCGTACCCGGCTCCCTTCCCTGCAGCCATCTTCGCTTGGATGTCGATGAGCAGGTCGACCTTCCGGCCATCCCGCAGGAAGGGCTTCTTTGTGCCAGCAGATCCCCCGCCCCGGACCATAAAACGCTCCCGCAGGGCTTCCCTGGTATAATCGCTCCCCAGTTTGGAAGAGCGGGTGAAACGGTCCCAGCCGGGGGCGCGGAAAGACAGCGTTTTCCCTTCCTTGACCTCATAGCCCTCGGTCCGCATTTTTGCCAGAAGATCCTCGTAGTCCCGGCTGTTGGGAAGCACCCGGTCAATGGTCTGGCGTAACTGCTTCTTATGGCTGGAGCCGTATTGAGCCGCCGCCATCTCTTTCTGCTTCTTGGCGCTGGGCTTCGGGTTCTCAATGACGGAATAGCCATGGGCACGGCACAGATCGTCATTCAATTCCCGCAGGATGAAAGCGGAATCCTTCACGTTCTGAAATTTGCCGTCACAGTTGAGGTTAGTGCTGTTAAATTCAATGTGGGTATGGATGTGGGACTTGTCCACATGGGTGGACACCACGAATTGATGCTGGCCTTTGGTGAATTTCATAGCCAGCTCGTACCCAACGCGGTTGGCCTCCTCCGGGGTGATCTCACCGGGTTTGAAGGACTGGATGATGCGGTACATGAGAATGTCATGGGCCGGGTCCTGCCTGCGTCCGGTGAGTTGGAAATACAGCTTTTTGCTGGCCTCAAACTCCTCGGCGGCGGACTCCGGCAAGCACATATAGGAGGACACCAGATCGCCGCCGATAGTTTTCTCCGCCTTCTGGTCGTAGTCCAGGCGGTCCATCATGAACCGCCGCCGATTGCGCATAGTTTTGCGGGGGTATAGGCTGGAAATTGCCAATGGGTCCTCCTTCCACGTTTTAAGACTATAGAAGTATAGTTATATAAAACCATATCAGCATAATATACTAAAACCACCTCTGTCAAGTTAAACTACAACTATAGGGGTGACAATATGGCTGAAGAGATCAAAATCAAAAAGAAGTCTGCCCGCAGAGGCGACGATGGGCACAAGGTCGTTTCCGTTCGCATGAGGGATGAGCTGATCGAGCGGTTGGACGCTCTGGCGGAAACCGCAAACCGATCCAGAAATGAGATTATCAATTTGCTTCTGGAATCAGCTGTGGACATTGTGAAGATCGAGGAGTAGTCCCAATTTTATTTCAGTGGTCTTGTTATAAAAAATGTGGGTAGGCTATGCACCCAATGTCATTAAGTTAGAGGCATTGTATATGGAGCAGCCAAAAATGAAACGAGTGCACCCCTTTCGGGATGCACTCGTTTTGCGAAAAGGGCATGGCAAGGAAGCAGATTAGAAAATCTGCTTAAAAGGCTGTTCAAAAGAGAGGAATTATGCTACCCTATAAGTGAAGCTGATAGCGCGCTTAGCGTTCAAATTCCGCAGATTGCTTCTACCCGGGCGAACAGGAGAGACATTTCTGCAGATAACAGCTTCAACATCAGGTGGAGACACATTACCAAGGAAGAATTGTCTGCAGACATGGACAGCGACAGTAAAGTTTGCCTTATAGGCATACTTATTGTCGGCTTTACGGAGGATCACGGGCGAGGTGATCAATTCGGTAAAGTTGTACATGATGAGTCTGGCAAAGATTTCTTGGTAAATGTGCTCCACTTTTTTAGCGTGAAAATGTAGTAGGCCAACGGTGTATTTGAGTTCGCGGAAAGAAGTTTCGATACCCCAGCGCATATTGTAGAGTTTCTTAAGTTCGGCAGGAGGAAAATCTGCGGCATTCAAATTAGTCACAACAGTTTCATAGGAGTTTTCAGCGATCTTGAAACGCACGATTCGGAAGGGAATCTGGTAAAACACAGTTGGATCATGCTTACGGTTCTTCTTGGAAAGGAAGTCAAAAGATGACTTGGGAGAAATGTAACGATATTTGTTCTTATACTTGCGCAATTCTTTCACTTCGTTTGTCTGTTTTGTAGTCAGGGATAAATCGATCAGGACATCAAATTCATCTGTATTGGGGAGCGCCAAGCCCGCAGTAATTCCATTGAATTTTTCAACATCCTTGATACGAATCAAATACATCCAATTTTTCTCTTGGATATGCGCCATAAGGTTAAACCCTTCATAACCTCTGTCAGCCATCAAGATTGCTTTTTCTATATCAGAACGATCTACCATACGGCATAATGCAGCACGTTCATTCGTTTCCCTGTCACCGACCACAGAGGCATCCTGATAGGTATGCTGAAGCAGATCGTACACAGCATCCAAATGAAGGATGTTATAGGGCGACTGACCATTCGTACCGGGATAATGGGAAGCGATATGTTCCGGATTACTGGGGATCAAAATATCTGAACCATCTGCTGCGAGCAAACGGAAGCCTTTATATAATTGCATTGGCTGGGATTTCTGAACAAACAAATCAAATAGCGCAGGCAATGCCTCCGGCGCAAGCTTGCTCCGCTGCTGAACAAAGGCGGAGGCAGATGCCGTCTCTGCCGAACAGCCAAAATACTTCAGCAATTCGCTCGTCAAGGTTCCTCCTTCCATTGCCAACAGGAAAGAGAGCACTTTTGCAAAAGGCATCTTCTTTGTCCTGGAAAAATCCTTCTCAGGTTGCTTTGAAAACATCCAGGACACTTGGCACATCTGTGTGATAACTGCATCCAATTTCCGCTTGACCAGTGCTGCTCTGTCTAACATTTTACGAGCCTCCTTGTAATTTGGCGTGGGGGACACTCCTAATTACAAGGGCCTTTTTGCTAACGCAGTTAGCAAAAAGGCCGCACATTTTTTGCTGTTTGTCAAGTACTTTTTCTGAAATTGTTACAAAAAACTGGACCTCACTTTTCTGTGAAGTCCAGCTTTTCTTAACTTAATGACATTGGGCTATGCACCTACCCACATTTTCTGTCATTCCTCAGTTTGAGCCAACCCCAGACGCTCGGCGATCTCCTCCGGCTTCAACCCAGATCTGCTGGCGGTCTGAATGAGTTCTTGGATCTTCTGCTTTTTCGTTTTGCGGGGCTTGCGCGGGGGCTTGGGCGTGAGAACATCTTTCTTCTGCTGCTCCAGCACCGCAATACGCTCCTTCACCGCCGCTGCCTTCGCGTCAAACTCCTGGTTTGCGGCGGTCCGCCGCGCTTCGATGCTTTCCAGATCCTCGTTCAGCTTCTGGATCTTGGCGTCAATATCAGCGGCCTTCTGTTCGGCGGTGCGGCGGGGGCGTCTCACCTTTTGTTCGTCCATGTCTGCAAAGCTCCTCTCAATGGGAATTTAAGTAGAACCTTCAAAGCGGTTATATCCAGAATCGACCGCCTTTATAATAACTGTCTGGATTATATCATAAGGCATTATGATGTTCCACTACTATTTTGCGTTTCATGTTCCGCTCCTGCTTTAGAGCCTATCCTAAAATTAACGATGGACGCGTAAGATTTTACGCCAAACAATGACAGCGCAGGCAAACTGAATGAGGGCCAAATAATTGTCAGCTTTCTTTTCAAAGCGAACCAAAAGCTTGCGAAAGCGATTGAAAAAAGAGTGTGCAACTTCAACAACCCAACGGCGGGCATGAAATTCTGGATTGCGCTCCAGTTCCTTCTTTTCCTCGCCACGGGGTCGGATATGGGGCGTATAACCACGCTTGTGTACTTTTTCACCACTACCAGTATAGCCAGCATCCAAACACAGATTTTGCGGGTGTTCTTCGTCTGGTTCTGGGCGCAGCACCACAATATGCTCCAGAGTCTCCTCCAACAGCTTGACGTCATGTGTGTTGGCGCCGGAAAGAACTACCGCCAGCGGAAGCCCCTTCTCATCTGTCAGGACACTGCGTTTTGTCCCCATTTTTTCCTCGGTCTGTTGGATTCTTTCCAACAGACTCCAGGGCCAGAGGCGCTTTTATCATACAACTGTCCAGGCTTTGCCATTCCCAGCCGATTCCCTCCAGTTCATCGTATTGTTCCAGACCCCTGGCCCAGATCTTCTCAAAAAAGCCCGCTGCCAGCCACTTTTGAAACGTCCTGTGTACGGTGCTTCCGCTGCCATATTCCCGGGGCAGGGCTTTCCATTGACAGCCTGTCCGCAGCACATAGAATATCCCCTCCAGTGCTTTCCTCGCTGGCATCGGCTTGCGTCCCTGCCCTGGTGCATGAACATATTTCTTTTTCGGGTCTCGTTCCGTTTTCGGAATATCCCCCTTAATTGCTTCCCAAAATTCTTCCGATATTGTCCACGACTGGTAACTCTTCTTTTCGCTCATTTCGTCGCCCCTACTCTATTGTACCACGTTGCCCTTTATTTTGGGATAGGCTCTTATTCGTGCGCACAGAAATTCGTTATAGTCTTTCCCATACTCCGCAGACGGCGGGTTATGATAGATCAGTTTTATCCGCTGGGACAGCTCCGGCTCCTCTTGAATAGCCCGCTCCAGCCGTTCCATGCCCTCCATCCCGGCCTTGTCATTGTCAAGGCACAAGCTCACTTGGGTAATGCGCGGATGATCATGCAGGAATTGGAGCATGGCTCGGGGCGCGGTTCCGCCCAGGGAAATGTAGTGGCTGTCCCGCCAGTCACCCCCGGACCGCTTCACCAGCGCGGCCAGAGAGAGGGCGTCAATGGGACTTTCCGCCACGGCCAGCCGGGGACACTCTGGGTCAGCGGCCAGCAGGGAAAAACTATACCGTTTGTCGCTGCCCTCCACATCCATCCGAAAGCTGTCCCGTGTTCCCCGCAGGCAAGCAGATCGGGCGCGGCCTGACGGGTCTTTGCCCACAAAAACGCAGTTCCGAAATTTCCGGCTCTCGTAGAGCGTACCGGCCTGGATACACGTTTGCAGCAGATCCGGGTGGATGCCCCGGCCTTGCAGATAGGCCAGCATGGCGGAGGGGAACCGGCTGGCCTCTGGGAGCGCGAAGGGCTTTGGCGGCTTCGGCTTGGGCCGCTCCTGGGGCGGCGGGGCACGAGAGCTGCACAGGGTCTCCACCGCCTCCACAAAATCCAGCCCCCGGACCTTTATCAGATAGTCCAGCGCCGTCCGCCCCCCGATGCCCCGGCTGTTCCAGCATCATTTCCCGTTGGAGATCTTCAAGCTGTCATGAGTGCGGGTGCAGTATTCGTTTGGACCGTTCCGCTTCAACTCATGGGGGTCATAGGTTTGGAGATAGGAGAGAAGATCCCACTCCTTTGCTTTTTCGATTTGTTCTTTGGTCACGCTTGATATCAAAATCCCCCCAATATAACAAAGGGGATGGTCATCTCACCATCCCCAGAAATTTTCTATTCTTCAGGCAGTTCGTTGGCAATGGACTCTTTAACGCAATCAAGCATTTTCTGAACCGCATATAAAGCATCAAGATCAGATAGTTTATGGCTCAGGATTGATTTGCAATCATTACAAATCAATCCTTTTTTCATTCCAACGACAATATCGCATTTATTCATACATTGGTCAAACATACATCCCCTTGTATCTAAATGTGTCATATTTAGCTCTGTCCGTTCAGACAACCCCGTAGCAAAATTGATTACCGCTTGTGCTATTTGATATATTAAAAATAATTCTACTGGGATGTAATCGAAATTTTTCTCCCAGTCGTTTGTGCTTATCACCGCATACTGTGCTTCTTCATGGGAAAACCAGTTGTCAGAAAATGCTTTCCTTGTAATATATATAGTGTGTTGACCATAAATGGGGATCTGAACCTTGCGAAAAACATTCCAACTGACTGTTTCAGTTCGGCAAATTTCCGTTTGCTCAACTCTCTTAGGGCAAAATTGGAAATAAGACTGAATGCCGTTTAACATTTTTGCTACTTTGAGTATTTTTTCTGGTTGTGTATTGTTTAGATAATAAAAAATGTCTACGTTCATGATTCGTTTCCCCCTGGTTTTCTAATAATAAGAAAATTGTCTTGCTTTATATTTTATCACAGGACAGTTATTTTGAAAACCTCTTCTTTTACAAAAAGGCGGCAGGAGCATATTGAACTTCCTGCCGCCTCTAATGGTCACAGCTTCTCAAATTTTTTCAGTAAGGCATTGATCCCCTCCCAAACCTGAGCATAGCCCCGCCGTAGGTCCTCCACGTCCTGGGCATAGAGGTTCCGTGTCTCGTTGCACCTGCGGGCGATCTGGTTCACATTGTTGGCAATGGAGCGCAGCAGCTTTACCAGCTCCACCACGCTGCCCATGTCCAACTGGACGATGTACCCGTCTACCGCCATCTTCCGCAGGTAGGCCCGCAGATTGGATGTCTCCAGCAGGGCCATCTTTTGGTCGATCACCTTCTTTTCCTCCGGGGACACCTTCGTGTATAGCCCCACCGTCCGGCCCTCGCAATACCTCACAGCGCCGCCTCCCCTCGCTGGCCGTTCTCCACACTGGGAGACACCGGGGCGGGCGGGGTAAACGCACGGATGGCATCTCGGATGGACGGTTTATTGCCCTGGGTGGGCACAGAAACGGAATTCTCCCGTGCGGGTGCCCCACCGTCCTCCACATCCGGTCTGCCGTCACTATTCTGATGCTGATCAGCCCCTTTATTGCTGGGCTTCTCCAGCTCCCGGTTGAGCTGGGTCAGACGGGCGGATCTCTGCCGCAGCTCCTCCTCCTTGGGAAAGGGGCGCTCGGCCTCCTCCTGGGCATTTTTCAATTCGCTTTCCAGCCGGACCAACCGGGTCTCGTTCCGCTTCAGATTTTCGGCCATGCCCTCCAAAGCGTTATTGATCCGGGTCACATTGCCCACCGGGTCATCGGACAGCTCCGCCGTATAGGTCAGGTGTTGTTTCATCGTCACCTTGAATTTGAACCCATTACAATGAAGCTGCATGGGAAAGCCCCGGTATTCGCCCAGATCCACTACTTTCTCCGGGTCGCTCATGAGCATACACGCTTTGATGATGGCCTCACCCGCCGCCTTGCGCTCGGTGAAAACCTGCCCCATGACGGTCATGGTGAACGCATCGTCTTTGACAGGGTTGGCCAGCACAATGGGCAGGTCCTTCCCCAGTGCCTCAATGAACAGCTTTGTTTCGGCCATCTGCTGGGGATAGTATTTCAGCGCCTTATCCTGCATTTCATACTGCATGGCGGCGTGGTTGGCTTTCAGCATTTTCAGCTTCGCCACCTGCACATCCAGGTCCATTTTCTCCCGAATTCGATCATCCCCGGTGGCCAGGGCCTTGACCTCGGCATAGGACAGGGCGGTGGCGTCCACATCCTCAGCGGACCGGGCGGGGGATCTGCTGGTCATGACCTGTCCGATGAATTTCTGTTTGTTTTCCACCAGCCCCCAGTTGTAGGCGTCAAAGGTGCCCTTGGTGACATATTTATACATCCGTACTTTTTGATTCATGTTGCCCTGGCGCAGAGAACGACCGGCGCGCTGCTCCAAATCAGCCGGACGCCAGGGGCAATCCAGGTCATGAGAAGCCACGATGCGGTCTTGGACATTGGTGCCTGCTCCCATTTTTTGGGTACTTCCAATGAGCACCCGCACCTGCCCCCGGCGCACCTTGGCAAACAGCTCCGCCTTTTGTGCCTCGGTGTTGGCGTCGTGGATAAAGGCGATTTCCTCCTGGGGAATGCCCTGGGCAATGAGCTTTACCTTGATATCGTCATAGACGTTGAACCTGCCGTCGCCTTTCGGTGTACTCAGTAGCGATAGGTAAGGTTTTGATATTGTCTCCACCTTTTCCCCCGCCCTGA
>CAJTTS010000078.1 GCA_910579155.1 uncultured Oscillospiraceae bacterium | reverse complement strand
ACACCCTGACAGGTGTCTCCGCTTTGATATGTGTCCGCAAAGTCCGTCCATCATCTGAGGGCCGCCAGGGACAATCCAGGTGGTGCAAGGCCGCAAGTTTCCGCTGTGCGTTGGTGCCCGCCCCCATCTTCTGCGTGGAGCCGATCAGCACCCGTATCTGCCCGGAGTTCACCTTGCCGAACAGTTCCTTTTTCTTCGTTTCCGTATTGGCGGTGTGGATATAAGCTATTTCTTCAGCCGGTATGCCCCTGGTAATCAGTTTGTCCCGGAGATCGTCGTACACGTTCTGAAACTCCGCCATTTCAATGGGCCGATGTTTTCCGGGAGTAGACAGGTCGCAGAACACCATTTGCGCGGAACGCTGACCGGCTGTGTCCTGCCAGATCGTAAACACGCTGTCGGCGCAGGCGTTGGTCTTGCTGGTATCGCTGTCCGGGAGCATGGGATTGAGCATCCGCTGGTCAAGGGCCAGCTTGCGCCCGTCATTGGTGATAAGCAGCATATTGTCCTCGCTGCTGTCCACCATCCTGTTGCGTACCCTTTCAGCCCGTTCCGCCAGCCCGTCCACCATCTCCCGCTGTAATTCAGAGGGTTTCAGCAGGATATTGTGGTAAATGGCCTTGGGGACGGGAAGATTGAGCATATCCGCCGTCTGGATGTCCGCCACTTCCTTGAACATAGCCATCAGTTCCGGGAGGTTGTAGAACTTGGCAAACCGGGTCTTGGCCCGGTAGCCGCTGCCCTCCGGGGCCAGCTCCATAGCGGTGACGGTTTCCCCAAAGGTGGACGCCCATGCGTCAAAGTGGAGCAGCCCTTTTTCTTTCAATGTGTGATACTGCAAATATTTCTGCATGGTGTAGAGTTCCACCATCGTGTTGCTGATAGGGGTTCCCGTGGCGAAAATGATGCCCCGGCCCCCGGTGATCTCGTCCATGTAGCGGCACTTCATATAGAGGTCGCTGGACTTCTGCGCTTCGGTCTGGGCGATACCGCCCACGTTCCGCATTTTAGAAAAAGACGCGAGGTTTTTATAATAATGGGCCTCGTCAATAAAAATGCGGTCAATGCCCAATTCCTCAAACGTGACCAAATCATCCTTGCGGCTCTGGTCGTTCAGGCTTTTCAGCTTCTCTTTGATGCTTTTCCTGGTGCGCTCCAACTGCTTGATGGAAAACCGATCCCCGTTCTGGGACTTCAATTCGGAAATGCCGCCGATGATCTCATCCATCTGCTGTTCCAGGATATACCGCTGCCGTTCCACGCTCATGGGTATCTTTTCAAACTGGCTGTGCCCGATGATGATGGCGTCATAGTCCCCGGTGGCGATCCTGCCGCAAAGTCGCTTGCGGTTTTTGCGCTCAAAGTCCTTTTCGGTGGCTACCAGGACATTGGCGGAAGGATAAAGCTGTAAATACTCCGTGGCCCACTGACCCGTCAGGTGATTGGGCACCACGAACAGACTCTTTTGGCACAGGCCCAGCCGCTTGCTCTCCTGTGCCGCCGCCACCATCGTCCAGGTCTTGCCTGCCCCTACCACATGGCCCAGCAGGGTGTTGCCGCCATAGAGGATATGGGCGATGGCGTTGATCTGATGCTTGCGCAGGGTGATCTCCGGGTTCATACCCACAAAATTGATGTGGCTCCCATCGTACTCACGGGGCCGCAGGCTGTTGAATTTTACGTTGTAGAGCTGCGTCAGCCGCCCCCTTCGGGCCGGGTCTTTCCATATCCAATCCTGAAACGCTTGCTTGATAAGCGCCTGCTTGCCCTGGGCGATAGCGGTTTCATCTTTGTTCAGGACGGGGGTTCTCTTTCCGTCCCCCTTGTCCACATAGTCAAAAATGCGGACATCCCGGAGGTTCAAGGTGTCCTCGATGATCTTGTAGGCGTTGATGCGCCCGGTGCCATAGGTGCTGTTGGCCTTGACGTTTACCCGGTCAACGCTTTTGCCCTCCACGTTCCAGGCCCCGGTATATTCGGAGTAGTGGACATGGATTTTTTGCCTGCTATGAATGGACGTGTCCAGCAGTTCAAAGACAAACTGCTCTACCACGTCCGGGGGGAGCCAGGTGGAGCCGAGCCGGACGGAAATCTCGCTGGCGGTCAGGTCTTTCGGCTGCACCTTTTCCAGCGCCTCCACGTTGACCTGAAACGCCGGGTTTGATTCAGCCGCCAGCTTTGCGATAGACAGTTTTTCCCGCACGTTGCCGGAGAGGTATTCATCGGCGGTCTGCCAGCCCTTGTACCAATCCACCGCGTCCCCGTCAATGTCAAAGGGGCCGGAGGTGGGGTCTTTGAAAATGACACCCCTTAAATCCTCCACAACCTGCGGTATCTTGTCCCCGCCGCCCATCAGACCGGCCATATAGCCCAAATCCACACACGCCCGTTCAGCCAACGAGAGGGCCAGGGCTTCGGATGCGGTGTCCACTTTGGTGATGGCCGCTTTCTGCCTGATGGTGCGCTTGGTGAACATATCCGCTTTGCGGACAAAATTGCGCTCATCATCCAGCACCTCCAGGGATGCCAGTAGAAAATAGGCGTCATCCATGCGGAAAGCGATGCTGTTGGCACGGGAGTTGATGCGGCCATACTTCTCTACAAAATTATCGTAGAGATCGTTTAATTTTTTCTGTTCCGCCTGAATGTCCTCGTCAGGCCAGTCCTCGGTCTGGTACTCGATCAGCGTCCGCACACACTCCCGAATTTCAATCAGGCCCTTGATGCGGTTCGCCGCCGTGACCGACACCTCCACCGGGTTCATGCGGCTGTTCTCCCGGTAGTACACCTCGCCGTCCACCACTGTATAGCTGAAATTCCGCACATCAGGGTCGGCGGGGATGGACTTGTCCTCACCCTCCGCTTCGGGATCGTCCAGCACATACTCGGTGATGGAGCCTTGGATGTTCTGGATGGCGGCGGCAAGCTGCTCTCCCAGGTCTTGACCCTCAACGGGCAGACAGACGGTTTCCGGCCCGTAGGGGCCGCTGACCTCCCGCATTTCACCCATCACCATGTCCGGGTGGTCGATAAAATATTGGTTTATTTTCAGCCCGTTTTCATCGGTGTTCAGGTGTACCCACGCCGGTTCCTCGGTGGTGAGGGTGTCCCGCTTCTGTAAAAACAGAATGTCGCTGGTGACTTCCGTGCCCGCTGCGTCCTTGAACGTGTTGTTGGGCAGGCGGATGGCTCCCAGCAGATCGGCCCGCTGCGCGATATACTTTCGGACGCTGGGGTTCTCCTTGTCCATCGTGCCCTTGCTGGTGACAAAGGCGATGATCCCGCCGGGGCGCACCTTATCCAGCGTCCGGGCAAAGAAATAATCGTGAATGAGAAAATTGTGCTTGTCATACCGCTTGTCTGACACCTTGAACGCCCCAAAGGGCACGTTGCCGATAGCGGCGTCAAAAAAGCTGTCCGGGAGGTCTGTTTGCTCAAACCCCTGAACAGCAACGGAGGACTTCTGATAGAGTTGTCTGGCGATGCGTCCGCTGATGCTGTCCAACTCAATGCCATAGATTTTGGAGTCGGCCAGCGTTTCCGGGCGCATACCGATGAAGTTGCCGACACCGCAGGACGGCTCCAGCAGATTGCCGGTCTTAAAGCCCATGTTCTCCAATGCCTGATAGATGGAGCGAATGACCACAGGCGGGGTGTAAAAGGCGGTGAGAGTGGATTCTCTGGCGGCTTCGTACTCGTCCTCGGTGAGCAGGGCTTTCAGCTCGGCGTATTTGCTGTGGCGCTCGTCAAAGCAGTCGGCCAGACCGCCCCAGCCCACATACTGCGCCAATACCGCCTGTTCCTCCGGGGTGGCAAACCGATCCTCGCGCTCCAGCTTTTTCAGCAGGCGGATGGCCCGGATATTGTTGTTAAACCGTGTCCCCGGCGTCCCCACGCCAATGGCATCATCGGTGATCTGATACTCATGCCGGTCTGCGTTGGGGACTTCGGGATGGAGGACAAAGGGGGACACCCTGGCCCTGCGCCGGGGCGCGGGCGGGGCCAGCGTGAGGGCCTTATCCTCCTGTTCGTGCCCTTTTGCTAAACTTTCCGCGCCCTTTTCGGATTCTGCCGTTTTTTCAGCCGGTTCCAAAACCTTTTCAGCCTTTGGACGGTGAGAATAGAGCGTTTTCTCCGCTTCTTCAAAGGTATCAAAACCGCCAGCCGTTGTCGAGCCGATACCATGCTGTTCGTCATATCCATAATGGTTGTAATACTTTCCGTTAGGGTATCTGAAAATGACGATGCGCTCATCATCGGTCTGATAGCTGGCAACCTTTTCAACGCCTGCTTTTTCTTCCTGTTCAGCCGGTTCCTGGGGCGGAAGTCCCTGCTTGGCCCGCTTTACGGCCAGCCATTCAGCGGCTTCTTTGTCAGCCACATCCTTTATGACTTGCTTCAGATAGTCCTCGGCCTGCCATTCGCTGGTAAATTCCTCTTGGACGCCCTCGCTGTCCGTATAAACCTCGTTCCGGGCATCATCCCATACGGCGTAACCCCTGTCCGTTTCAATGACAGAAAACCGTTCCTGGGGAGGGGGCGTATTAGCGGCAATCTGCTCCACATCGGCCATGACCTGCTGAATAAAGGGGTCAGCGTCCAACTTGGCCGGATCAACTACATGGCCGTTTATGATGCCCCTCTCCGCAAGAGCGGCCCGGACCGCGGCAGGGTCAATGTCGGAAAAATCATCGGTTTCCTGCCGCGTTTTGGGGATGCCCTGTGTCGTTTCAGGAGTGGAATGTCCAATTACCTTAATAGGCTTATCACTCGGCAACTGGCTTGTGTTCGTAAATTTGAGATGCTCCAGTTCCCGATCCCAATAGGCTGTAAAGCCATACATCACCACTAATGTGCCGTTTTCAGAGGGAACGAATTTCTTTGTTTCCAAAACACGGTATTCCGGCACATCATCATCGGCTCCTATTTGAATAATATCGCCTACTGCAAATTCTGGTGGACTTGCAGTTTTATCAGCAGCCAGGGCGGGCCTGCGGGAGATCGCGTGCCGGTTATCTTCCAGTGCCGCCACAATCACGTCAAAGCCCTCGCTGTTCAGTTGTGATACATAGTCCTCCAGCTTGTGGGCAGGGAAACCGCACATGGGTACACGGCCTATATCGGGGATGGTTCGCATGGTCAAGGTGAGGTCAAGAGCGGTCGCCGCCTTGGTCGCGTCCCTGCCCTCGCCGCCATACAATTCAAAGAAGTCCCCCACCTGATACAGCACCATGCTGTCCGGGTTTCGCTCCTTGATCGCGTTGTAGCTGTCCCAAAATCTGCCGCTGGCAGGCCCAGGCTGTGGGGCGGGATTGCTCTGCGCTGCCGATTCCTCTCTATGGGCGGCTTCCTGTAAAACGGGAACAATCTTGCGATATGCGTCAATCTGCGAGAGAAAATCCAGTACGCCGCCATCGCCGTCCCCAATATCCTGACGCTCGGTGAATATCCTGCCATCAGGCATAACAAGGGTGAATTTCACCTTGTCATAACCTAAAAACTCACTATATTCCGGGTCGTCGGCGTCATACCACTTCTGCCATGTTCCGTATTTAGCCATAGCAGCACGTTTCATGGCGGTGTATTCCTCGTCCGTCTGTTTCATCAGACGGTCAAACTCATGGAGGGAGTAGGCCGTCTTATCCTGAAAAACAATGCTCTCGCTCCACTCGCAGAAAATATAGGGAACGTCACGGGGAGGGTAGGCGGGTTCATTGGTGTCAGTGGAAATTGCGTCAGGCTCCCGCACCAGCGGCGGGGTGGAGAACACAGGGGTGTCCTGCGTGGCGGAGATCGTCATGGTGGAGGTTGCGGCAACTTCTTCGATTTGCGTCCGCACGTCCTCCGGCAGATCGTCCACATAAAATTTTACAGTTCGGTCGGGGGCAATATGGGCGATGGTCTTATAGTCGCCGTGTTCTTCTTCCAGGCGGTTCCAAACAGTCAGGCCGTTGCCCAAATGCCCATAGCCCAGGTCATACTTCGGGGCATCAACCTCTGGCTGGGCGTCCACCACTTGCAGAAGATGGTCATTCAGCGGGTTCTCCGCCAGCAGGCGGTCAAACTCGTCGCGGGGCAGTTCCTTGTTGATGATGGGAAACGCCGGGTCAAAGAGCCGGACGGTCTGCTCATCAAAGGCCAGCAGTTGATACTCCTGCGTACCGAGATGCACCGTATCGCCCAGGGTAAAGCGGTACTCTTTCTTCGGCTGGGGCGGCGGGTTCAGTTCATCGTAGGACGGCTCCATCGGCGCGGCCAGCGGGCCGTTCAGCCCAGCCAGCACATTTTCACAGCGTTCCGTCAGGTGAGTGTTCTCCCCAATGATAGTCTGCATGGCATCCCGCATCATGGGCAGAATGAAGTCGCCCTCGCTGGTGCGGGCGTGCATCTTTTTCTGGCCTGCGCTGAACGCGCCCGCACAGGACACCAGATACCATCTGTCTACCGTCTTATCGGGCGCTCCGAGTTGCTTCACATAGTCCTTATAGTCGTTAATAATGGAGCGAAATTCCTCGCTGATCTCGGTGCGGGCGGCAATTAAAGCCCGCTGCTCCCGGTAAGCGGGGTACTTCACCATTTCAGCCGGTGACAGATAGCGGTCGGCGGCAAGCAGTTCACTCACACGTTTTGCGGCTTTTTTCCAGGACAGAACTATTTTTATATCCGGCTCGGCGGTGATCTTAATGCCCCTGCTTTCGTACCAAACATCCAGCTTTTTGCTGGCGCTGATGGAATAACCCCCGGTGCCATATTCATCTTTGAGGAAAAGAGCGTTTTTATCGGCACTTTCTTTTTTCAGGAATTGCTCATAGATACGGAACTTGCCCGGTGTGTCATGCCGCAGGAGAACAGCGTCAATATCCTCCTGGGAAATAACAAAAGCGGAGGACTTTTCATCCCCCGCTTCCTCTATGGCCTGACGCTGTTCTTCCTCGGTAGGGAGCGGTTCGTTTAGGCGTACACCAGCTCCCTCATCGCCACTTCCTCCGCCGCTGCCTTGAAGTTGTTCATCAGGCCCACCCACTTCATCTGATCGGACGCTTTCAGGCTCTCCGTCACGCCCTGCTCCGCCGCCATCCGCTGGGTCATGCGCTCCACCATCTCGGTGGCCTGCCGGTCGATTTCCTCCAGATGGCTGTTCAGTTCCCCGGTCAGCAGCATCCCGACGTAAATCCCGTGCTTGTGATTCGCCAGGTAACTGCGCCGCAGCATCCCATATTTTCCTACCTTGGGGGCTTCCGGCACGTCCAGGTTGGGCAGGCGGTAGCCGCTCTCCGTTCTGTAAGTCAGTTCCATGCTCAACGCTCCTTTCAGGTTTTGTTCTGCCGTCATTATACCGGGTTTCGGGCCGCTGGGCAAATGTGCGATTTTGCTTTTGTTCCTCCCGGTACAGATCGAGGACGGTGGTGGCGATCTCCCGCAGGGGCATCTCGGCAATATCACTGGCGGCTGTGCCCAGGATGGCAAGGGTTTTCAGGGTGTTAAAGTCATAAATGCGGGTGAAATCTTCGTTGGAGAAGTATTCATTGGGGTCAATGCCGCACCGGGCCAGCAGCATAAAGCCTACGCTGTTCTCCAGCAGGCCCCTAAACCACACCTTTACGCTGTCCTCGTCCAGTTCCTCCAGAAAACTGTCCTCCCGGACGGAGAGAAGATCGGCGCAGTAGTCGCCAAAGTTGTCCTCCACGATGATCTTCGCCGTTTCCAGCAGGCACTCGGCAAAGTCCGGCTTGCCGCCCAACTCACCGTAGCTGTTCTCCAATCCCTCAATGACCGCACTTTCGTACTCCGGCTTCATCTGCCACACGGGGATAGTGCGTCCCTGACGGCTGTTGGTATCGGACATATCAAAGACATGGCGCAGACGGTAGCCCTTGCTGGTGTCCACCAGCAGGGCGATCCCCGTGGTGCCACGGTTCACCCAGCGGCCATGCTTGTTCCAAAAGTCGGTCTGGGCGCAGGCGGTGGCGTCCGGCTTTTGGGCATAAATCAAAAGCTGGTCGCGGAAATTGTACTTGAAGTTGTGGGCGGCGGTGTTCAGGAACGCCATATAATTCCCGCTGTTGGCGGTGATCTGGCGGGCGGTCTGCACCGCAAGCCGGACGATGGGTTCAGGTTTTTTCGCCACGCTCTATCCCTCCTTTTCCTCGTAAAATTTGAGCAGTCCGTTTTTGGCGGCGGCGATTTTGGAGATGCGCCCGGTAAGCTGGGCAACGGTAGCCCTGATCTCGGACTGCCGCGCCGCATAGAAATAGCCGCTTTCGTTGCTGCAAATGGGCTGGCCGTCACAGCGCAGACGGTTGACCGCCCGCCGCAGTTCTGTCCCCTTGATATGGAACGCGGCCTCCAACTCCTTGCTGGAGGCCGCGCTCTCCTGTCCCCGGTGGTACTTTTTCAGGTGTTCGCACAGGGCCTTATCCACCATCGTGCCCACCGCCGTGTTTCAGTTCCTTGCTGTACTCCTTTTTCGGCTGGTACATCCCGCCGCAGGCAATCAAAAGCTGCCAGATCATCTCGGCGGCTTCGCTCTCGTACATCTGGACGCTGGCGTACTCCTGGCCGTCCTTGCCGGGATAGAGCCGGGAGAAACGCATCCGCTTCTCCATCAAGTCCCTGGCGTTCATACGGTCACGCTCATCGGCGGCGCTGGCCGCGTTGTCCTCCAGAACGGCCATCATCAGGTCGAACGTGGAGGGGTGTACCTTCAATTTGACATTCGGTAATTGTGCCATCATGCTCCTACCTTTCCACGGACACAGCCTGCCGCCCACGCTGGGGGAAGTCCCAGCCGTAGACTTTGCCGATCTCGTCACCCAGCCTGCGGGTAATGCGGGTCACATCGGCGCGGGTCGCTGTGCCGTAATACAGTTTTTCTTTCAGCAGGTCGATTTGCGATTCCCGTACTCCGGGCTTGTAGGTGCGGTAGAGCAGGTGATTGGTGCCGTCATGGTGGATGGCATCGCAGCGCAGGTCGCCCAGCTTGTCAACGTACCATGTGGTATAGTCGATGTCCCTGCCACTGTAAAGGCAGTCCCGGATGTTGCCGCTGGCAATCTCCTTGTAGCTCATGTGCCGTCCAGTCCAAAGGCCCAAGTCGGCAATAATGAGGATAGGCTGGTCGAGCTGGATGTTCAGGTTCACCCGCTCATCTGCCAGATACTCCCCGTTGATCTCGTGCATCAGCATCATGCGCTCATCCTCGGACAGTTCCGGGTATTGGGCTTCTAGGTCGGCCCGCCAGTCCTCGTAGTCCAGGTCAAGGTCGCTCCAGATAAGGTGCTTTTGATCTGTCACCGTGCGTCACCCCTGTTCCTGTGCTTGGGCTTGATGGGCTGGCCCTGTTCATCGTAGTTTTTCGGGTCGGCGGCGGGAGTGTCCCAGCCCATCGTAGCGCCGCCCTGCATCGCCATCGCCTGCGCTTTCGTTACGCCCATCTCGGCGTTCAACTCGTCAACCAGCTTTTGGCTGGTGCGGCCCTTCGTTACATAGGACGCGGAGCGGTAGCCGTCAAAACCCCGTTCAAACATCACAATGGCCCGCTTTTCCGGCACCTTGCCGTAGCACACCAGCGGCAGCGAACTTCGGAGGGGAATAACGGTGTTGCCGTTACGCTCCATCAGTTCGGCAAACTGGCAGATGTGGTAGAGTTCGCTGCCAATTTCAACGTGATAGTCGTCAATATAGCGGCATACCCGGTCAAACACTCGTCCATCAAACCGCTTGACACGCACACTGTCCCCGTCCTCGATCCTGAATTTTTCCTTGTAGCCTGGGGTAATAAAGCGGATGCCTTTTTCAGCGTGTTTCATGTGGCCGTCCAACCAGTCCCGGCGATAGCAGTAAATGAACAGGTTTTCCTCCCCCTTGTAGGGGTTCAGGCGGATCAGATAGGAATACTGCGCTGTGTCCGCCCGGAAACCAAAGGCAAAGCCCTCGTTAAATCCGCTCTCCGGGCGTTTCTGGCAGAAGTCCCGCATGGCGTCCCGGCTTTTCAGAAAGCCGCCATACTGCTCATCGCCCACCAGGGCGTTCAGGACGCTCTCAAACTCGGCGTGAAATTCCTCGGTGCCCAGGTTCTGCCGGTGGTCTTGCCATGTCTTGAAAAATCCTTTGCCGTCAGCACCCATGTCGGCCCGCAGATGGCCGATGCACCCGGTCTGGCCTGCTATCTGCGTACTCTGGCTGGAAGTGTAGAGCCGTTCCGCAGGGGTAGCGGTTTGCATCGTCAATTCCATAATAGTTGCCCTCCTTTTCAGCCAATAAGAAAAGACCACCATTCATCTTCCCGCACCTGAAAAGCATCGCCTAATTGGATGGTGTCAGGGAAGTTTGTTTGGGTGGTCTTTATGGCGTATTTGTCAATTTCGGTTGCGTAGTATCGGAGAACCGTTGCCCCCAGCTTATCCAGGGCCAGGTGCCCGCAGCTCATACCATCGTACATGGACAACACTTCCAGCGGTTCCGTGGTAATGCCGGGGCAGTAGGAGAGGATATGGGCGATCACGTCCACCGTCCAGCCGTTGCCCAGCATCTTGTATGCCTGGGTGTCGCTTACCGGGAATACAAAGTCCTCTGGCACTGTCTGAAGGCGCATACACTCCCGCACCGTCAGCTTGCGGATGATATAGTAGCCGTCCATCAGCTTGATGGGGTACTGCTGGCCCTTTATTGTGATCTGGCCGTCCCGGACTTCGTAGATGGGCCTGTCCAGCGTCCCGCAATACTGATAATACTGGCAGGAGGTGGTCAGGCAATTCGCCTTTTCCCGCATGGCGCGGCCCCTGCGGGTCTTGCTGTTGGGCATGGTCAAGTCCACACACTCACCCGGCAGAATGTCGGTGTAGCCCTTTGCGGTGGCTTCCGCCACCCGCAGGGCTGGGCAGTCGGTGGGGACGGTGTAAAGCCCGGTTTTCGCTCCGGCCCCGCCGCCGTTCCCGCACAGGGTCTTGCTTTTCCCGTCCGCAGAATATACCCGGTGGCCCTGCCCCTCGGAGCCGGTTCCACTCTCTATGGTGCCCACGCGGATAGGGTACATGGGCACATGACCGCCGCCCATGCCCGCCGATGCGGTCAGGCACGGCGCTTTCCCTGTTAAATCGAATATCCCCCAGCGGGTACACTGGCCGTAAAGCCCTCCCAGCCGCTTGATGCGAACTTGTTCGGCAACACAGGTCTTGCGGTCTATGGTGTTGCCCACCATATTGCGGATGCCGTCTTTATAATAGGTGGCCCGCAGGCATTGGGCCTTGCCGTCAGCGGTGATATTCACCGGCTCTATTGCCATCGGCGCAGGGAAATGTCCGCCGTCCAGGGCGTTAGCTGCGCTGGCCTTGGAGTAATCTGCTTTCAGCGTGTAGCCTTTTTCCTGCAAAGGCAGGCCGCTGTCCAGCACGTCCAGCAGGATAAGGCCACGGTCTTTCGGCTGTTCTACGCCGGGGATATTCGTCCAGTAGAGCCGCTGGCGGCTTTGGGCGGAAACGAGGGCGGAGTTTATCAAGAGCGGTTCCACACCCAGCTCCGCCGTAATCTGCGCCCGTATCGCCGGGGCCATGCTCTTGTTGTTCTCGTAAAGGTAAAAGTCCGGCCCATAGCGTTCCCTGGCGATCAGGTAATTGCGAAAGAGTTCCCAGCCCAGGCCCTCCGGCTGGGTTTCCCGGTTCCGGGTCTGCGCGATGCTCCAATGGGTGCAGGGGGAGCCGCCCAGCAGAAGTTTCATCGGTTATCACACTCCCTTCAAAACAAAAACGACTTCCAGATAATTTTCTGAAAGCCGTTTTGAAAAACTGTATTACTTTTAATGCCTTTTATCGGGCGTCGCCCCTGTCATGTCGTTTGGGCTTGATGGGCTTGCCCTGATCGTCATAGTTCTTGGGGTCGGCGGCGGGTACATCCCAGCCGAACAGGGAACCGGCCAGCATAGCCGCTTCCTGCGCTTTGGTCACGCCCATAGCTTTGTTTTCAGCGTCAGCCCCCTCACGGGAAGTTGCCCCGGCTTTTTTGCCAACGATATAGCCGCCCGTTTCGCCCTTTACAATAATTATCATTTCATCAGTGGCCGCTGCGACACTGAAACACTTATCCGGCAAAGCAGAACGCAGGGGGATCGCCTTACTGCCGCTCTGCTCCATCCATTCCGCAAACTCACGGGCATGGTAGAGACTGCCGCCGATTTCGGCATGGTTTTCATCCACATATCGGGCCATGCGGTCAAAGTGCCCGCCCTCGCTGGTGATGATCTGCACCATATCGCCGTCCGGGATTCTGAACTTTTCTTTGCCGTCCAGGGTGGTGAAACAGATGCCCTTTTCAGCCTGTTTCATGTGCCGGTCAAGGCAGTCCCGGCGATAGGGATAGATATAAACGTGGTTATCATCGCCCTGCGGGATGCAGCGGATCAGATAAGAGTAGTCCTGGGTGTCGGCCCGAAACGCATATTCATAGCCGTTGCGGAAACGCCCCTGCGAATGGTCAAGGCAATAGACGATCATGCTGGCGCGGTTTTTCAACATACCGCCATACCGCTCATCAAAGCGGAGCATATCAAGCACCATGTTGAACTCGGCCTTGAACTCCGGCGTGTTTTGGGAACGCACAAAAGTTTCCCAGCTATTGAGAAAGACCGTGCCAGTGTTGTCCAGCTCGCCCCACAAATGGCCTGGGTTCCCGCACCGCTCGGCAAGCCGCATACTCTGTTCACAGGCGAAAAGCCGCTCTGTGGGGGTCGCAGGCCGTATGGTCAATTCCATAAATGTCACACTCCTTTCACCGGGCGTCCCCACGATCCCGGTGCTTGAACTTGATGGGTTCACCCTGCTCGTCATAGTATTTCGGGTCAGCGCCGGGTTTGTCCCAGCCATAGGTCGAGCCGAACAGCATAGCGGCCTCCTGCGCCTTGGTCACGCCCATAGCTTCATTGGCGGCGGTGGCCCCCTCACGGGCGGTCATGCCCTCGGCGTGGGCACCAGCGGGCCGCTTGAACATCTCGCCCTTGGTGATAATGATGATCTCGTCAGCGGCGGATGTGACGCTGAAACACTTCTCCGGCAAAGAGGAACGCAGGGGAATGATCCGGCTCCCCATGCGCTCCGCCTTCTCCGCGAACTCGCTGAGAAGATAGACTTTGCTGTTGTAGTCAAGGGACAGTTCCACATGGCGCTCGTCCACATACCGGGCCACGCAGTTGCGAATGTCGCCGCTGCCTGTGATAATGCGGATGGGGTCGCCATCCGGGAGCGTGAACCACGCCCTATGATTTGGGTCAATGAAACGGATGCCCTTTTCAGCCTGTTCCACATGGAAGTCGAACAAGTCCCGGCGATAGGGATAGAGTTCAAAGTCAAACTCCAGATCGTCCACGCACAAGCGCATAAAATAGGTGTATTGCTCTGTGTCCACCCGGAACGCATATTCCCGGTCATAGTGGCCCATATCGCTCTCCGGGTGCGTCCCGCAGTAGGCCGTCAGGGTATCGCGGTCTTTGAACACGCCGCCATACTGCTCGTCATGGCGCAGGGCGTCCAGCACCCCGTGAAGATTCTCCAGAAATTCACTCGTCCGCAGATAGCCGCAGCAGTTTTCAAAATCGGTGTGAAATTCCGTCCCGTCCTCGCCCATATTGCCGCGCAGACAGCCCACAGCGCCGCATTGCTCCCCGATGCTTGTACCCTGCTTACGGGCGTAAAGCCGCTCCGCAGGGGCAGCGGGCCGTATAGTCATATCCATTACCGCTCACGCTCCTTATCAGGCTCTTTGGGCCGCTTTTCAGCGGCCCGCGCCCTCCGATCCATCTGGTACTCCAATTCCTCATTGGCACGGATCAGTAAATCCTTTTTGGCTTCCATAGGGTCGGAGAAGTAGTGCCCCCAATAGTAGTTGTCGCCGCCCTTGCAGGCCCAGGTCACATACATGGGCGGTTTGCTCCCGCTCTGGCCCAAAACGAACTCCGTTTCCCCAATCTGGATGGAGTCAGTGATGGTATAGCCCTCGTTGATTCTGGCATCCATATCAGCGGCCCTCCCTGTCCTTCGATTTCTTTTCCTTTTCAGCCTGTAAAGCATCCAGACAATGCTTCGCCCATTGGGGCAGTTTCTCCGGCTCAATCGTGCCGAGAACATCACTGCGCTCAAAACGCGAGGTCTTGCCCGAATACAGCTCCGTGCAGGAACAGGCGGAGCCGCGGCTGTTGGGGGATGCGCCAAAGCCGCCGTTGCACAGGTGGAGTTGGCTGGTTGCCCGACGGTATTCCGGGCGCAGCACCTCCGGCCTGATAACAACGATTTTGCCATGAAGGTCGCTCTGGTGCCCAATGGTGTCACAGCCACCGGCGAGGATGGGGGCGTTGGGGATGCCCTGAATTTTGGGGCCGTTCAGGTCAACACGGGTTTTCTCCGCCTGCTCTGCCACACGCTGTCCAAAGAGGGCCGCGAGTTCAGGGTAATCATCGCTGACCATGATCTCGGTGTAGAGGGCCATGATCCCGTTGTTCGTGCAGAACGCGCACATATAGCGTTGCTCATCCACACAGTCCGGGTTCTCGCCCAGCACGATCTCCCGGTCGCCTATGTGCAGGGAGTGGAAGATAACAAAATCACCCGCCATGCGTTTTTCCGCATTACCGTCCATTTGAAAACCTCCTTTGTCAAAGATTTACACCGCTCTGTGCCCAATGGACAAAAAGCGGTGTATGTAAAAAACGCTTTTTCAGCGGGCCATCAGTTTTGCCAGAAGTTCATTCACCGGCTCGGCGCTCCGGCCCTGGGCGGTCAGCTTGTTCCGCCAGTCCATCAGGCACTTGCGGACAAGCTGGTATTCATCATCAGTAAACTGGAGGTATACCCGCTTTTCCCGTTTGAACATTTGAAACAGCTCCTTTCTTCACCACCATAGTACAAGAAAAAAGAAACGGTTTCAAATGTGCGAACGGCCCTATGTAAGTGGCCCGCAGAGCGGGCCACGGGGGAAATGCTTAATACCCCGTCCGGGGCAGGGGTTTGGAGGGGGCGTAGATTTTCGTCACCCAGCGGGTGGTCGCCATGATCCACTGGCCGTTGTAGACGCCGCCCACGTCCGCCTGATTCACAAACTGACTGCCGCCCTTGGCCCAGGACACCACGGTGCAATCAATTTTGGGGG
>CAJTTS010000077.1 GCA_910579155.1 uncultured Oscillospiraceae bacterium | reverse complement strand
TTCCGACGACGGTTTATCCAACGACGGCGGCAAAGAAACAGGCTGCTCGTGGATGATGTACTCGTTGCTGCTGAACTTGCCGCTTTCGTCCGTGGTCTGGTGGCGCTCAATGTACCCAGCCCGCTCCAGCTCATTGACGGCGGTACGGATGGCGTCCTTGCTCTCCCGGTTGATATAGCACAGGCCCGACAGGGTATAATCCCAATCTTCCGGGAGGCTAAGTATCTGCGACAGCAGGCCCTTGGCTTTCAGGGACAGGGACTTGTCCCGCAGGTGGTAGTTGGACATCACCGTGTACCCCTTGTTCCTCTCCACGCGGAATACTGGCATGGTTCTCCGCTCCTTTCGGTGTCTGGACATGAAAAAAGCGGCGTCCCATCTCCCCGGCAGGGGATATGAACGCCGCTCATGCGCCGATATTCGATTTTTTAGTACATATCATGCTTGCCCGCCGCTCGAAAACCTTGATTTTCCTATACTTTCAGAAGTTACGTTATCTCACCTCAGCTTTTGACCGTCCCGGTTTCACCGCCATGATGGAGGAAGTGGAGGCTGGGCGTGTGGAAGCCATCATCGTGAAGGATATGAGCCGCCTGGGGCGCGATTATCTGAAGGTCGGGCAGATTATGGAGATACTTCGACAGCACGGTGTCCGGCTTATTGCCATCAATGACGGCGTGGACAGCGAAAAGGGGGACAATGATTTCACTCCATTTTTGAACATCATGTACGAGTTTTACGCCCGCGACACCAGCAAGAAAATCAAATCCGTGTTCAAAGCCAAAGGCATGAGCGGCAAGCACATGACAGGCACCGTGATCTATGGCTACCTGTGGGATGAGAAGCGGGAGAATTGGATTGTGGACGAGGAAGCTGCCGCTGTGGTGCGCCGCATTTTCTCCATGACGCTGGAAGGGTATGGCCCCTATCAGATTTCCTCCCGGCTTTCTCAGGAAAAGATTGAGATTCCTTCCGTCCACCTTGCCCGATATGGCGAGGGTGTGAACCAAAACAGGGCCATCAAAGATATTTATGGCTGGGGTTCTTCCACTGTCGTAAACATTCTCAAAAAGCGGGAATACTTGGGTCACACTGTCAATTTCAAGACCAGGAAACACTTCAAAGACAAGAAAAGTCATTATGTCGATGAAAGTGAATGGACGATTTTTGAGAACACCCACGAGCCGATCATCGACCAGGAAACCTATGACAACGCGCAGCGCATCCGGGGGAACGTCAAGCGTTACCCGGACGGCTGGGGCGAGGCTGCGCCGCTGACGGGCATTCTCTACTGTGCAGACTGCGGCGCTAAGATGTATGTTCACCGCACCAGCAACGGCAAGCGGGTTCATCAGTATACCTGCTCCAGTTACAGCAAGACCCCCGTTGGCGTTCTCTGTCCCACCCAGCACCGCATCAATGAAAGCGTGGTGCTGGACCTCGTTTCTGATATGCTCCGGACCATTGCCGACTTTGCCAAGACTGACCGGGCTGGGTTCATTCGGGCGGTGCAGGAAGCCCAGGCCGCACAGCAGGGCAGCGACATCAAAAAGAAAAAACGTCGGCTGGCGGCGGCACAGAAACGGGCTGGTGAGCTGGAACGGCTGGTCTGTAAGATTTATGAGGACAATGCACTGGGGCGTCTGCCCGACGCCCGATACGCCGCCCTGGATGCTCAGTATGCCAAGGAGCAGGACGCTCTTTCCGCTGAAATCACTGCATTGGAAAAGTCTGTTGCCAGCTATGAGCAGGGGCGGAAATCCGCTAAAAAGTTCGTTGCCCTAATCGACAAGTATCAGAATTTTGACACGCTGACCACTACCATGCTCAATGAATTTGTGGAGCGGATTTTGGTGCATGAGCGTGACCGCAAGGGGAGCATCGACACCACCCAGGAGGTTGAGATTTACTTCAATTTTGTGGGCCGCTACGTTCCTCCCCACTTCCGGGAAGTGAGTCTGACGCCGGAGGAACAGGAGGCGCTTCGGAAGAAGGAGGCACTTAAAGACAAGCGGCATGAAGCCTATCTCCGACGCAAAGCCAGTGGTTGGCAGAGGAAGTATGAGGAACGCACCAGACCGGGGAAAAAGGCTAAAATTGACGCGCAGAAAGCCGCTATCCGGCAGGAGGACATGGCAAAAGGCATCTATGCTCACGTTGCCGATTTGCCCCGTCAGGAGCCGCAAAAAGCTATATTGCCGTCCCAGGCCACCGTCTGACCAACGGTAACAAAAGCGTGCGAAAGGAGCATATCATGGAAAACGGTTTGACATATACGAAAGTGGGAGATTATTATATTCCCAACCTGACCTTGGGCGATCAGCCGGACAAGCCCATCGGACTGTATGGCCGGATGCGGCGCACCTACCTCCAGGAGTACCACCCCGGAACCTTCAATGACATGGTGTTAAATGGGACACTGTATCCCCATCTGGTGGAGGTTGACGAAGCGGCCCAGCGCCGCCTGGATGTGCTTGTGCCGCAGTTAGCAAAGGCGGCGGGGGCCACCGAGGAGCTGAAAGCCCGTGACCCGTTGTCCTGGGTGGGGCTGATGAATAACTGTAAGGCCAGGGTAGAAGAAATTATCAGGGACGAGTGGATTTATGTTTAGGAGTTGATTTCATGCTGACATTTGAAAAGGTGCTGAAGGTTTTTCAGCCATTTCTTGCGGAAGGTATCTATGAAATTGTCATGACCACCCACGGCCATACAATATTGGAATGGGATGACTGCTGTCAAGAGTGGATCAGTGTGAAGCTGTGTGCTACACCGAAGGATATGGCAGAAACACTGCTTGAACACCTGACGAATTATCTGGAATATAAGGCTACCCTGGGCCGCAGGGAGTTGACCGAGGACGATTTGATGCAGGTGGAAGCGCAGCGGCAAATCGTATTGGCAAAGCTCCAATAGCGGAGCAGAACACGAAGCGGAGGCCATGACTATTTGGCCTCCGCTTCTCTTGACCGCTCAATCCCCTCTGCCACGGTTTCCATGATGGAAAGCTCTCGTTCATCCATACCGTTCAACATTCGGTCAATGCGGTTCCGGCGCTCATTTTGCCCATTGTATTTGTCCGGGTAGAAAAATTTGTCCACAGAAATATTCAATAGGGTAACAATTTTGAAAAAGATATTTAAGCTGGGATGCTGACCACGATTTTCCACATACATAATGGAGCGTGGTGTACGATCCACAAGCTGAGCCAAGTAGTCCTGTGTCCATCCTTTGGCCTCTCGCTTACGCTTGATTTCTCGACCAATGGGATGAAAGTCAAATTGCCTATTATCCTGGTACATTCTCACATCACCTCGACATTATTTTACATTTCGGGGTGTTTTATGAGAACGAAGTGTAATTTTATATTTTAGTAGTATTTAATTTCGCCTACTGTATTTCGCAAAAGAATTGAAAAGCGGACGAAATGTGTCTATAATGACATTATTACTATGAACCTCGCTCCCATGCGGCTGTTTTGGAGGTATGGCAATGATAACAGTTTCTATTTGTGAGGACGAAGCCTATTTCATGGACGAATTATGTAAATTGCTGGATAAATATTGTAATTCAAGAGAAATTCACGCATCTATTTCTTCCTTTTCAAATGGAGAAGAACTTTTGGCTTCAAACCGAATGGCGGATATTATTTTGATGGATATTAAACTTCCAACAGGCAATGGCATGGAAATCATCCGGCACCTGCGGAATCTCGGCAGCGAAAGCCAGGTGATTTTCATAACCGCATTTCAAAAATATGTGTTTCAAGCATTTGATTTGGACGCGCTTCACTACATCCTCAAGCCAGTATCGGAAGAAAAGTTGTTTTCGGCTATGGACAAAGCAATAAAGCGTGTGGCCTTAAACAGTGGAAAGACTCTCTTGATTACCAACGGAACCACTGCATCCAGAGTACCGCTCAAAGATATTCTATATTGCGAGGCGATGAACCATCAAATCACAATCCATACATTGACAGAGCAAGTTCAGTTCTTTGGAACACTGGATGCCATACAGGAAAAGCTTGACGAGCGCTTTTTCCGTTGCCATCGGAGCTACATTGTAAACATGGATCATGTCATAGATAAGCAGCCCGGCTCGGCGATTATGGAGGGTGGAGATCATGTCCTGATTTCCCGAAGAAAGCAGCAAGAGTTTACGCAAAAGCTATTGGAGATTTGTAGGAAAGGGCTGATATAATGCCGTCCAAATTACTTTTTGTGCTTTGGTGTGTATTGGAGAACAGTTTTGTCCATTACTTTGTATTCGATTTTTTGCTGTGCATCACTCGAAAAGATGGCAGACGGTATGTTCCTATCTGGCTCATAGCCAACGGATTGATTACGGCTGTCGTGACCTTGTTTCAATTTCCGGGAGCATTTTTCATTGATGTGTTGGTGCTGATTGCTTTTGCAAAGGCTGTATTAAAAATTCGTAGTGCTGAACTTGTCGCGCCGATCACAATCATCTTTACCTTTTACACATTCATTGAAGGATATTCGGCATTTATTATGTCATGGGTATCGTCTAATTTTCATTCTCCCACAGGAGGAAAAGTGGAGCAGGTTTTGATACCCCTTCTGCTGGACATTCTATTTTTCGGCATACTGCAAGTTATCAAAAAAAGATATTCCTATACGCTGCGGCAGTCAATTTCATCTTACCTATACATTCTCCTGCTTCCATGCGCGATGATTGTCTTGCTCATTCGATATGGGCTGAAACTGGATGGCCGCGATTTTGAACCACACCTTGCCGCTCTTGGCGTCAACGCCAGATTCGTCGTGCTTTTTACAATGCTTGGGGCAGCCGTTATTGTCTTTTTGATGATTGAGGTCTTTTGTAAAATCATTCAGCTTACCAAACACGAACAAGCTGCGGCCCTGCTGCAAAGCCAGTTGAACGGACAGAAAGTTTACATGGAAGAAGCGGCAAAACGCAGCGAGCTTTATTCCTCGTTTCAGCATGATATTGACAACCATCTGCTGGTAATATCCGGTCTGCTCCATGACAAGTTGTTTGCACAGGCAGAGCAATATACCCAAAAGCTGCATATCAGTTGCGGAGAGCTTCTTATGAATATATCCACAGGGAAGCCAATCCTGGATGTCCTGCTGAAAGAAAAACTGAGTTACGCAAAGCGCAGCCACATTGTTGTATCCCATGATGTGTCAGTCCCTGCAAATTTCACCATAGAGGATATGGATTTGTGCGTGCTTTTCTCTAATATCCTGGACAATGCAATTACAGCCTGCATAGACGGGACGCAGGAGGAAAAGGTGTTGTCTTTATCGGCCAAAGCGAAATCACAATTTCTGGTTGTTGAAGCCATCAATACGACAAGCGCCAGCCAACCTATCATCTGGGGGACGGGCCTAATGAATATCCAGCACATGACTGAAAAGTACCATGGCACAATGGAAACTGAACTAAACAATGGAAAATTCAGAATCAGCGTACTGCTTTGTTCTCATTGAAGCAGATTTATTATACCATTCACGAACCAGAATCAACCGTTCGTGTTATGAGCCTTTTCCTTCCCATCTTTCCTCCGATATACCTGTTGTAAGCAAATGGAACATTGCTTGAATGACAGGACGATTACAAAAATGGAGGTTAATCATTATGGCAATACAAATGCGACCCGGCTATGTAAACCCGCTTACCATGATGGCAGACAAAAAAACTGCCCCGAAGCTGGGTCAGCCATCCACGCAGCCCATTATGAAGCAAGGGAAAGCGGATAAGGTGGCTGAACTCCAAACCAAGCAGCAGCAGTTACAAAACCAAATGCTTCTGCTCAAAGCAACGGGAACCGACAGTGCGGGCGCTACCGCAGAAACCCAGAAGATCGTGGCAGAAGAATTGGAGAAAGTAGCCACTGAACTGAGAAGCGCAAAGGGAAACAGTGCCCAAGCTGTGGAGCAGGTAGAGCAGGCCCGCCTTGATACGCAGCTCCCCGCAGTAAAGGCCAGCAGGGATTTGTACGAACCCGAAAAAACCGATACTGCATCTCCCGGTATTTATCAAATCGAAAAGGACAGGGAACAGGGCTATAAAATTTCTTTTGCTCCCTATTCGGAAGACTAAGTGCCCATAAAGATTGGTAATCTGCCGCACAACGGCAAAAGAAAAAACCGTTGTAACAGCAGAGTGTAATCGTACGCTCAAAATTATAATACGGGAACGGCGGTTTTGAAATATTCAATTTCAAGCCGCCGTTTTCCTTTTGAAAAAAGAAAATACGGGGGGTGTGTTAAAGTCGCCCATTTTTAAGGACACGGCGGTATCTGGGAGGTGCCTCTGTGCTCTTTGTGCCAGTTGCTTTGCCTGACTTATCAAAAAAAGCCTGCCTTGCGCAAGGGGACAGAATTGCATTCTGCCTGAAATTTCGCAGCACTTAAAAGAGAAATATTATTTCCATATCTGTGTGGCTTTATGTCATGCGGATTTTTTTGTACCCAGGCCAAAGTGTAAGCGCCTTCGGTGCCGTGGTCCACCCCCTCCGTTCAGATCACCAAAAATCTGAACGGAGGTCAAAACGGTGGAAATCACCATCAAGATAAATGGACGGGATGTTACTGTCGAAGTCAGCGCCGAGGTTGCCGAGTGCCTGGACGCTGGCGAACGCAAAGCAGAAAATCTTTACCACGAAAAGCGGCGTCATTGGGATGACCGCGAGTTCGACGAGTACATAATTGCCGCCGAGGGCCGCTTGCCCTACTGTGCCAGCCCGGAGGAACTGCTCTGTCAGAGGGAAACGCTGGACGAAATTCTGGCAGTGCTGGCCCTCTGTACTCCCACCCAGCGGGAGCGGTTTCTGCTCCATGCTCTGTATGATCTCAGCTATGCGGAGATAGCCGAAATGTGTGGTTGCTCCAAATATGCTGTGCGCGATTCCATTGCGGCGGTGAGAAAAATTTTTCAAACTTTTTTCAAAAAGTGACCCCACGATAGCCCCCCTAACTGGCCTATAAGGTGAGGGGCATTTGCTCCATCACCGGGAGGGACAAGCTGCTGTGGCGGCTTGTCCCTCTTGTCATTTCAAGGAGGTCGCTATGGCAGTTATCAACCTGAGACGCTACTACCCGCATTACCCAAAGGACAAATTCATTGAAGTGCCGGACGATGTTGCGGGAGAGCTGGAGGAAGGTCGGCGCATTGAGAATCGCCAGAACAGCAAACGCATCTATTACCATGTCTATTCCATCGACCAATCCCCCGCCATGGAGAATCACGCTATGTTCCTGGTGCTCTCCCCGGAGGAACTGATGATTCAGGCCGAGGACGAAGCCAACGCCGACCTGATGTTGGAGCATTTGTCCGACGCCATGCTGCTGCTGTCCCCCACCCAGGCGCGGCGGCTCCATGCCCGGTACACGCTGAAAAAGAAGTTCCGGGAGATCGCGGCAGACGAGGGTGTAAGCGGGAGCTGTGCCACCGAATCTGTCACCAGCGCTGTCAGGAAATTGCAGAAATTTTTCCAGAAAAATGGCTGGATACCGAGGGAGGTTTGATAGCACATGGACCAGTCAATCGCAGACCAACGGGCCAAGATCAAGCAGCAGAAGGCCAAAGCCGAAAAGGAGATTTACCAGCTCCAAAACAAGCAGAAGATTTTACTGAACCGCATCCGCCAGGAGGAACGCAACGCCCGCACCAGCCGTCTGTGCCGCCATGGTGCCATTCTGGAGGGGGTATTTCCTGCCATTGTCACCGCAGATGGTGAATCGGTCAAGGCGTTCCTGATTGCCTTTTCCCGCCTGCCTGGGGCGCGGGAATTGGAGGAAAAAATGCTGAACGGCAGGGGTACTGAGTAGGTCACTTGGGACAAGTGCGCACTTATACACCGTTCCGGTGCTGTGCGCCCTGCCGGGGGCTGCTGCGTCCTACGGACGCAATGGGGGCTACCGCCCCCAAACCCCCACCCCATTCTGTCGAAGGGAGGTCAATTTATATAGCGATATTTCATTGTCCTGTCAAGATTATCCAACGAAGCAAGGGCCGCTCGGCGGTAGCTGCCGCTGCCTACCGAAGCGGTGAAAAGCTGACAAACGAGTGGGACGGAGAAATTCATGATTATACCCACAAAGGCGGCATTATCCACCGGGAAATCATGCTCCCTTCCCATGCCCCGCCTGAGTTTTCAGACCGCTCCACCCTCTGGAACTCGGTGGAAAAGATCGAGAAATCCAGTGACGCTCAGCTTGCCCGTGAAATTGAGGTTGCTTTTCCTGTGGAGCTGTCCCCGGCGGCGCAGTTGGCCTTGATCCGGGCTTATGTCCGGGAGAATTTTGTGGCGGCTGGGATGTGCGCTGATTTTGCCATCCACGACAAGGGAACGGGCAATCCTCACGCCCATATCATGCTCACCATGCGGCCATTGAAAGCAGATGGGACTTGGGGGGCGAAGTGCCGGAAGGTTTACGACCTGGACGAGCATGGTCAGCGCATTCCTAACGGCAAAGGCGGATGGAAAAGTCATCGGGAGGACACCACCGATTGGAATGACCGGGGCAACGCCGAAAAATGGCGGGCGGCGTGGGCCTCCTGTGTCAACCAGGCGTTGGAAGCAGCAGGCAGGCCGGAGCGGGTTGACCACCGTTCCTATAAGCGTCAGGGCATCGAGAAAATCCCCACCATCCACATGGGGTCAGCGGCCAGTCAGATGGAACGGCGAGGCATTGCCACTGAGAAGGGTGACATCAACCGCCAGATTGCCGCCGACAACAAGTTGCTGAAGGAAATTAAAGCCCGCATCACCCGGCTCTATAACTGGACAAAGAAACAAGCCGAACAGCCCCGGGACAGTGGCAGCGTTCTTGCCCAGCTCTACCAAGCCCAGGCCGAGGTCAATGCCAGCAAAGCCAAGTCGCGGTCTGGCAAGGTCAAGGCGCTGAAAGCCACCGCCGCCCTGTTCAATTTTCTACAGCAGAATGGCATCAGCTCCATGGAACAGCTCTATCAAAAAGTCGAAGCCATGAACCGCGATTACTACGATTTGCGCGGCCAGATTGTCAACGCCGAGCGCCGTATTTCTGTCCTCACCGAACGACTGGAAATGTGGTCGCAGTATCAGCAGACCAAGCCCATTCGTCAACGACTGGACAAGGTGAAACCTGCTAAACGGGTGCAGTACCGGCAGGAGCATGAAGCGGAGCTGGCATCATTCGATGCTGCCGTTCGCTACCTGGATGATTTGAAAGTATCAGGCGAGAAAATCACGCCCAAGAGCTGGCAGGACGAGGTGGACCGCCTGACCGCTCAGAAGGATTTGGATTATCAGAAAATGCGGGCCATGCGGGATGATCTCAAAGCGGTGGAGCGTCTGAAAAAGACCGCCGAACAGCTTGCCCGCGACGGCCAGCACCAGCAGACCGAACATGACCGATAATATTTGAAAGGGGAACTGAAAATGGATTTGAACCCGTGGGAGCGCCGCCAAAAGCTGTTGGAAGTTCTGTACCAGCGTCGGCACGACACCTGCGCAAATCTGGCTCATGAATTTGGCGTCAGCGTCGGCACCATCCGCCGCGACATTACGGTGCTGACCTGTTCCTATCCCATCGAAACGGTGAGCGGCGGGCACCATGGCGGCGTCCGGGTGGCGGAGTGGTTTCACCTGGACCGCCGGACGCTGAACGCCGATGAATTGGAGCTTCTCAAACGGCTGGGGCGGCTTCTCCATGGCCGCGACTTGGAAACGCTGAACCGCCTCATCACACAGTTTTCGCATTGAGGGGGAGCGCTGTGCTTATCAAAATCAGTGACATCAAAATCAAACCGGGACGGCGGGAGGCCAAGCCAAAAAGCGTGGAGGAAATGACCCGGAGCATCCAGGCTTTGGGGCTGCTCAATCCCATTATCGTCACCGAGGACTACACCCTGATTGCTGGCCTCCATCGGTTGGAGGCGACAAAGAAATTGGGCTGGACAAAAATCGAGTGTACCGTCAGCAGCATGGACGGTCTGCAAGCGGAGTTGGCGGAGATCGACGAGAATTTTGTGCGCACTAACCTGTCCCATCGGGAGCTGGGCGATCTGCTTCTGCATCGAAAGGAACTCTATGAAGCCCTTCACCCGGAAACCCGCCAGGGCATGAGAAACGGCCAAACTTCTAAAAACGAAAATCTTTCGCTTTTAGGGGCAAAGTCTTTTACCCAGGATACTGCCGACAGGCTGGGCGTCGGCAAGCGAACCGTGGAACAGCTTGTCCAAACTGCCCGCGATCTGACCCCAGCGGCGAAAAAGGTGATCCGGGACGCAGACGATAAAATTACCAAGGGGGCTGCATTGAGAATCTCCCGGCTCCCGCCTGACCAGCAGGAAGAAGCGGCTGTGCGGCTGACCATATCGCCACCCCCGCCGAAGAAGCAGAGCACAATGGACAGCGAGACACTTTTGACCTAGTTTAAGGCCGTTTGCCGCCGCTACATTTCCGGCATAGAATCCTTTCACCACCAGACGGACATTTTCGCGGGAATGACAATCCGCCAGTTTAACGAGCTGAGTGACAGTGCCTATGCCGTCACCAACGCCATACGGGACTTTTTTCAAGAAGTGAACGGAATCCGAAATCAAGACGAAGGAGAGAATTACCATGAAAGCTGATTACATGACCAGCGCCGCCGCGCTGCCGTCGTACATTCCCTATCCCCGCTTCCTGCTGACCATGGAGATGAAGCTGATCGACAGAGTGATTTATGCTGTCCTGCTGGATGAAGCCACCCGCGCCCAGGAAAAGGGCTGGGTGGACAAGCATGGGTGGCTGTATGTGGCGCTCCCCGCCGCCGACATTGCCCTGATGATTGACCGCACCCCGGCCACTGTCAGGAACGCAATCAATGCTTTGGAGGAACTGGGGCTGGTGGAGCGGCGGTTGACCAGCCACAACACCCCCGACCACATCTACGTCAAACTGCCCAGCGGAGAGGGCATGAAGTGAAGCCCATCCCCCACATGACCTATCAGCAGTACCGCGCCGCCCGGAAGCTGGCGCATCGGTGCTGTAATTATGACGATGGAAACTGTCTTGTATTGGAGTGCGTCTGTGTCCAGAGCATTTCCTACTCGCTCTTGTGCCGCTGGTTTTGTGCCGCTGTTCTGCCCCAGGATGCCAGCCTGTGCGCCGCCCTGCTCTACCGCGACCAAATGAAGCCCTGTATCATTTGCGGGGCCTCGTTCGTGCCCAAATCAAATCGGGCCAAATACTGCCCTGATTGTGCCATAACAACCCGTCGAAGGAAAGAGGCGGAGCGGCAGCGCAAACGCTACTTCAATTCTACGCATTTAGGGGGCTGAAACCCCTTGTAAATCAAGGGTTTTCACCATGGGGTCAATAGGGGGGCTGATACTTTTTACATCCAGCCCCCCAAACGGCCCTCTAACGGCCCGCAAAGGCCATTCAACAAGGGAGAAACATTTGCCTATGGCTGATAACCGAAAATATTACTATCTCAAGCTGAAAGAAAACTACTTTGACGATGATTCCATCCTGCTGCTGGAAAGTATGCAGGACGGTATCTTGTATTCCTACATCATGCTGAAGCTGTATCTGAAATCACTGAAGCATGGCGGGCGGCTCCAGCTTGACGAAAACATTCCCTACACGCCGCAGATGATTGCCACCATCACCCGCCAGCAAATCGGCACCGTGGAGCGGGCCATCAAGATTTTCTTGCAGCTTGGCCTGATGGAGCAAATGCCGGACGGGGCTTTCTACATGAGCAACATCGAACTTTTGATAGGCCAATCCTCCACCGAGGGGGAGCGGAAACGGCGGGCGCGGCAGGCCAATCGCGCCGCCCTAAATCCTGGCGGACAAATGTCCGCCATTTGTCCACCAGAGATAGAGATAAAGAGAGAGTTAGAGATAGAGAAAGATAGAGGGCTAAAAAAGGGACAATCCGCATCCACCGCTTTTGGCCGATATCAGAATGTTTTCTTGTCTGATACTGAGTTGGCCGAACTGCAAGCCGATTTCCCCACCGTCTGGCAGGAGTACATTGAGCGCCTGTCCGAGTACATGGCGTCTACTGGCAGAACATACAAGAGCCATGCCGCTACCATCCGGCGCTGGATAGCCGATGATCGGCGCAAGGCCGCTCCCGCTGTCCGTGACCGGGACTACAGTGTGCAGGAGGGCGATACCGTATGACAGAGATCCGCCAGGACGAATATCTTGACCCGGCTGACGGTTTGCTCCGCTGTTGCAAATGCGGTGGCCCCCGGCAAGCAGTTATCACAAACCCATTTCACCATGGGCGTGATACGGTCCGCTGTGTCTGCCCCTGTCAGGCCGAAGCCGAGCGCCGCCGGGAGGAAGCCGTGAAGCGCCGCCAGCGCATGGACCGTATTCGGCGGCGCAAAGCCCAGGGCCTCCAGGACCGCTATCTGTACGATTACACCTTTGCCCATGACAACGGGCAGAACCCTGTCATGGCAAAGGCCCACGCCTATGTGGAACACTGGCCGGAAGCGTTCAAGAAAAACATCGGTTTGCTTCTGTTTGGGGATGTGGGGACGGGCAAATCCTTCCTGGCTGGGTGCATTGCAAACGCCCTGCTCGATCAGGACGTGCCTGTACTCATGACCAGCTTTCCCACCATCCTGGCCCGCCTGTCCGGGACATTCGGAGCGGACAGGGCGGATTTTCTCGCCAGCCTGGGGGACTATGACCTTCTGATTATTGACGATTTGGGGGTTGAGCGCAGCACCGAGTACGCTATGGAGCAGATGTTCAGTGTCATTGACGCCCGATACCGCCGCGGCAAGCCCCTGATTGTCACCACGAATTTGAAGCTGGACGAGATGAAGCACCCGCCTAATCTCGCCCATGCTCGTATTTATGACCGCATCCTGGAACGGTGCGCCCCTATCCTCTTTGCCGGGAAGAACTTCCGGGAAGGTAATGCCGCCAGCACAAAAGCGGCGGCGAGGGAGATTATCACTGACCGAAAATAATTGTAACTGCTTTAGCAGAGAAAGGAAACCTATGGAAAATGAAACTGTGACCGTTGATACCGCCAATACCTCTGCCGCTCCCGCTCCCACCACCCAGGACAATCCTCCGGCGCTGGTGAAAAAGATCGGAAAGATGACGTATATCGTGCGCATCCATTTCAGTGAAACCAGCACCGAAACCATGGAGGACAAAATCAAGCGGATGCTCAAAAACGAGGTTCGGCAGATGATAGAGAACGAGTGAGGCTGTTATTCTTGAAAAGCTGGCGGAGATGTGGTAAGATAATTACGCAAAGGTTTGAACTCTGCCGATCACGGGAAAGCTGGTGAAGCAATGAACGACATTGAACAAAAGCGGCAGCAGGATTTGGAACGGTTGCGCCGTCTGCGGCCCATTGATGATGATTTCATGCGCTGTCTGTTTAAGGACAATGTTCCCCTGGCTGAACTGGTGCTGCGCATCATCACAGGAAAGCCGGATTTGGTGATTACCGAGTGCCAGACACAAAAGGACATGAAGCGGCTGGCCGGAGCGCGTTCCATTTGCCTGGACGCATATGGAACAGACACTGCCAAGAAAAAGTATGACATGGAAATCCAGCGAGAGGACAAGGGGGCGGACCCGCACCGGGCCAGATACCATTCCAGTGTGCTGGATGTTGAAAATCTGGACGCTGGGCAGGAGTTCAAGCAACTGCCGGACACCTATACGATTTTTATTACCGAGAAAGATTTTTACGGATTGGGCGAGCCTATCTATCCCATTGAGCGCATAAATCTTTTGACGGGTAAACCCTTTGATGATGGAGAACATATTCTCTATGTGAACGGCGAATACCGGGGGGACTCTGACATTGGGAAGCTGATGCACGATTTCAACTGTATCAATGCCGATGATATGAATTTTAGGCTGATGGCAGACCGCACACGATATTTGAAGGAAAATCCAGAAGGGGTGAGCGAGATGTGTAAGGTTATTGAAGATATGCGAAAAGAATCGTTAATCGAAGTTGCAAAAAAGTTGCTGTTTGATGGAACACTTACGATTGAAAAAATCGCTGAATGTGTTGGCCTCCCTCTTGATGAAGTGAAGAAGCTGCAAGCTGGGCAAGGCACATAAGCCGTATATCAACAACAGGACCGAGAATCTGACAGGTTCTCGGTCTTGTTTTATGTCCAAAATATGAACAATCTATGAATTGTATTAAGAAGTCCTTGACAACAAGCAACAGGCAAAACCGCTAAGAGCATACTCGTGAGCTGCGGCGCACGGCTGGCCCCCTTCGACATCGCGGAGCTGCGGGAGGTCACAGCCTATGACGAGCTGGAGCTGGACACCCTGGGCGATGAAAAAACCGCGCTGTTCCTGATCATGAGCGACACGGACGATACCTTTAACTTCCTAATTTCCATGTGTTACAGCCAGCTTTTCAACCTGCTGTGCGAGAAAGCAGACGATGTGTATGGGGGCCGTCTGCCGGTCCATGTGCGGTGCCTGATCGACGAGTGCGCCAACATCGGGCAGATCCCCCGCCTGGAAAAGCTGATGGCAACCATCCGCAGCCGGGAGATCTCCGCCTGTCTCGTCCTCCAGGCCCAAAGCCAGCTCAAATCCATTTACAAGGACAACGCCGACACCATCATCGGCAACTGCGACTGCTCCATCTTCCTGGGTGGCAAAGAACCGTCTACGCTGAAAGACCTGTCCGCCGCCCTGGGGAAAGAGACCATCGACACCTTCAACACCGGCGAAAGCCGGGGCCGGGAGCTGTCCCACTCGCTGAACTATCAGAAGCTGGGCAAAGCCCTGATGGATGTGGACGAGCTGGCGGTATTGGACGGGGGGAAGTGCATCCTGCAACTGCGGGGCGTCCGGCCCTTCCTCTCGGATAAATACGACATCACCCGGCATCCCAACTACAAGTACCTTGCCGACGGGGACAAGAAAAACACGTTCGACATCACGCGCTTTCTGTCCACCCGGCTCAAACCCAAACCCTCCGAGGTCTATGACGTGTACGAGGTAGACGTATCGGAGGACAGCGACACCGCCGACCCGGAACAGCCGGGGGCGGCGGAATAAATGGAAAGGGGAAAATGTGCCTTCAAAAATCTAAAATTTTCGGAGGTACTTATGGCATTTTTTCAGTCTGCAATCGACGTTTTGAAAACCCTGGTGATCGCGCTGGGCGCTGGCCTGGGCGTGTGGGGCGTCGTCAATCTGCTGGAGGGCTACGGCTCGGACAACCCTGGCTCCAAGAGCCAGGGCATGAAGCACTTGACACCTAAATTGATGTAAAGAAAATTGAGAACAAATGCGTTGTGTATGCCGCAGTTTTTGGAGAAGAATTGCAACAGTGCATTGTGTTTTCTCAATGGAGGCGGTATAATAGTCGAAAGGCCATAGGGCCGGGGCCGCTCCTGCTGGCCCCAGCCCGGAAAGGTGGAACAGGCTATGAAAATCAGCTATAAACCGCTCTGGAAAACACTGATCGACAAGAACATGAGCAAGAAAGATTTACGGCTCCAAGCGCATTTGACAACGAACCATATCGCCAACATGGGCAAGGGGGAGCATATCTCCATGCCGACCCTTATCAAGATTTGCGAAACGCTGAACTGTGATATTTCTGATGTGATTGCGCTGGTGCCAGACGATGACCCGTAAGGGAGAAAGGGCAGCACAATGAAAATCGAATTGGACTATGTGAAAGTGGGAGATTACTACCTCCCCGACCTGACGATAGAACCGCCGCCCGACCGCAGTTTGGGCAAGTACGGCCTGTTGCGGTTGCGGTATCTGAAAGAGCATCGCCCCATCGTTTGGGCCGAGTTGGTGATGGAGGGCAA
>CAJTTS010000076.1 GCA_910579155.1 uncultured Oscillospiraceae bacterium | reverse complement strand
CATGGTAGCTGTTGGTGTAGTAGCCCTTGTCGGTGACGTCGGGGATGGTGCCGAACCGCTCCTTGTCGATGCGGGCGAAGCGGTAGCACAGGCTCTCCGCCGGGGTGCCGTACAGGGCGAAGCCGATGTTGGTCTCCTTGCGCCACCGGTCGGTGGTGGCGCGCAGGTGGTTCATCAGCCGCAGGGCAAAGTCCTCCCCCTCCGGCTCGGTCTGGGAGCAGCCCTTCACCAGCTTGGTGACCTCATACAGCCCGATATACCCCAGGGAGATGGAGGAATACCCGCCGTACAGCAGCTCGTCGATGGTCTCGCCCTTGTCCAGCCGGGCCACGGCCCCGTACTGCCAGTGGATGGGGGACACGTCGGAGCGGATGCCCTTCAGGGCGTTGTGTCGGCACATCAGCGCCTCGAAGCACAGCTCCAGCCGCTCCTCCAGCAACGGCCAGAACTTGTCCTCATCCTGGCCGGAGAGGATGCCGATCTGGGGCAGGTTGATGGACACCACGCCCTGGTTGAACCGGCCCTCGAACTTGTAGTTCCCGTTTTCGTCCTTCCAGGGAGCCAGGAAGGACCGGCAGCCCATGGGGGAGAACACGTTGCCCTCGTAATGCTCCTTCATCTTCTTGGCGGAGATGTAGTCGGGGTACATCCGCTTGGCGGAGCACTTGACGGCCAGCTCCGTGAGGTAGTCGTACTTGCCGCCGGTCAGGTTGTTGCACTCGTCCAGCACGTACACCAGTTTGGGGAAGGCGGGGGTGATGTACACGCCCTTCTCGTTTTTGATGCCCTCCAGCCGCTGGGACAAAATCTCCCGGATGATGGCGGCGTTTTCTTCCATATAGGGGTCGTCCTCCCGGAGCACCAGGAACAGGGTGACGAAGGGGGACTGACCGTTGGTGGTCATCAGGGTGTTGATTTGGTACTGGATGGTCTGCACACCGCTTTTCAGCTCGTCCCTGGTGCGGGCGCGGGCCAGCTTCTCAATGGTGGCATCGTCCAGCTCGGGTGCGGTGTCCCGGGTGCGGCGGACGTACTTTTCATAGGTCAGGCGCAGGTACTTGCCCAGATGGCTCATTTCCACGCTCTGCCCGCCGTACTGGTTGGAGGCCACGCAGGAGATGATCTGCGTCACCACGGTGCAGGCCACCTGGAAGCTCTTAGGGGACTCAATGAGCTTGCCGTTGATCATGGTGCCGTTGTCCAGCATGTCGCCGATGTTCACCAGGCAGCAGTTGAAGATGTGCTGGACGAAGTAGTCCGCGTCGTGGAAGTGGATCACGCCCTCGTCGTGGGCCTTGGAGATGTGCTCGGGCAGGAGGATGCGGCGGGTCAGATCCCGGCTCACCTCGCCGGCGATATAGTCCCGCTGGGTAGAGGCGATGGCGGTGTTTTTATTGGCGTTCTCCTCGGCCAGCTCCTTGTTGTCGTTGCGGATCAGCGACAGGATGGACTCGTCGGTGGTGTTGGCCTTGCGCACCAGGGCCCGGGTGTAGCGGTAGATGATATAGGCCTTGGCCAGCTCGTACTTCCCGGCGGCCATCAGCTTGGTCTCCACCATATCCTGTATGTCCTCCACCAGCAGACGCGTGCGGTCCTTGGAGGCCACGGAGTCGGCAATGGCCTCAATGGACCCTTCATCAAGGCGATAGGGCTCGTCCACGGCCAGATTGGCCTTCTGGATGGCGGCTACGATTTTTGCGCGGTCAAACTCCACAATGGAGTCGTCTCTTTTGATGACTTTCATGTGCTTCTGCTCCCTTTCCAACCTGTTATCTGATGTGTGCGCACCCGGCCAATGCTTGGGCCAAACGGCCGGATGCATCCAGGCCGGAAAGAGGGGCGCTTCATCATCATACTATATCTTGTGGTAGGTGTCAATAAGAATATCTAAATAAGCGAAAGAATGAATTTTAGTTCCGGACCTGTTCTTGGGACGGAAAACCTTTCCAAGTGTCCGCAGCCCGGTTGGTGGCATAGACTGGAGTGCACTCAGGCGGGCATTGCGCCCACCCCTCCCGCGGCTGATTCCGGCCCCGGCGGGAGCCGTGAGCCCCCTGGGCCGGGGCCGGTGAAAGGAGCGTACTCATGAGTCAAATCTATTTGAACGGACCCTCCGTGGGCAGGCACATGTCCGCCGAGGAGTTCACCGCCGGGGCCGGTCGGCGCCCCGGCCCCCAGCCCTGTCCGCCGGCGAACGGCTGCGGCTGTGGCAATACCGCGGCCCCAACGCCCCCTGCGGATTGCGGCTGTGGATGCAGCCCCAATCCCGACTGCTCCGCGGACGACTGCGGACAGGCGACCGACTGCTGCCGGCAGATGATCTGTTGCTGCCGTCCGGTCCCCGCGCCCGCCCCCCAGCCGCCCCAGGTGGAGGAGGGCTGCTGCTGCAAGCAGAGCTTCCGGGCGGCGCTGTCCCTGCTGTGCGACCAGCAGATCTCCAGCCTGCTGGACTTCGACACGGCGGCGTTCATCACCAACACTTATACTGCCGGGACCACCTTGACGGGCGGCAAGCCCTACGCCGGTGACGCCGCCGTCCAGGCGGGGGGCGACGGCGATGACGCCGGGACCAAAGGCAAGCCCACCCAGACCCCGCCCTGCAATTCCAGCGGGGCGTCCGACAACCTGGGGACCCTGTCGGGCAGCTTCCGGCGGTTCTCGCCGTGCAGCTGCGACCTGCTGGATATCGACGCCGAGCTCTATACCTCCGGAGGGAAGAGATGTTCCTTTACCGCCACGCAGGTGTCCCTGTGCGAGCTGGACGCGGTGGTCATCCAGGTTGCGGAGGCCTGCCCCGAGGGCGAGCTCACAGCCGATGAGGTAACGGCGCGCAACTTCCGCTGCCTGCGCAGCCGGCTGGCCCAGCGGCTGAACCCCTGCGGCGATCCCTGCGGGCAGAACTGTTGCTCCTGCGCCTGCGACGGCCGGGACTGCTGCTGTGCGGCAGGACTGCTGTCCACCCTGGCCCAGAATAACCTGAGCCGCCGGGTGTCCCTGGTGGCGGGGCTGCTGGTGCTCAACGGCGTGACCCTTCTGGGCATCGTGGGCAATGTGTTGGTGCTGGCCAACGACGCCGACAACCGGTTGTACTTCGTGTGCGTCAACAGCGTGCAGTTTATCGGGTAAACGGTTTTCCGCCCCCTTCGCAGCAGCGGAGGGGGCGCTTTTTATGATATGGCGGGCACTCGGCCAAAGTCCTGCCGTGCCGTTCAGCCCTGGAGTTCATCGAAAGGGTAAAATACATATTTAGTGCCGGAAACTTCGTGCCCATTGATATTGGAATGGGAATCCAGCACCAGTTTATCCGTCAGTACGGAGCCCTGGTAATCCACGCTCCCCTCCGGGCGGAATGTGGTCAGCGTGATGGCGCCGTCGGCAAGCTGATAGGTTCCCAGCAGAGTGGCGTAATACTCGTTCTCTTTGTTGAACCAGCTTTGGGAGGGGAAATAAGTGCTGTCTTTCTCCCGCTGCTCTACGCTGGTATGAATGACGGTCCCGTCTTCGTAAAACCGCAGCGCATAGTTGTTGATCAATCCGTTGCTGTCAAAATCGGCGATATAACAGTAGATGCCGTCATAGCGCAAAACGCCTGTGTTGTCAGAGGGCGCCGGCTCCTCCGCTTTGCATCCGGGGCACAGGAGCGCAAGCGCCAGGCTCAGCGCGAAAACCACAACTCGTTTCATCAAGGCAGCCTCCCTCCGCTGTTGAGATTGTGCCTCTAGTATAACACGGGAACGAGGGAAAGTGCAAGTCAAAAATATAGAACTTACGTTTGACAATCGGAAACGGATGATGTATACTGTCCCCAAAGGGGGGACGGGCCATGGACCGGGTCATCTATCACTGCGATTGCAACAGCTTCTACTGCTCGGTAGAGCTGCTGTCCCGGCCCGAGCTGCGCACGGTGCCCACGGCGGTGTGCGGCGACCCCAAGAGCCGCCACGGTATCATCTTGGCCAAAAACGAGCCGGCCAAGAAATGCGGCGTGCGCACGGCGGAGACCATCTGGCAGGCGCGCCGGAAGTGCCCCGACCTGGTGCTCCTGCCACCCACCCGGGGGTTGTACAAAGAGTATTCCAAGAAGGTCAACGCCATCTACGACCGCTTCACCGACCTCATCGAGCCCTTTGGCATCGACGAGAGCTGGTTGGACGTGACGGGTACCCTCCACCTGTTCGGCGGCGACGCCAAAGCCTTGGCCGACCGCATCCGGAACACCGTCCGGGAAGAGCTGGGGCTGACCATCTCGGTGGGGGTGTCCTTCAACAAAATCTTTGCCAAGCTGGGCAGCGACTACAAAAAGCCGGACGCCACCACCGTCATCTCCCGGGAGAATTTCCGGCGCCTCGTGTGGCCCCTGCCGGTGACTGACCTGCTCTACGTGGGCCGGGCGGCGGCGAAGGTATTGTCCCAATACGGCGTGACCACCATCGGCGAGCTGGCGGACTTTGACCGCAAGGCGCTCACCGAGCTGCTGGGCAAGCAGGGAGGGCAGTTGTGGGAGTACGCCAACGGCCTGGAGCACAGCGCCGTGGCCCCGGCCGGGAGCTATACCCCGCCCAAATCGGTGGGCAACGGGGAGACCTTCCCCCGGAACCTGATCCGGAGGGAGGAGGTGAGCCGTGGGGTGGCCATGCTGGCCGACCAGGTGGCGGTACGGCTGAGGAAGCATGGGATGAAGGCATCCACCCTCCAGGTGACCATCCGGGACCCCAATTTTAAGGACATCTGCCGTCAGCGCCCTCTGGAGGCCCCCGCCAACACCGCCCGGGAGCTGTTCCAGGCGGCGATGGACATTCTGGCCCACGGCTGGAAATCCGGCGCGCCCATCCGGGCCATCACCCTCACTGCCCACAACCTGGTCCCCGAGGGGGAGGCGGCGGAGCAACTGGACCTGTTCCGGGCCGCCTCGCCCCAGAAACGGGAGCGGGTGGAGAATCTGGAGCGGGCCATGGACGCCATCCGGTCCAAGTACGGCAAGGGAGCGGTCACCGTGGCCGCTCTGGCTCCGGAACGGGAGCCGGAGAGCGGGGACGGCGTGCCGTTCTGAGCGCGCAAAGCCCGCCGGGGGAATCCTCCGGCGGGCTTTGCCTTACTTTGTGCCGAAAATGCGGTCGCCCGCGTCCCCCAGGCCGGGGACGATATAGCTGTTCTCGTTCAACCCCTGGTCTACCGCGCCGCAATAGATATCCACGTCGGGGTGGGCGGACTGAACCACTTCGATGCCCTTGGGAGCGGCCACCAGCACCATCAGCTTGATGTTTTTGCACCCGTAGCCCTTGATGATCTGGATGGCGGCGTCGGCGCTGCCGCCGGTGGCCAGCATGGGGTCCACAATGAGCACGTCCCGCTCCGCGATGTCCCGGGGCATTTTGCAGAAATACTGTACGGGGACCATGGTCTCCTCATCCCGGTACATACCCAAATGGCCCACCCGGGCGGAGGGCACCATGCGCAGCACGCCGTCCACCAGGCCCAGGCCGGCGCGGAGAATGGGCACCACGGCGAATTTCTTGCCCTTCAGGGTGGGGGCCTCCATCTTACAGATGGGGGTCTCGATCTCCTTGGTGGTCAGGGGGAGGTCCCGGGTGGCCTCATAGGTGAGCAGCATCCCGATCTCAGATACAATCTCCCGGAAATCCTTGGTGGAGGTGTTTTTGTCCCGCAGGATGGTGAGCTTGTGGGACAGGAGGGGGTGATCGACTACATGTACTTTTCCGTTCATATCGGCAGCTCCTTTGTATTGAGATTGGGGTGGAAGGTATTGATTCAAAGTATTATACCACGCTTTCAACGGCCTGCCAATGGGGGACGGGAGATTTTTTGCCGGTGTGCGGGTGGGCGGAGAACCCTTTCCCCTGCTGAGGCAAGTGTAATCGATCCGGCTGCAGGGAGTGGAGGACCTTTCCCTCTGCGGGGACGACTCGAACAGGACGTGCAAAAAGAATAAGGTTTTGGCCCGAGCCGGTCTGAACTGTCCCCGCAGAGGGAAAGGTCCTCCACTCCCCAATCTCCTCCGGGCCGCTCCTGCGGGGAAAGGTTCTCCGCCTCAGTCATCCCGAACCACCTGTCCGCCCAGACCGGCCATCCGTCCCGGATCGCTGGACTTTTGGAAACCGACCGGGTATACTAAACCCAACGTGAGGAGGGAGCGCCGGTGAAGGTGGAAATTCAGATTGACCCCAGCCTGGAGGAACCCGTGGTGGTGCTGCGCACCCCCAGCCCCACCGAGGAGGTGGAGGCCCTGGCGGCGCGGCTGCGGGGGGAGGCGGCGCCCCGGCCCTTCACCGTCTACCAGGAGCGGGAGACGGTACGGGTGAGCCGGTCTATGGTGCTGCGGTTTTACGCCGAGGGAAAAGGGGTGTTCTGCCAGACGGGCAAGGGTGTGTTCTCCGTCCGTCAGCGGCTGTACGAGCTGGAGGAGGAGCTGGCGGGCACCCGGTTTGTGCGGGTGTCCAACTCGGAGATTGTCAACCTGGACCGGGTAACCGGGCTGGACCTGACCTTAGCGGGCACCATCAAAATGACCCTGGAGGGCGGGACGGTGTGCTGGGTGTCCCGGCGGTACGTGAAGAAAATCAGACAGGCCCTTGGACTGTGAGAGGAGGCGTGCATGATGCTGATAGACGATAAAAAACAGGCGATGATCCGGGCGCTCATCGGTGGGCTGACCGGGGCGGCGCTGCTGTTGGCCCTTGTGTGGGTGCTGGACGCCATGCCCTGGATGAGCCACATCTGGCATTTCAGAAACCCCTTCGCCGTCTGGGCGGAGTGGCTCATGGATGACTATGGCTGGCCGTCCCCCTCGCTGCCCAACCTGTGCCTGGCCATCCTGGCGGGCGCGGAGGTGGGCGTGGCCACCCTCCCCTTCGCCGACAGCGGGCGGGAGTTGGTGGCGCGCTCCCTGGTCCACTTTCTGGTGATGTCCGCCACAGTGGGACTGTGGGCGGCGGTCAATTTCGGCGTCGGAGAGCTACCCTTCTTCCTCATCCCCCTGGCGCTGGTGTACGTTCTGGTGTGGTTGGGCCGGTGGGTGGGCTGGTACGCCGAGGTGGCCGCCATCCGGGAAAAGCTGGGGCTGGCCCCCGGCCCGTCCCTGTTCCACTGGAAGGAATCCTTGCCCTATGTGGGCTTCGCCTTTCTGCTGTGCGATGTGCTGCCCCTGGCGCTGCGGGTGTGCGACGCCCCCGATGTGCCGGTGCTGGTGGGCCTGCTCCTTCCCTATCTGCTGCTGCCGGTGGGGAGCTTCATGTCGGGGCTGTCCCTGGGGCGGCGGCATGGGTTCTGCCCGCTGTATCCCCTGGCTTGCGGAGTGTTTTTCCTGCCGACGGTGTTCCTGCTGATGAATTACACCGCGCTGCCCCACTGCTTGATGGCGGCCGTCCCTGCCCTGGCGGGCAACCTGGCCGGAGCGGCCCGCCGCCGGATCAAAAAGGGGAAGGAGGCGGACGCGCCGTGATCTGGCTTGTCTTTGCCTCCTTCCTGCTGGTCCCCGGCGGTCCTGCAATGGATGGTTTTGCACTGGACCGAGGCCCGCCGCCGCATTCTGCGCTGGACGCTGCTGGCCCTCCCGGCATACCTGTGGTATCAGGGCTATTGGCGGCTCCACGCCCCCTGGGAGCAGTACCCCCGCCACGAGGGGCTGGCGGGGACACTGCTGTGGATCTTCGCCGCCCTGTCCCTGGCGGGCTGGGGACTGGGCTGGGGCCTCTACAAGCTGGAAAAAGGGGGAAAAGATACATGACGATGGCTCAGCTTTTGCTCCTGATTACGGCTGCGGCAATTTTTTTGGCGAGTCTGGCCGCCCTGGTCGCCTTCGCGGTGCAGCTTATCATCCTGAGCCTGACGGAGCGCCGTTTTCGGTTCCTGCGGTGGGTAACGCTGGCGGTCCCGGCGCTGGCGCTGGGCTGCGCCGGCCTGACCGAGTCCATCGTCCGGCTGGCAGCGGCGGGGGCGCTCCTGCTGGGCTGGGCGCTGGGATGGGGTGTATACAAATTTTGGAAAATAAAGAGGTGAGCGGATTGGGAACCCTTGTGGAGAGGGCGGTCTATCATATGGGAAGCGGCGTGGTCCTGTGGTGCGTCGGCGTTCCAGTGGCGGTCATGTTCGCCGCCTATCTCATCGGCATTGCGGTGATGTGTGTAAAGGAGCTGTGGAACAGCAGCAAGAAGCCCCGGAGCCGTTAAGCTCCGGGGCTTCTTGCGTTTATCATGGAAATACGGCTTCAAAATTCTGCCAGGGTGATGGTCCGTCCCCCGTCCAGCCGGGAGGCCTCGGCGGCCAGGGCCATCACGTGGCTCTCCACCGACGCGTCCACCCCGGTGAGCCCCGCGCCGCCGCCCTGGGCGATGAGCTTGCAGAAGCCGGCCATCAGCCCGAAGTCGCCGCCGCCGTGGCCAGAGGACTCGCCGCCCTCCTCTTGCAGGTCGATGACCTCCTCCGGCTTGCCGAACCGGCGGAGATGGAGGACGTTTTCGCTCATGTCCCCCTCCACCTCGCCCAGGGTTCCGCAGACCTTGACGGTGCGTCGGCAGTCCTGGGTGAAAGCGGTCATGGTAAAGGTGGCGTGGATGTGGTTGGCAAATTCCAGGTTCACGGTCTGGTGGTCTACCACGTCGTTGTCGCAGTGGAACACACAGCGGCCATAAGGTCCCGTGCGCAGGGCGTTCCAGACCTTCTCCTCGTCGGGCTCGCTGGCCAGCACGCCGCAGGGCCAGCCGGCTCCCCGCCCCCGGATGCCGGTGCGGGGGTCGGTGATGTAGATCTTCTCCGCGTCATAGGGACAGGCGTCTTTGCAGCCGCAGCCGTCCAGACAGCGCTCCGCCGCCCCCGCCGGGGCGTTTCCGGCCCTGAAGTAGTCCAGGGAACCGAAGCTTTGCACCTTCAGGCAGGGCTCCCCCGCCAGCCAGCGGAGTATGTCCATGTCGTGGCAGCTCTTGGCCAGGATCATGGGACTGGTCTCCTCCGACCGCCGCCAGTTGCCCCGGACGAAGCTGTGGGCCTGGTGCCAGTAGGCCACATGTTCCACGGCGTCGATGGTCTCAATTTTGCCGATATCCCCCCGGCGCAGGATGGATTCCAGGGCGGAGTAGAACCGGGTGTACCGCAGCACATGGCACACCACCACAGCCTTTCCCGTCTCGTGGGCCTTTTGTTGCAGGGCGCGGCACTCCTCCAGGCTGGGGGAGATGGGTTTTTCCAGCAGCACGTGGTAGCCCTTGTCCAGGGCGGCCAGGGCGGCGGGGACGTGCTGCCGGTCCTGGGTGGCCACGATCATCACGTCGGCCAGGCGCGGCTGGGCCAACAGCTCCTGGTCGGAGGAAAAGCACATGGCCTCGGGCACGCCGTACCGCTCCTGTAGCATGGCGAGGCGTTCGGGCCGGACGTCCGCCCCGGCGACGATCTTCATCTCGTCGGGGCGCCGGTCCTGATAGGGGGCGTAGGCCTCCAGGCCCCGGGCCCCGCAGCCGCAGATGGCGAAAGTGACAGGCATATGGTCCGCTCTCCTTTATTGGGCGTAATAGTTGATGAGGCACCCGGCCAGGATGATATCCCGCTCCTCACGGGTCAAACCGGGGAGCGTGAGCTTCACCGTGGTCTGCCGGGAGCCCTGGACGAGGGTGGCTTCGATCTCTTCGCCGTCCCCTTCCAGCAGGGCGCGGACGCCGGGGATATAGAGTGTGTCCCCTTCCCCGATGTTCCAGTCCTTCACATCCGGGGCCACGAAGGGCAGCATTCCCCAGTTCACCACGTTGGAGCGGTAACGCTTGGTGGCGTATTCGGCGGCCAGGTTGGCGCAGCCGCCCAGGACGCGCTGGCAGGAGGCTGCCTGTTCCCGGGCGGAGCCGTCGCCGGGCTTGAGGGCCATGACCAGGGAGCCCAGCCCCGTGCGGGCGGGGTCGTGACCGGCCAGCGCCTCCTTGACCTCGGGGGCGGCGGGATTTTCCCGGCGCAGCTTCTCCACAGACTGGACGGCCTTGGCGCGGGGGACGTACTGCGGGTCCTTCCGGCTCAGGGCGAACTCGGCCAGCCGCAGGGGATTGGAGCGGTAGGAGGAGGTCTCGCCGGAGGGGATCAGCTCGTCGGTGGTGGTCACCGGGTCATAGATGGCGGCGCACACCGTCAGCAACAGGTCGTCGGGCAGGGCAATCTGCTCGGGCCAGTCGGCGATGTTGGGGCCGAACACCAGCTCGGCCTGGGGCTGGGGGTTGCCCACGCCGAAATACACGCGGGATTTGTAGGCGGAGCCGTCATAATTCCACTGCTCGTCGGCCTGGTCGGCGGGCACGTCGGGCAGCTCGTCCGCCCCGGTGAGCACGCCGCCCATCCGGGCGGTGGCGGCGATGGACCGGGCGTCCATGAGGGCCACATAGGAGATCTGGCCGTCCCCGGGCTTGGAGCCTTCCCGGTTGGGGAAGTTGCGGGTGGAGTGGCGGATGGAGAACGCGCCGTTGGCGGGCACATCCCCCGCCCCGAAGCAGGGGCCGCAGAAGCAGGAGCGGATGGACGCTCCCGCCGCCATGAGCTGGGCGATATAGCCCTGCTTGGTCAGCTCCAGGTTGATGGGCATGGAGCCGGGGTAGCAGGACAGCCAGAAGGCGTCGGCGCCGATGGCGCAGCCCTTCAAAATCTCGGCGGCGCGCTTCAGGTTTTGCCAGGTTCCGCCGGAGCAGCCCGCGATGACGCCCTGGTCCACTTGGAACCTGCCGTTTATGATCTTGTTGACCAGAGACGGGGCGTTTTTCACGCCGAGCTGCTCCGCCGCGTCCACGTCCACCTGGTGGAGCAGGTCGGCCATGTTGGCCTTGAACTCCCGGATGGGGTAGGCGTTGGAGGGGTGGAAGGGCAGGGCGATCATGGGCTCGACCTTGTCCAGCTCCACGGCGACCACGCCGTCGTAGTACGCGCCGTCCGCGGGGGCCATCTCCCGGTAGCTGTCGCCGCGGCCCATCAGGGTGAGGGCGGTTTTGGTTTGCCCGTCCGTCTGCCACACAGAGGACAGGCAGGTGGTCTCGGTGGTCATCACGTCGATGCCCGCCCGGTAGTCCATGGAGAGATTTGCCACGCCGGGGCCGAAGAACTCCATGACGGCGTTCTTCACCGCGCCGTTTTGGAAGGTCGCCCCCACCAGGGCCAGGGCTACGTCCTGGGGGCCTACGCCTGGCCGGGGCGCGCCGGTGAGGTAGACGGCGACCACCTTGGGGTAGGCGATGTCGTAGGTTTTGCGCAGAAGCTGGCGGGCCAGCTCCGGGCCACCCTCGCCGATGGCCATACAGCCGTAGGCCCCGTACCGGGTGTGGGAGTCGGAGCCCAGAATCATCTTGCCGGGGGCGGCGTACCGCTCCCGCATGTAGGAGTGGATGACGGCCTGGTGGGCGGGGACGAACTCGCCGCCGTACTTCTTGGCGGCGGACAGGCCGAAGACGTGGTCGTCCTCGTTGATGGTGCCGCCCACGGCGCACAGGGAGTTGTGGCAGTTGGTGAGCACGTAGGGCAGGGGGAATTCCTTCATGCCCGAGGCCCGGGCTGTCTGAATGATGCCCACGTAGGTGATGTCGTGGGAGGCCATGGCGTCGAAGCGGATAGACAGGCGGTCGGGGCTGCCGGACTGGTTGTGGGCCGTGAGGATGGCGTAGGCCATGGTATGTTCGCGGCCCGCCTTGGTCTCGGCGGGGACGAAGCGGCCGCCTTGCCAGCGGACCGGGGAATTGTTGATGGTAATCATAGGTATCTCCTCTCAATGGGGCGATTTGATTTAGCATAGCAAATCGCGGGGGAAAAAGCAAGGCGGGCGGTGGAATTTGTGGTGGAAAAACTGCACAAGAAAATCGGGGGAGCAAAAATTTTTTCCACAATCCCCCTTTACAACGATTGAAAATCCTGCTATACTGTACAAGCATCAAGAAAATGCGCCCGTAGTTCAATGGATAGAGCGTCAGATTCCGGTTCTGAATGTTGGGGGTTCGAGTCCCTCCGGGCGTGCCAGCTCAGAAATTCCCTGCACCGCGACCTTTTCGCCTTTGGCGAAAACTGCGCTATGCAGGGAATTTCTTCGCTTCCAACCGCGACCCGCTTCGCTGGGCTCGCGGTTGGGGCCGCCCTGTGGGCGGCTGTTTTATGAGCCGTGCCCGGTATCTTTTCTATCAACGGGAGGCACGCCGGAGTGCGCTCATTACGCCGCTCCTCCTTTCCCCGCGAAAGCGGGAGGACGCTTTCGCGAGGGCCCCGTTTTGGCGGATTCTCAGATGGTGGCTTTGCCACATGGAACCCAAAAATCCGCTTGAATGGTTCAAATTATGAACTGTTCAAGCGGATTTTTGTTGAATGGTCGCACCAGGGACAGAGAATGAGCCGTCCCCGCAAGGGGGACGGCCCGCCCTCTGCCAACACACCGGCTCACACCATTAATAATGTGGAGGGATCATGATGGAGGAACGCCCCTTTGCCCCGCCCAAACGGTATGAGAAAACAGGCGGTTTTTGGACCCCCGGCCCGGACAGCCGGGTGCTGCTCTTTGGAGAGCGGCGGGACGAGCTGTCCGGCCTTGTGTCTCTGCTGGAGGAGGAGTACCCCGCCCTGGCGGCCATGGCCCGGGTGGAGGAAGAGCCCCCCCGCCCGGGCGACGTGGCGCTCTGCCTTGGCCGGCCGGAGGAGCTGGCGGGGGCGGAGACCTTCCGGGAGGGCTATGTTCTGCACGTCGGCCAGTGGGTGGAGCTCACCGCCCAGTCCCTGCGGGGGGCGGTATACGGCCTGCGGCGGATGATGGAGCTGGCCGGAGAGGGCGGCGTGCCCCGGGGCACGCTGGCCGATTGGCCGGACAGCGGCGAGCGGGCCCTCCACCTGGACATGGGCCGGAAGCACTACACCCCGGAGTGGATCGCCCGGCGCATCCGGGACATGTCCCGAAACCGGATGAACACCCTCTGGCTCCACTTCTCCGAGACGGAGGGCTTCCGCATCGCCTGTGACAGCCACCCGGAGGTCCCCTCGCTGCTCTACCACTCCAAGGAGGAAATCCGCGGGCTGATCCGGCTGGCCAACGCCTACCAGATCGACGTGAACCCCTCCCTGGACAGCCCCGGCCACCTGGGCCAGGCCCTCCGGGAGCATCCCCGGTGGCAGTTGCCCCGGCGGGACGGCAGCCGGCTCCACTCCGCCCTGGACATCACCAACCCCGACGCGGTGGGCTTTTTTCTGGACCTGCTGGACGAGTACATGGACCTGTTTTCCGGCTCGAAGGTGTTCCACATCGGCGGGGACGAGTTCATCGACTTTCGGGACTTCTCCCCTTACCCGGTGATGGACGCCTGGGCAAAAGAGCGCCTGGGGCCGGAGTACACCGGGGTGGACACTTATGTCCATTACCTCAACGAGATCACCGCCCGGGTCCGGGCTGAAGGCTTCCAGGTCCGGGTATGGAACGACGGGCTGTACCGGACCGACGTCAACCAGCGCCTGGAGCTGGACCGCGACGTCCAGATCGCCTACTGGAGCCGCTGGGACGGCAATATGGCCCCGCTGTCCGCCTTCCTGGACCGGGGGCACCGGGTGGTCAACTACCACAGCGGCTACCTCTATTATATCCTGCTGACGGAGGAGTGGTATACCGATCCGGACGGGACGCGCATCCTGTCCCGGTGGGCCCCCGACCTCTTCCCCGACAGCGACAGCCGGGGCGGAGGGCAGGGCCAGCGCCTGCCGGAGAACCGGCGGGACCTGCTGCTGGGCTGCGCCTTCTCCGTCTGGAGCGACTGGCCCCACCTCCAGAAAGAGGAGGAGGTCGAGATGCGCAGCCGGGACGCTATGCGGGCCATGGGAATGCGCTGCTGGGCGTGGAAATGAGCGTTTGAAAGCGGCGCGGGGGCCGTCCCGGACGGTATAAAATTTGTCAAAAAAATAAACGGGTTCATTTGCTTTATTTACGTGACAAGCCGGGAGAAATGTGGTAGACTGTATAGCGTAAATCCGCGCACCAAAAATTCCAGATAGGAGGAACCCCAAGATGAACATACTTGTTTGTGTCAAGCAGGTGCCTGACACCACCGAGATCAAGATCGATCCGGTGAAGAACACCCTGATCCGCGACGGCGTTCCCAGCATCGTCAATCCCTTTGACGGCTACGCCCTGGAGGCCGCCGCCCGGATCAAGGACAAGAACCCCGACACCAAAATCGTGGTGCTGTCCATGGGCCCCCCGCAGGCCGTGGCGGCCCTGAAGGAGTGCCTGGCCATCGCCGCCGATAAGGCGTACTTAGTGTCCGGCCGGACCTTCGGCGGGTCCGATACCCTGGCCACCAGCTATATTCTGTACAACGCGGTGAAGAAGGTGGAGGAGCTGGAGGGCAAGTTCGACGCCATCTTCTGCGGCAAGCAGGCCATCGACGGCGACACCGCCCAGGTGGGCCCCGAGCTGGCCGAGCATCTGGGCTATCCCCAGGTCACCTACGGCCTGGAGGCTGAGCTGGACGGCGATATGCTGAAGGTGAAGAAGGAAGTGGAGGAAGGCGTCGAGGTCATCGGCGTGAAGTTCCCCTGCCTGGTGACCTACACCAAGCCCGCCTGGGACCCCCGCTATCCCACCATCAAGCGGAAGATGGCCGCCAACCGTGCCGAGATTCCCGTGCTGGGTGACGACGCCTTCCCCGACATCGACACCAGCCGCATCGGCCTGAAGGGCTCTCCCACCAACGTGAAGAAGACCTTCGTGCCGCAGAAGAAGACCGGCGGCGTGAAGATTAAGGAAGAGGACAACGAGGCGTCCGCCAAGAAGCTGTTCGAGCTGCTCAGCAGCGCCAGCGTTATTTAAGGAGGGGAAGCACAATGGAAGCCAAGACCAAAGACCTGTGGGTATTTGTTGAGACCAACGAGGACGGCACCGCGAAAAACGTGGGCATCGAGCTGCTGACCCCCGGCAAGATGATGGCGGGCAAGCAGGGCGGCGCTCTGGTGGCCGTCGTCATCGGCAGCGGCGTGGACGAGGCGGTGAAGGCCGCCAACGAGCACGGCGCTGATAAGATCATCGTGGTGGACGGCCCGGAGTTCAAGCACTACACCACCGACGCCTACGCCATCGCCCTGTGCACCCTGGTGGAGAAGTACGGCCCCACCAGTATGCTGATCGGCGCGACGAACAACGGCCGGGACCTGGGCCCCCGCGTCAGCTGCCGCCTGCACACCGGCCTGACCGCCGACTGCACCGCGCTGGACGTGGACGATGAGACCGGCAACGTGGCGTGGACCCGTCCCGCCTTCGGCGGCAACCTGATGGCCACCATCATCTGCCCCAACCACCGTCCCCAGATCGGCACGGTCCGTCCCGGCGTGTTCAAGAAAGGTGACGTTGTTGAGGCCAAGGCCGAGATCATGAAAGAGGACCTGCACGTGGCTGAGGACCAGATCCGCACCCAGGTGATCGAGCTCATCAAGGAGATGGGCGGCGAGAACGTGGACCTGGAGGGCGCGGAGATCATCGTGTCCGGCGGCCGCGGCGTGGGCGGCCCCGAGGGCTTCGACACCATCAAAGCGCTGGCCGACGTGCTGGGCGCTACCGTGGGCGCTTCCCGCGCGGCGGTGGACGCGGGCTGGATCGCCCATGCCCACCAGGTGGGCCAGACCGGCAAGACCGTGGGTCCCAAGCTGTACATCGCCTGCGGCATTTCCGGCGCGATCCAGCACCTGGCCGGCATGAGCGGCTCCGACGTGATCGTGGCCATCAACAAGGACCCCGACGCCCCCATCTTCGACGTGGCTGACTACGGCGTGGTGGGCAACCTGTTCGAGGTGCTGCCCGTCCTGGTGGACGAGATCAAGAAGGCCCGGGGCTAAACCGGAGATAGAAGCCGGGTTGTCAAGACGTGAGGACAAGCCGACCGGGAGGGAGTGTTTCCCTCCCGGCGGCCCCGGCGTTTGGCGGCTGCGGCGTTTTGCCATTTTGAAAACGAATCAGAAAGGACAGATGCGCTATGAATTTCCACTTTAACGAAGAGGAACAGGAAATCCTTACTATGCTCCATGACTTCTGCCTGAAAGAGGTGGCTCCCATCGCCGCCGAGGTGGATGAGAACGAGCGCTTCCCCGAGGAGACTTGGCATAAGCTGGCCGATATGGGGATGATGGGCGTGCCCATGCCCGAGGAGTACGGCGGAGCCGGCCTGAGCTACCTGAACTACATCGCCGTGTGCGAGGAGCTGGCCAAGCACTGCGCCACCACCTCCGTCATGGTCTCCGCCCACACCTCCCTGTGCTGCTGGCCCATCGCCACCTACGGCACCGAGGAGCAGAAGGCCAAGTATCTGAGCAAGCTGTCCAGCGGCGAGTGGCTGGGCGCCTTCGGCCTCACCGAGCCCGGCGCGGGCACCGACGCC